>JAITII010000073.1 GCA_031279515.1 Deltaproteobacteria bacterium
ACTAATTAAGGCTCGTATACCTTGTAGAGGTCTTTGACAGGCAGGCCGTTTTTCTTAATAAGGACCTTCCAATGATGATTGGCACCCATATTGTATAGCCATCTTGGCATGGAAGGGGAGGATTCTAAATCTGGGCCTGGGACAAGTTTTAAGATATTTGAAGCCATGGTCTTTAATGCCTTTACGTACTTACCAAAGGGCCAGATTCCCTTGGGTAGGGAATCGGGAAACATAAGGGTTAAGGGCCCTCCTCCAATGGCCAAACCCTGTCCCCATGAGAGATTTGCCTTCATAGCAAAGAGGCGGCATTGCTCCAGCACCAAAAGAGAGCGACTGGTCTCATGAAAGCCGCAATTTACAATTACATAAAGTTTTGGGCTCTTACTATTTTCCGGCAAGTCTTTATTTACGATAGCAAACTCTTCTAAAAAAGCTATAACCTGGGAGGGAAAGGTATCCACATACAGGGGAAAGGCAAGAACCAAAGAATCATTTGCCATAAGGGACTTAAAATCTCCTGGCAGCTTGGCCTTCAGTAAAGAAAAAGAAGCCTTTTTTCCCAAAAATCCCTTAATTGCCTCCAGGAGCAAAAGGCTTGCGCTTTTATTAGGTTGGGGACTTCCGTCCAATAGAGCTACCTTCATGAAAATATTATCTCTTTTGGGGAGGGGAAAAAAAGGCTTTTAAAGCTTCGCGCTCCAAGGTTTAAAGCATTTGCGCTAAAAAGTCTTTCCGCTAGTGCCGTTTCCTGGGGGCTAGCCTCGCCGTAAAAGGCAGCTGTTACATAGATGTCCTTTTTTATCCTTTGGTTGTGTACCGATTTCCCATCTTTAGTATGTATAAAGGGGATGAGATACCCTATTGACCTATCTAAAACCGCCTTAATGGCCGGCGAATAGCCACCTAATATCAGCTCGCTTACAATTATCAGCTCCTCGTGCATCCGCATTTCGGCAGTAAATGAGGCACCTCTGTCATTAATGACGCACTTTCCAGGAGTCAGTACCCAGCAGCCAAAGCAGCCTCTGCAGGGGGCAACCTTTGGGAGGGCAGCAAAGAAAGTAAATTCCGTTTCCTCAGAGAGCTCTTCTCCAAAGCTTATCTCTTTTAAGCTTTCATCATCTAAATCGTGCAATACTAAAATTTTATCTCGCATGTTATCTAAAAAGCCTTGGCCTCAAATTTGTCACATATAGACCCAATGTCTTTCTTAATGCCAGCTAGTGCCTTTTTCTGCAATAGCTTAACCTAAATCCCCATAAGACATCAAGGATTATCTCCTAAATACTACTTACCTTCAACCGGCTAATTCATCTAGCGGCTCACTTTCGGCTAGAGTAGGCCTAAAGGCTTCCAGGCGCGTCAAAAGATTTCCAGTATCTTCAATTGAATAGTCGGTCTCTATCTTAAGGTATTTAAGCCCCCATTCCTTTAAAGACTCTTCCAGGCAAAAAGAGTCCAGTTCATAGGGGTGGCAGCCCTTTAGGAGATGAAAGATGACACCGCGGATGGGCGCCTCACTCAAGGCTTCTTTGATAATAGAGGCCCTGTGGCTATTTTCCGCAAAGACTGGGCATAAGCAGCCCCTGTGATAGGCTTCCGCCAGGGCCCGCATGAGGCCATCTTCCGAGGTATCGGTCAACCCCACATGGCGAGGAAAGATCCTCTCTGAAGAGCAAAGGTCATCGCCGTAGACCTTGAGGCCCGCCTCTTCTATAAGATGGAGGGCCTTAAAATTGGGAAAGAAGATGGGAGATCCCGAGAGAAAGATCCCCTCTTGCAGCCCTTTGGGCTCTTTTTTGTCTAGAAATTCCACCACCTTTAGGACATTGGCAGTCCAGTTTGTGGGATTATCTAAGAAAAAGGAGCTGGTAATGAGGGCATAGAAAACTGAGGCGATAAAACCCCTGCGGCGCAAGCGGGTCAATTGGAAAAGGGCCTTGCGGGCCTCTTCCATGACCTTTAAGGCAGCCAAAAGGTTTTTGGCCTTAAGCTTTTCTCCCCCAATCTTTTTCAAAAAACCTGATAGAGAGTACTGCTCGTAAAACCAACGGTCCCTGGCAATGGGGCTATCTTTAACCCTGGGGACCTCCAAAAAATGCACAGGGCGCCTGAACTCGCCAAAAAGCTCCCTGGTCTCTTTAAACTTTACCACCCAGTCACAGGTAAGGGGTATGACCCAGGGCACTTCTGCTAAGCTTTCGTCCATCTCAGCACGGCCTAAAATAGCCTTCAAAGTGGGGCACATAAGGGCCGGAAGTCTTGGAGATGTAAGATTAGAGGCTCCATAGGAACCGGAGTAAATCTTTACTGGGAAAAAACCCTGCGCCCAGAAAAGCTCAATAGGTGCCTGAAGGCACAAGAGGGCTATTGTTGGTTTTCTCACTCTTTGGGCAATTGTCCCCAAGTCCCCACCATCTTTTAAGAGGTCCAAAAAATAGTCAAGGTGAGGAAAATAGTCTTCCCTTGCTATTAGGAGCTCTATTTCCGTTTCCGTCTCGCTTTTATATTTCTGTCTGGCTCTCTCTAAAAGCCTTATGCTTCTATCATCCTTTTTCATGCGCTGGTCTTTTTAGTCTTAAGCCCCAGGGAGAGTTCCCTGGAGGAACTAACCAAGGTCTTTCCGGCAAAGCTAAAGCCTAAGGCCCCCTTGGCTGAGCATGAGGCTATGCAATCCCCGCAATTTATGCAATCCACCACCTGGACATCTTTTTTTTCTTTTTCCAGGCAGACCTCTTCCACGTCCATGTTGCAGACCCTTTGGCAGGTGCCGCAGCCGTGACATAGGAGGGGTTCTTTTTTTAGCTTGAGCAAGGTCAAAGGCTCTAAAAAATGGATCATTGCCAAAAGGGGACAGAAGGTACAAAAGAATCTGGGCCTGGCAAACATTGCCGCCAGAAAGCCTCCAGTCACCAAAAGGGATGAGGTGGTAACAATTCTGGTAACAAGGTTGGTAGTATCTAAGGCGAAATGCCTAAACTCACCTCCAAAGACGGGCAGAATGGGTTTAGCCGGACAGAACATCTGACAAAAAGGGAGATAAAAATCCGGATGGAGAACCTTTAAATCTACAAGTATTGGCCCCAAAATTAGCCAGCCCAAAAGGATGTATTTCACGTAGCCTAGCTTATGGAGGGTTTCTGGTTCAATCTTTAAGCTGGAAAAACCTAGTTTCCTCCTCAGATAGGTAAGCCAATCCTGAAAAAGGCCAAAGGGACAGATCCAGCCGCACCAGATCTTGCCCAACAAGACCACCAGGATAATAAAAACAGCCAGGTAGAAAAGTGCCCTTAGGCCCTCAAAGCCCCAAAAGTCGGCCAGAGAGATGCCAAAGCCTATATATCCCTGGAGCCCCATTAGATAGCACTGACCGCCACAGCCATTGACGTAGGGACAGGCGAAACAAGGTACAGCCGGCCCCAACTGCACGCCAAAACGCCCGCCGTAGATTAAAATGATAAACGACAGGTGCTGGACTATGAGCCTATATACCTTGAGCAGCATGTCTCAATGCCCTCCTTAAGTAAAAGACCCGAGCCAGAAAAAACACCGTGACAACAAAGCCGGAAAAAAAGATGATAAGCCCCAGGTTCATATTCTCGCCGCCATAGCGGTTACGGTGGACATAAATTGTATAGGAAAGGTTCCCTCCGCCCTCCAAGGGGGCTACGAAGTACACTGGTTTCGAAGCTGCGCTGCCCTGGGCATTGAGCTTTGGATCTGCTGCTGGAATGAAACTGCGGCCATGGGGCCCATTTTCAAAGGTGCCAGAGGCAGGCCCCGTGCCCTCGTAGGCTGCAAATTCTCCTATGCCAAAGTCTGGACGGGGGATCATGGTAAAGCTTTGTCCAGTTTGGGGCCAATAGGTCTCCCCAGAGCGTATCAGCATGAAAGAAGGCCAGATGGGTTCTGGGCCATTGCTCTCCGGGAGCTGGTAGCCTTTCCCCTCCCCAAAAAGAAGAGCGCCGGTTTGGGCATAGGACCTCTTGCCGTGCAAAATAGCACTACCCATGATCTCAACTAAGATATATTTTCCGGAATTTATGACAAGTTCATTGGTACCGGGTTCAAAATACCCAGAGATTATAATGGGAGGAAGCTGGAAATTGACTTCGCGAAAATTTTCCAGACTGATAATGCGGTAATACCAAAAGGCATCACTTATTGGGGCCCCGTCACTGGAGGTCAGAAATAAATTTACCCCAGCCATACCATTGCGATGCCTTGGCGGAGATTTATATTCCCAGCGGATATAGGGATCTTGTTCTGCGGCGCAAAGAAGACCCTCTCCCAAGAAGAGAAGGCTTAAAAGGAGGGCAGGAAAAAGAGAAAAAGTTTTGAGCGGACCCATAGATCATCCCCCCAAGACATGCCAGTTGTAAAAGAAATATAATTACTGATATTTATATATAATAAAATTATCTAATAATCTCTTATCTTAAACTTGTGGGTTAGACAAGAAATCGCTTACTATCCCAGAAGCTTTTAGCTTTTGAGATAGCTGGAATAGTTGGAGTGAGGGGACTAATCCACACCCAATCTAGTTAAAATCGCTTGATTTGTCAATTAATATTTTCTCTTTAGCCATAAGGGCCATTTGTTAGGAGGCCTAGGTAAGAATCAAAAAATTTTATTAGTCTCCACTAGTAACTAAAAAAAGAAATAGAAGGCGTAGCTTAGATGAGGTTTTTTGGTAAATACTTTTTTGGCTGTTACTAATTCCATAGCAAAGCCTAGAAAAACCAAACGATTAGTAGTCTTTAAAAATAGTCAAAAAAAATATTGCCCTTTGCCTAAATTTTATCCGCGCCCTTACTCTACTAGCACAAAAATAAAACCTCTAACAAAAATTGCTCCCCCTTTTTCAAAACCAATTAAAATTAGTCCATAAAAGTTTTCTTAGCTTTTTCAGGTTTTTTCTTATTAATGCCCTTTTTGGATCCAGTAAAAAATTCTTCCCCTTGCCTCTTTCTTTTGCGGCTCCAAGACCCTTTAAGCCTTTAAATTTGCCCCAGTCCTAATTTAAACTTCTCTTCCCATAGCCTGGCAATTTTATTTAGGGGAATCTAGGTAACCCACTAAAATATGGAAAATGCTCCTCGCAAGATGAGGATTTCCAGGGCATACCAAAAGGTGCCCTAACTAGGGGCTTAGAAGAAAACCTCTTGAAAATAAGCCTCTATCTTGCTAATTTATGGAGCATTATCTTTAAGGCCAAAGGACCAAATTTGGGATGCGCTATCCACAACAGATTACAGATCTCATAGAAAATCTAGCCAAACTTCCAGGCTTGGGGCGCAAAAGCGCCACAAGGCTCGCTTTCCATATCTTAAAGAGACCGACCTCTGAGATAGCAGCCTTAGCTTCAGCCCTTCTGGCAGTCAAGCGCGAGATCCATTTCTGCTCCGTATGCCATGACTACACGGACCAGGATCCCTGCAGTCTCTGTAGCGATCCCAAAAGAGACTCTACAGTCATCTGTGTGGTGGAATCTCCCAATGACCTTCTGGCCATAGAGTCGTCAGGGATTTTCAAGGGCCGTTACCACGTCTTGGGAGGCGCCATCAGCCCCCTTTCCGGCATAGGTCCAGCTGACCTCTATCTTGACGATTTAATTGCCCGCGTGAAAAATCCTCTCCCTGATGGCTCCAAGATCCAAGAGGTGCTCCTGGCTACCGGCAGTTCTCCGGATGGCGAGGCCACCTGTTCTTACCTTCTTGACCTCTTAAAGGATATTCCTGTAAAGGTCACCAAGCTTGCCAGGGGCCTTCCCGTTGGCATGGACCTGGAATTCGTTGACCAGGGATCCCTCAAAGAGGCCCTAGAATTCAGGCGCAAGATCTAAATATTTCCTCTTTTTCTTCTCTTTCCGGTGATAATTTTGACAACTAAAAGTAAATCCACGGCTCCACACAAAACGCCCCAAGAAATGACTGGGGCCCAGGCCATTGTCCATTTTTTCAAGGAAATGGGGATAGACCTGGTCTTCGGCTATCCAGGTGGCCAAATAATCCCACTTTATGACGCCCTCTACGACTCGGGGATAAAGCATATCTTAGCCCGCCATGAACAGGGGGCAATACATGCCGCTGACGGCTTTGCCAGGGCCAGCGGCAAGACCGGGGTGGTCATAGCCACAAGTGGCCCAGGCGCCACTAACCTCGTAACTGGCCTTGCCAATGCCCATATGGATAGTGTTCCAATACTGGCCATAACCGGACAGGTGCCCACCACCTCCCTTGGGACAGATAGCTTCCAGGAAGCGGATATCTATGGGATCTCCATTCCCATTACCAAGTACAACTATTTAATAAAGGAACCAAGTGATCTCTTGCCCGCCTTATCAGAGGCCTATTATCTCACCTCCTCTGGAAGGCCAGGACCGGTCCTGGTGGATGTCCCCAAAGATATCCAGACTGCCCACGTGGATCCCAGTATCCCAAAACCTGTCTCCATACCTGGCTACAACCCCCAGCCGGCGCCTAAAGCTGAGCAAGTAAGCGCCCTAGCTGAGGCCCTTACCCGCTCTTTGCGTCCTATCTTCTATGTAGGGGGCGGGGCCAACATGAATAATGTGGCTGAAGCCCTCTTAAAGCTGGCCGAGGCCTCAGATATCGGGGTAGTAACTAGCCTCCAGGGCAAGGGCATCTTTCCCGACGGGCATAGCCTCTCTTTAGGGCTCCCCGGGATGCATGGACCCAAGTACGCCAACATTGCAATCAACGAGGCCGACCTCATCATTGGCCTGGGTGTGCGCTTTGATGACAGGGTGGTAGGTGATGTGCGCCGTTTTGCCCCTCTTGCCCGCATAGCCCACGTGGACCTGGACCTAGCGGAGATAGGCAAGAGGCTCTCTGTGGACCTGCCGGTTTCCGGGGACCTTAAATTGGTTTTAGAGGAGCTGGAAAGAAAGCTTTCCCCCATCAAGAGACCAGAGTGGAAAAAGAGGATCTTGGAGCTTAAAAAAGAGTATCCACTTACGATCCCCAAAAGCCTAAAGGAGATAAAACCGCAAGCTGTCATCAGCGCCTTATCTGCCGCCACCAAGGGCGGGGCTATCATAGTCACAGACGTGGGGCAGCATCAGATGTGGTCCGCACAATTCATAGAGAGTAAAAAGCCCAGGCGCTTTTTATCCTCCGGCGGCTTAGGGACTATGGGATTTGGACTTCCCGCAGCCATTGGGGCAAGCTTATCTGGTAGAAAGGACCCTGTGGTCCTGGTCTCAGGGGATGGGGGTTTCCAAATGAACCTCCAGGAGCTGGCAACTATCAGGCAATACAATCTTCCCGTGAAGATAGTCATTATCAACAATGGCTGCCTGGGCATGGTGCGCCAATGGCAACAATTCTTTTTCCAGCGCCGCTACTCCCAAACCATCTTTGAGTACAACCCAGACTTTTCTAAGCTAGCTGAAGTCTACGGCATCCCCTCCCAGAGGATAGAAGACCCTAATGAGGTGGAAAGGGCCATTGGGGCCTTAATATCTTCCAAGGGCCCAGGCCTATTAGACGTCATAGTGGATATGGAAGAAAATGTCCTTCCCATGATCCCCGCTGGCCGCGGCCAGACAGATTTTTACGAGACAGATTCCTAAGGTTTATGTAAATGAAGAAAATCATCTCTATCTTAGTTCGTAACAAGCCTGGGGTCCTTTCCCATGTGGCGGGCTTAGTGACTCGCCGGGCTTACAATGTGGAGTCCATCGCAGCCGGTCCCACGGAAAATCACCAGATAACCCGCATCACCTTAGTAGTCTCAGGGGATGAAAAGGTCTTAGAGCAGGTCTCCCGCCAGTTTGAAAAGCTAATAGATGTAATTAAAGTGGATGCCATTCCCCACGAGCTCGCCTTGACTGGAGAACTTGCCCTCATAACCGTCTCTTTTACCCCGGAGAAAAAGACCGAGATCATGAGCCTCATTGCACTCTTGGGCCTCACAATAAAGAGCATAGAAAGGGATAGTGCCACAGTCATGATAGCTGGTTCCGCCCAGAGCGTGGATACGGCCATAAACGGACTTGCCCCCTTCCATATCAAGGCCATGGCGCGCACCGGCTTAGTGGCCCTCCCCATAGGAGGGGTTACGGATTAGACCCGTATCTTCTAATTGAAAATAGCTAAAAAGGCTATAATTATCCCTTAGCTAAAAATATTTCTAGCTAGTAATGGTGTTTAAGGAGAAAAATGGAAACGAGGGTTGCAACAATAGAGCGCAAGACCAAGGAGACTGAAATCAAAGTCACCTTAAATTTGGATGGCGGTGAGATAAAAATCCAAACCCCAGCCGGCTTTTTCGGCCATATGCTCACAGCTCTTACTACCTATGCCGGCTGGGGCATCACCTTGGAGTCTACGGGGGATACCCACGTGGATCAACACCACATAGTGGAGGACACTGGACTAGTAATAGGTGACGCCTTGGCGAGCTGCCTGGGGGATAATCCCTCCCACGTCCGCTACGGCTCTGCCCTTATTCCAATGGACGATGCCCTAGCCGAGGTGGCCTTGGACGCCGGCAGGCGTCCCTTCCTGGTCTTTGACGTAGAGTTTCCCCAGGAGCGCACAGGGGACTTCGAGTTCTGCCTGGTGGAAGAATTCTTCCGCGCCCTCATAAGCCGCGCCGGCTGGACGCTTCACATTACAGGGCGCAGGGGAAAAAATAGCCATCACCTCTCAGAGGCCATCTTCAAGGCCGTGGGCCTGGCAGCCAAAGTGGCATTAGCTAAGAGTACAACAAGTGCCATTAGCACCAAGGGGGTCCTGTGAAAAGCTCATCTTACAAGGGCCTGTACCTATGCTCCTCATTCCGGCTATAGATCTAAAGGATGGGAAATGCGTGCGCCTATTTAAAGGACGCTTTGACAAGACCACTGTCTACGGAGACGACCCTGCCGCCATGGCAGAACGCTGGGCCGAAGCCGGAGCTGAGCTCATTCACCTGGTGGACCTTGACGCCTCCTTAGGAAAGACTACTAACCGCGCTGCCATCAAAGCCATCCGAGACAGGGTAAAGGTTCCCTTAGAGCTGGGCGGAGGCATCAAAGACCTGGGCGCTGTGGAGTATTTTTTGGACCTGGGGATAGAAAGGCTCATCATGGGCACGGCTATCTCGGAGAACCCCGACCTGGTGCGCAAATCCGCCGAGCTCTATCCAGGGCAGATTGTAGCTGCCTTAGATTCTTCCGGCTTGACTCTAAAGACCTGGGGTTGGCTCAAAGACGGGGGAAATCTCTTAATTGCGGCTAGCAGCCTTAAAGACCTGGGGATCTCTTACGTCATCCACACCGATATTGAAAGGGACGGTACCCGCGAGGGTCCCAACATCGAGCTGGCCGCCCAAGTGGCAAAAGTATCTTCCCTTCCCACAATAATCTCCGGAGGGATTGCAACTCTGGATGACCTAATAAGGATAAAACAGATAGCACCGCAACTCTACGGAGTCATCTCTGGAAAGGCCTTATATACCGAAGACCTTAACTTTACTAAAGGAAAAGCGATACTTAGTGAATATAATTAAAGAACTCCTTTAGAAAAAAGGGGCACCTTTATCTTGCTAGATAAGATAATAAGCGGCCCTTTTCTTTTTATGATTTTTTAATTAGCATTCAAATAGCTCTCTGTAGCTATCACGTTTTCCCATAAAAAATCCTTTGCTAAGAGTTTTTAATTTTCTTTATTGAAAGGCTTTTTGTTTTATTCAATATTTTTTTAGTTTTTTTCATAATCATGGGGCTTTAAATTTTAGAAAATATCTATCAATTCTATCAAATCTTGCAAATCTATCAATTCAAATCTTGCAAATCTTGCAAATCTTGCAAATCTCTCAAAAAGTTCTTTAAATTCGAGCTAGCTCTTTTTTGTACGAGAAGATAAAAAGTATTTCATTTTTACGCGGTAAATTTAGCATTACTGGCTCTCCAATAAAAATCTTACTACCTTAAATAAAGTAGAGCCAAATTAAAGGGCTAAAAAAAATTTCAATGACAATTTTCCCCTAACTTAAGGTGAGCTAAAAAGATCTAACCTATGGAGAAAGTAAGAGCTAAGATTTTAGGCTTAGCACTTTTACAAAAATTCCTATGCTACTTTTCCAGTTTCTGGGCTATAGCATTAAAGACTTCCCTTATTAGCCTCTTTTAGGCAAAGAGCCGGGGGAGGCTTTCTAAGCTCCAAAAGATCGAGTAAAATTCTAGAAGATTAGTAAAATTCACAAATTATTTGTCTAGTTAGAAAAAACAGTATGATGACTGAAACCCACGACAGCCAAGACCCTTTAGAGCGGGAATACCTGCAATACTTGGATTATATAGCCCTTAAGACCCAGTCGGACCCGGGGGCCCAAAAGGCCCTGGAACTTCACCCAAATCTCTCACCGGAGGAAATACTTCATTCCTTTGACATCTTAGATGAGGCACGGGCCGTAGTCTTGAGAGCTGGAAGGCCGCCCCTTTCGGCACACCTAGATTTAGGAAAGCTTTTGGATCACTTGGGACGTGAGGGCTCAGTTTTAAGTCCCACTGAGCTCATCCTGTTAAAAGGAGAGGCTCAGACCAGCCGGGACGTCAAGGCCTTTTTTGAGCCCATGGAGGAAATTGCCCCCCTCTTATATGCCCAGGCTATGGAATTGGGTGATTACGCGGACTTTTTAAGGGAGATGGAACATAGTATCTCCCCAGATGGGGAGATCTTAGATAGTGCCTCCCCTGAACTAATGCGGGTAAGGCAAGAGGCCTCTTTAGCTAAAAAAGAGCTCTCTCTAAAACTTGTCTCTCTCATGCGCTCCCAAGAATTTAGCTCTATTGTGCGCGATGAGATAGTAACTATGCGCCAGGACCGCTTTGTCATCCCGGTGCGCGCAGGGGCAGGGAAAAACCGAGGGCTCATCCACGACTGGTCCCAATCCGGCCAGACGGCTTATCTGGAGCCTTTGGAGACTGTAGAAGACAATAACCACCTGGCTTACCTAAAGGCCAAAGAAAAAAACGAGATAGAGAGGATCCTCTACCGGCTTTCCGCCTTAGGAAGGGTAGCTGCCACCTCAATGGAGCACTCAGCTAAGATACTTACTTTCATGGACCTCTATCTCACCTTGGGCCGCATAGCTATAGAAGCCCATGCCATCAGGCCAAATTATCTCCCTGGCGCAGGCCTTCGCATCCTGGGCCTGCGCCATCCCCTCTTGGAAGAGACCTTGGCCGCCCAAAAGCGGAAGATGACCCCCTTGGATTTCTTTATCGACCCTAAGGCTCCGCTTTTGGTTATCTCCGGGCTCAATACCGGGGGGAAAACAGTAGCTCTAAAGACCTTGGGCTTAAATCTGCTCCTGGCTAAAAGCGGCCTCTTTATCCACGCCAAAGAGGACTCCCAGGTGGATCTGCCAGAGCGGATCCTAGCTGTCATGGGCGATAGCCAAGATATAGCCTCCGATCTTTCCACCTTTTCCGGCCATGTCTTAAAACTAATAGAAGTCTTAAAAGAGGCAGGTCAAGGCTCTTTGATACTTTTAGACGAATTGGGCGGGGGCACGGACCCAGCCGAAGGCGCGGCCTTGGCCCTTTCTGTCCTGGAATACCTTTTACAAAGCGGGGCCTGGGTCTTGGCTGCCACCCACTTCCATTTGGTTAAGACTTGGGCAGCTCTTACCCCAGGCGTCGTCTCCGTTGCTGTAAATAGTAAGACCGATGGGTCTCCGGCCTACGGTCTAGCCTATGGCACCCCGGGCCTGTCTGGGGGTCTGGCCATGGCAGGGCGCTTAGGCCTTCCCCAACATTTATTGGAAAGGGCAAAAGGCTATTTAGATGAGGGACATCAGAAGTCCTTAGAGCTCTTGGAAAAGCTGGAAGAGGCCAGAGGTGAACTAATTAGGGAAAAGGAGCTCTTGGAGACGGAAAGGTTCTCCCTTGTAAAGTCCCTTTCCGAGAGCAAGGACCTCTATGCCAGAGAAGTGGAGCGCTTAAAAAGAGAATCCAAGGATAGGGACATCCGCATGAAGATGGCCCTTTCAAGGTACCGCCTGGGCTTTGAAGAGCTCAAAGACGAGGTGAAAAAGGCCCTTAAAAGCGGGGAAAAACCCAACCCAGTCTCCATTGGGGTCACCCGCTCCAAGCTGGAAAAGGAGTTCTTGGAGGCCAGAGCGATAGATATTATCCCGGAAGAAATAGTCCCGGCCCCCCAAGACCTAAACATCGGAGATGAGGTTTTTATCCGCAAGCTTAAGCAATATGGCACTATAAGCTCCTGGAACCACCAGAGGGGGGAAGGTACTGTCACCAGCGGGAAGGTAGTAGTAAAGGCCAAGCTTGTGGAATTGGGAAAGGGACGCAAGAAAAAAGGTGTGAAGTCCGGAGCAATAAATATCTCCGTAAGCCCAAGGGATAACCCATTTTCCACTTTAAATCTCTTGGGGCGCACAGTGGACGAGGCAATAGATGAGATAGATAGGGAGATAGACAGGACTATACTTTCCGGAGGGGAAACCTTGACCATCATCCACGGCACTGGCACAGGTAAATTAAAGAGCGGCATTTTAGACTTTTTGCGCAAACACCCCAAGGTACTGGATTTTAAAAGTCCATTGGACGCGCCAGGGGGCCAGGGGGTAACGGAGGTCCATTTGGATCTCTAGCTAGCTAATTGCCAGGGCGCCCTTGAATCAAAAAGACATTGGGGTTATAATAAATGGCCTCCATAAGAGGCCACCTCTTTGGAGAGCTAAGGACTATTTTGTCCTATTACACATTAAGGAGCATAATGACCCGCGAAGATCTTATAAAACTCGAAGGCCGCGTCACCAATACCTATGGTGACGGACGCATGGAAGTGGAAACCGTAGACGGTGTGCGGATAAGAGCCATGCTCTCCGGTCGCTTGAAACGCTTTAAAATAAGGGTACTTTTAGGTGATCGGGTGGAAGTTGCGGTCTCTCCATACGATCCTACCCATGGCCTCATTACCTACAGGTTGAAATAAGCCCCCTTGGTTATTAAGGCCCCCCAGAGCGACGGCTCCGGGGCATTTTTTTTGCTTTAGGCCCTCTTGCCTTTTTTAGCTAATTTATGCCCCTAAATTGGTGCCCTAGTCTGCCCACTAGTTTGCACCCTAGTTTGCCCACTAGTCTCCCCACTAGTCTGCGCCTTAGTCTTGGGGAGTATTGCCGCCTCTATAGCTGCTTGTGCCTTTACTTTAGGCGCCCCCCATTAGCCGCTAAGCTGTGCCTTGGCTATGAAATATTTGAATAATCTTTCTCTAAATTTCATATTAATATATAATTTATACTAACAATATGAAATTTATCTAAATATAATAGATTTTATATAGTTTTCCCAAGTCTGATTTGACCCAGCGCCTCTTGACTTTGGGGCTTTTATTTTATACACCAGTTGCTTAAAAGTTGAAAAGAAGCCCAGTTTGGCGTATAAATATTTCGTGTCAAAGCTATGATGATGGTCTTTTTTTTACATTTTGAACTTTTTTCCAAGCTTTTTTATAACCCGCCTTTTGAGAGCAAAATAATTTGAATACATTTTCCCGCAACCTAATAATATGGGCCTTGATAGTCCTTGTTATCTTGGGACTATTCAACTACTTCAAACCCACCGAAGACGTCACCCGCCAAAGCTACTCCCAGGTATTTGAGGCTATAAGTAAAGGGGAGGTCTCCGAGGCCACCCTGTCCCAAGGCGAGATAGTCGTCACCTTTAAAGACTCCAAGGCCCACTGGACTGCCTACATGCCCTATGACGAGGCCCTGCTTCCCACCCTAAGGGAGCAGAACGTCAAGTTAACCGTAGCTCCCCCTCCCTCTACCCATTGGTATACCTTTTTAGGTGGTCTCTTTCAGATCATCTTGCTAGTGGTGGTCTTTCTCTTTTTCATGCGCCAAATGCAAGGCGGAGGCAAGGCTATGACCTTTGCCAAGAGCCGGGCCAAGATGCTCTCCGACGAGCAGAAAAAAGTTACCTTCGAAGATGTTGCTGGTATTGAGGAGGCCAAGGGGGAACTGGAGGAAATAATTGACTTTTTAAGGGAGCCAGGTAAATTTGTGCGCCTGGGAGGCCGGATCCCCAAAGGGGTACTCTTGATGGGGGCACCCGGTACAGGCAAGACCTTACTGGCCCGTGCCATAGCCGGAGAAGCCGGAGTTCCCTTCTTTTCCATAAGCGGCTCAGATTTCGTGGAGATGTTCGTGGGCGTGGGGGCCTCCAGGGTGAGGGACATGTTCGCCCAGGCCAAGAAAAATAGCCCCTGCATCCTCTTTATCGATGAGATAGATGCCGTGGGACGCCACCGCGGGGCAGGCTTGGGGGGAGGACACGACGAAAGGGAGCAGACCTTAAATCAGCTCCTAGTGGAAATGGACGGTTTTGAGCCCAATGATGCACTCATCATCATCGCTGCCACCAACCGCCCGGACGTCTTAGATCCAGCCCTCCTGCGCCCTGGCCGCTTTGACCGCCAGGTGGTGGTGCCTGTTCCTGATGTACGCGGCAGAGAACAGATCTTAAAGGTCCACAGCAAAAAAGTTCCCCTAGCTTCCAGCGTGAGTCTTATGACAGTGGCCAGGGGAACCCCTGGATTTTCCGGAGCCGACCTCGAGAACCTCATCAATGAAGCCGCCTTAATGGCGGCCCGCCTCAATAAGGAAGAGGTGGAGGGCTCCGATCTGGAGGCCGCCAGGGACAAGATTATGATGGGCGTGGAGCGCAAGAGCCTCATCATGAGCGAGGCGGAAAAGAAGACCACGGCCTGGCACGAGGCAGGCCACACCTTGGTTGCCCTCCTCTTACCCTATTCCGATCCCCTCCACAAGGTCTCTATCATACCCAGGGGCAGGGCCTTAGGTGTCACACAGTATTTGCCAACCGAGGACAAGTACACCTTTAGCCGGGATTTCTTTAAGACCAGGCTGGCTATCTTAATGGGCGGCAGAGTGGCTGAGGAGTTGGCCTTAAACCAGATGACCACAGGGGCTGGCAATGACATAGAAAGGGCCACCAAGCTCGCCCACAATATGGTCTGTCGCTATGGCATGAGCGAGGTCTTAGGCCCCTTGACCTTTGGCAAACAAGAGGACCAGATCTTCTTAGGCCGGGAAATAGCCCAGCATAGGGATTATTCCGAAGAGACGGCCCAGCGTATAGATGCCGAGGTAAATTCCTTAGTCTTAAGCGGCTACGAAAAGGCCAAGGAACTTATTAGCCGTTACATGGACGTATTAAAGACCCTAGCCGAGCTCCTTTTGGAAAGGGAGACCATAGACGCCTACGAGGCGGTAGATATTGCCAGAGACGCCATCTTAGCCGAGGGCCTTCCCATTCCCGAGGTGGCTGAATCCTTAGACCCTGAAGCTGAGCACGAGGAAGGGAGCAAACGCTCCAAATCCTCCGGCTCCAAGAAATCCTCTTCTTCCGACAAGAGGGGCCAAAAGCAAAGCTCTAGTAAGGACGAGGACGAGGACGAAGATGATCCCGGCGATAAGGATAGCTATGAGATTCCCGAAGAAGATGATGATCTTAATTCCGTCTCGCTCTCCAAAAAAAATAACAAAAACGACACACCTCCCTCTTAAAAACCGCCTATGAGCACCATGCCGCAAATCTCACAAAGGCCCACCTCGCTTAGCTGGTCCCACCCCGATGGGCGCAGTTTTACCTTGGATCTTACAAGGCCTAGGATCATGGGCATAGTTAATATCACCCCTGACTCCTTTTCCGACGGGGGGCTCCACTATGAAAGCAATGCTGCCATAGAAAAGGCTAGATGCCATCTTTTAGAAGGGGCTGATATCCTGGACTTGGGCGCAGAGACCACCCGCCCTGGATCCCTTCCTACCCCGGAGGCCGAAGAGTGGCGGCGTTTGGAACCGGTTTTAAGCTCTCTTGTGGCCTCCAATAGCAATGCCCCCATTTCCGTGGATACCTACAAGGCCTCCATAGCGGCCAAGGCCATAGACGCTGGGGCTGCCATTGTCAATGACATCTATGCCGGCCGCAAAGACCCGGAGATCTTATCCGTAGCTGCGGAAAAAGGGGTTCCCATTATCTTAATGCATATGCAGGGCGAGCCTCGCACTATGCAACTTGAGCCCCATTACAAGGACGTGGTAAAGGAAGTTCGGGACTTCCTTTTGGAAAGGGCCCTAGCAGCTGAAAGCGCCGGGGTCCCAAAGGAACATATCATCTTAGACCCTGGCCTGGGTTTTGGGAAAAATACTGACCATAACCTTCTGCTCTTACGCAATCTCTATGAGGTCTATCCCACAGGTTACATTAGCCTCATGGCCCTTTCCCGCAAGGCCTTTTTGGGAAAGCTCTTAGATGGAATCCCGCCCCTGGAAAGGGACTACGCAACAGCTACAGCTTCTGCCATCGCGGTCTTCCAAGGGGCACAGCTGGTGCGCGTCCACAATACGGCACCCACCCTTGAGGCCTTGAAAGTAGCCTGGCGCATTTCCCAAGGCACCCTCCATGAATGGAGCTAAATGAAGAGCAGGCCTTTTTAAAAAAAGCTTTAATAGTAAACTCATCAATCATAAGCCCTCACGATTAAGCTAAAAAAAGATGATCCTAGACCGTTTCCCCAAATTATTAGACTCCATGATGTCCATGCGCTGGGAAGACTTCCTGGACATCTTTCTGGTGGGACTTATCATTTACCAAATCATCCGTTTGGTGAAAGGTACCCGCAGTTTCCAGGTCATTGTGGGGATTATCTTAGTCTTGGTGGCTTATTACCTGGCCCTCCAGTTCCAGCTGTTAACCCTTACCTGGCTCCTTTCTTCTTTTATTGCTAACATCTTCTTAGTAACTGTAGTCCTCTTTTCCACGGATATAAGGAGGGGCCTGGCCAGGGCCGGACGCTTTTCCCGTTCCTCCAAGGGCAATTCCTCCACAGTGGAGGCCATCAACGAGGTGGTGCGCGCTGCCTTTTTCATGGCGGAAAAGCGCATAGGGGCCCTCATAGTCTTTGAGCGCCGGGTGAGCCTGGGCGAATACATGGAGTCAGCAGCGAGGCTTTCCGCCGTGGTCTCAGATAGGCTCTTACTTGCCATCTTTAATACCCATGCCCCTTTACACGACGGCGCAGTCATCATCCAAGACGGGCGCCTGGAGGTGGCAGGCTCCTTTTTGCCCTTGCTGCCTGCGGAAGACAATGTGAGCCGTTTTTTTGGTACCCGCCACAGGGCGGCAATAGGTCTTTCCAGAGAGACAGATGCGGTAATAGTTGTGGTCTCAGAAGAGAGGGGACTGGTTTCCCTGGTACGGGACGGGGAGGTGGAGGTGATGATGGGAGCCGGCTCTTTAAGAGATAAGCTACTTACCCTCTTGGGCTTTCCTGCGGTGAAAAAAGGAAAGCCAGTAGCCAAAACCGTTCCCTTAGGTTAGGCCATACTTGTGGTTTAAAGCCCATAGGCCTTTCCTGTTTCTGCCTCCAATAGCTACATTTAACAAATGAAATCTAAACATGTTTAAATTTTTGCGCACACAATTGCCCCTCTTGCTCCTTTCCATGGCTCTGGCCTTTATCCTGTGGCTTGCAGTATCCGGAAGGGAAACGGCGCCCCATGAGGTAAAGGCCTCCCTTAACTTCATAAACCTTCCCACTGACCTCTATGTGGACTTAGAAGAGTTTCCCGGGGAGGTTACCGTAATCGTGGAGGCCAATACGGCGCAATTCCAGCTCATGGAGGGTCCCCGTAAATATTCCATCACTGTGGATTTGGAGCATTCCACAGCAGGGGAAAATACCAGGGTAATAGATCCCAAGACCATGTTGGACCCGCCCTTACCCAGGGGGGTCCAGAATGTCAGGGTCCAGCCCACGGAATTTACCTATGAAGCCTACCCTTATGCTGAAAGGGAGCTCCCTGTCTATGCGCCCCTCTTTGGTAAGCTCCCAGATTACCTGGAACTCACAGAAGATATCACCATCTATCCCCCCACGGCTAATGTGCGCGCCCCGGCAAACCGCATAGATACAGTGACCAGGGTCACCACCAACTCCATAGACCTTAACCAGGTCCACAATAACTCCAATTCCTTTGCCCTCTTTCCCTCTCTGCCTGGCTTAAACAACTGGCTCCACATAACCCCGGACAAGTTTGCCGCCCATGTGCCTGTGGCCTTTTTGGAAAGGGAGATCAGCTTCCAGCTCCCCATTAAGCTTTCGGGTTTAGATGTCTACGGCCCCAATCTGCCGGTAATAGTAGAGCCCCAAAAAGCTACAGTCCTTATCACCTACAGAGCAGATAGGCCCAGTCCTCCAGTTGAGTCCGATGTAACCCTGGAGGTAAATCTAGCCAATAGTACGGAGATAGATAGGGCGGGACCCCAGGAAATGGACATCCAGGTGACGGAAAGTCCAGGTCTTACGGTGAAGGTCACTCCCCCCAAGGTGAAAGTCACCTGGAAAAATGCCACCAATTTCCGCCAAGAGGAGTCAGAAAATGCTACGGAAGAACAGTGACAAAAGGCACCTCTTTGGAACCGACGGTATCAGGGGCCTAGTCAATACTGAGCCCATGACCAGCCACACTGCCCTGGCCCTAGGCGCGGCACTTACCTACCTCTTGCGCACCGAAAGGGTTTCGGGTCGTAAACCCAAGGTGGTGGTAGGTAAAGACACCCGCCTTTCCGGTGACATGCTGCTAGCAGCTGTGGCCTCCGGCGTCATGAGCCAAGGGGGCGACGTCTTTGAGGCCGATACCCTTCCCACCCCGGGACTGGCCAACCTTACTGCCAGTACCCGCGCAGATGCCGGCATAGTCATCTCCGCCTCCCATAACCCCTATGAGGACAATGGCATCAAGATCTTTGACGGCCAGGGCTACAAGCTCCCCGACGAGATAGAAGTTAAGCTTGAAGAGCTCATGACCTGTGCCTCCATCAACAAAGAGATGCTCCCAGAGCCCCATGCTGTGGGAAGGACCTTTCCCGTAAGGGATGCCGTGGGCCGCTATGTGGTCTCTCTTAAAAACACCTTTCCCAAAAACCTCTCCCTAGAAGGCCTAACTATAGTCCTGGACTGCGCCAATGGGGCAGCTTATAAGTCAGCTCCCAGTGTCTTTGAGGAATTGGGGGCCACCTGCCATGTCCTTGCCGCTAATCCCGACGGTTTTAACATTAATTTAAATACCGGGGCCCTCCACCCTGAGGTGGCAGCTCAAAAGGTCAGAGAAACTGGAGCGGATCTAGGGGTGGCCTTGGACGGGGACGCGGACCGAGCCATCTTTATAGATGCCCAAGGCAAGGTGGTAGATGGGGACCAGATAATGTTCATCTGCGCCTCCCACCTAAAGAAAAAGGGGCAGCTTTTAAGGGACTCCATGGTGGCAACTATCATGAGCAACATGGCCTTGGAGATAGCCTTAAAGGAAGATGGAATTTTTCTTTTCCGCGCCCCAGTGGGGGACCGCTATGTAGCTGAGCTCTTACGCAAGAAAGGCCTAAACTTCGGGGGGGAAAAGTCAGGGCACCTTATCTTTTTGGACCATGCCACAACAGGTGACGGCACCCTAGCGGCCCTCCAGACCCTATCTGTCATGAAAGAATCTGGCGCCTCCCTAGCTGAGCTCGCAGGGCAGGTAAAACCCTTTCCCCAGGTCCTCATAAATGTCAGAGTGGCCAAACCCAGCGAGGTGGAAAACCACCCTCAAGTGGGCCTCCTTCTGGAGGAATACAAACAGAAACTGGGCGACAAGGGTAGGTTAATTTTAAGGCCCTCAGGCACAGAGCCGGTGGTAAGGGTCATGATGGAAGGAGAGGATGAAAAAGAGATAAGCTTTCTAGCCCAAGAATGCGCCCAAAGGGTATCAAGCTTCCTTAGGTTAAAGCTATAAGCTAGCTAAATGGCCTTCAGCTTAAAATCCATAAATAATCCATAGGCTTTCCATGCCAGCTCCACCATTAAAAATGACATTGGAGCTAATATTTGCGGCAAAGAGGCATTTTACCTCTTTGTAGCAAAAGGTGCCCTATGGAAATATCCTTTGCAATCCTAGCTATAGCCTTAATAGCTGTAGCTATTACAGTACTTACCTTACTTTCCTTTTACCTGTGGACCAAGGTGCGCGCCCCCCAGGCTAGAAAAGAGCCGGGCCCAAAAGCCTACAATAGGGGCAGAAGCTTTCTCATCCGCCTTTTGGTAGTAGGCGCCATCACCCTCTTGATGCTCATACCCACCACTTTGGTGACGGGGCTTATTAGGAGCCGCCAGAGTAGCTCCCACACCGCCATAGAGGAGATCCACTCTGAATGGGGCCGGGAGAGCACCATTTACGGGCCCATCATCATCGTCCCCTACATAACCCATGAGCTTACCAGCTTCCCCTTAGCCTATGGGAATGTGCCATTGGAAAATAGTAGCCCCTCTCATGAAGAGGGGGCTAAAAATAGGGATACTACCCTTACCCGCAAGGTAGAGGTCATCCGCTACGCCTATTTCACAGCAGAATCCCTTAGGGTAGTGGGCAACTTTTCCACAGAAACCCGCGCCAGGGGTATCTATGAGGCCCTCTTATATACGGGGGAGATTAGTTTTCGAGGAAATTTTGTAAGGCCGGACCTAAAACTAATAGACCCCAAGGTCAAAACTGTGCTCTGGGAGGAAAGCCGCCTGGTGGTGGGCTTAAATGAGACAAACTCCCTAAAGGGGAACATAATCCTACATTTTGGACAAGAAGAGTACCCCTTTGAGCCTGGCACAGGACAAGACCTGGTATTTAATGGTATTTCCGCCAGGGTGGCATTTACCCAAGAAGAGAGCGAATTTTCTTATCTAGTCTCTCTGACAGGAAGTAGCTCCTTTTCCATAGCCCCCAATGCCCAGCTCACAAATATTAGCTTCCACTCCCCCTGGCCCCACCCTAGCTTTATGGGAAGCTCACTTCCTGTGGAAAGGACTGTGACAGAGGCTGGGTTTAGCGCTAAGTGGACTGTACCCAACCTGGTCCACGACTATCCCAGTCAAGGCAAACTCACGCTGCTTACCAATAGTGAGAAAAATGTCTTTGCCCAATACACAGTGGGAGTGAGGTTTTTCGAGCAATTAAATCACTACCAACTAGTACTAAGGACGGTTAAATACTCAATTATCTTTATCCTTCTTACCTTTTTGGTCTATCTCATCTTCGAAAACAGTCAAAAGGCAGAGGAAAAACTATCAATTACGCATCTAGTCTTAATAGCCCTATCCTTGGGACTATTTTATCTTCTAATTCTGGCCCTCTGTGAGCATATTTCCTTTCCCCTCTCATTTTTCCTGGCCTCAATTTTGATAATTTTTATGAATTCAGGATATATCCTCTTATCTTTAAAAAATCTGAAAAATGCCGCAATCATGGCCCTTAACCTTGGGGCCCTTTACAGCTCTTTGTACATTATTATCAATCTAGAAGACTACGCGCTTTTAGCTGGCAGTCTTCTTTTGGCAGTCGCTTTAGCGGCTCTAATGTACAGTACACGCAATATGAGCAAAGGGTAGTGGTGTATTGATTTTAACAATGCCCCAAGGGGTGGTTATAATAATGGCCCAAAGGGGAAAAAGGACCTTATTTTAAGGTTAATATAATGGTCCAAGGCAAAAAAAAGCCCTTTTAAAATTTTCGTTAAAAAAGCAAACGAAAAAATTTAAAAGGGCTAGAAAGGTCTACCTCTTTCGAGTCTTCTTGGCAAGCTTGGACATCCTATAGGCCCTGGCGCTCTTGAAACCCTTGGGGGTCTTAGTGGTTTTTGCCTTAGGGGCCTTAGTGCTTTTTACAGCCTTGGGGGCCTTGGGGGCCTTTGCAGCCGGCGCCTTTTTGGCCGAGGGCGGGTATTTAATCTTGGTCTTCTTATACCCGTGCCTCTTCAAGATGTCATAGACAGTTGTGAGGCTGATGTCGTGACCCAGGTAATCCTGCAACTGCTGCTGGATCTCTGAGCCCTTCAACCTCTCTAGCTTGCGCTGTCCGTTGAAAAAATTTTCCAGGATCTCGGCTTCCTCTTGCGGAGTCATGAGCTTGCGGCGACCGCTGCCCAATTTTTCCTTCCGCCTTCTTGGGCCGGGTGAGCCGCCTGCCTTGTATAACATTTGCATTTCCGTCCGGTATTTATACACGGTGCGAGCGTCAACATTCAAGAGATGGGAGATCTGGGCAACACTCAGGTCAAATTCAGCGCCCAGGATAACCGACAAGGCTTTCTTGAAATCTATGATGTAACTGCGCTTGGAAAACTCATATGCAAAAGAAAGGAGCCCATCTGAACAAACAAAAAGTTTAGCCATAGTTAACTTCCATTATCTTTGATTTTACACCGCTAAAAAAAATATAAACCAAAACATATTTTATTATAAACTGGATCGATCTAAATTTCAAGAAAAAACAAAAAATAAAATACGTTTTTTTGTTATGTTATTTATTAATATTTAATAAAATTATTATTTATTGTACTATTTATAAATATAAATTATACTAATATTTCCTATATGTAATTAAGATATTTTGCAAAATTTTTACCCCGCTGGAAAAAAATTTCTTTTCCAAAAAATTACCAAATTTTCCACAAGATAGGGGTATTTACTTTTTTTTAAAGGCTAATTTGTCCCTTTTTCCGGATTATTTTTACTTAGCTTATATTTCTTGACTGGCAACAATAACTTTTCTAATTATGTGGAAACTTTTCAAAGAAAAAATATACCAAAAGGTTCAAGTTTTGTTGATTTAATTCCCAAATGCCTAAAAAATTTTTTTTGGGAAGTTTTTCTAGTATCAATGCCTTTTTTTAAAACAAGCCTTCCGTTTTTGATTCATATAGATGCTACAATTTCACCTGTGAAAAAAAGGTATTTTTTGCCCTTTGGGACTAAGATCCCCCCAGATAAAGTGGTCCATAGCGTTTTTTTAAAAACAACTAAATTTCTTATTCCTAAAGGCGGCTCAAAATCTTATTTGACTTTAAATAAGCCTAAGCGGCCCTAGCGGCTTTGGGAAAAAAGGGGGGCAAGATTTACCCTAAAATAAGGGCCTCAAACTAAATTTGCCTAAAATCTAAAGTAAAGCTTTAGGTTTTTACAAATAAAACATTGCAGAGGGGCTAGATTTACCACAACAGGAATTCAGGGGCCAAATAGCTGATTATGAGGTCAGCTCCGGCTCTTTTGATGCCTATTAGGGACTCTTTGGCAGCTTTTCTAAAGTCCAAAAGCCCGTGGTTGGCCGCTGCGTCCAGCATGGCAAACTCCCCGGAGACCTGGTAGGCGGCTAGGGGCCTTAAGGTTAGGTCTCTCATTTCCCTTATTATGTCCAGGTATGGGCCTGCCGGCTTTACCATCACAATATCGGCCCCCTCTTGGAGGTCCAGTTGCAATTCAAAGGCCGCTTCCCGGCGATTGGCCGGGTCCATCTGGTAGCCTTGGCGGTCACCGGCACAGGGGGTGTTGCGCGCCGCCTCGCGGAAGGGCCCATAGAAGGCGGAGGCGTATTTGACGCTATAGCTCATAATGGGGAGCCCATAAAAGCCATTTTCATCCAGCTTTTGGCGGATGGCCGCCACTCGGCCGTCCATCATGTCCGAGGGGGCCACAAGGTCCGCCCCCGCCTTTGCGTGGGACAGGGCTTGGGCTGCCAAAAGCTGGATGGTGGGGTCATTTAAGACCTTAGTGCCTTCCAGGACCCCGCAGTGCCCGTGGGAGGTGTATTCGCAGAGGCACACGTCTGTGGCTATGAGGATTTGCGGTACCACATCCTTAATGGCCTTGATGGCCTCTTGCACCGGCCCATTTTCTTCAGCCCCACTGGAGCCCAGCTCGTCCTTATGGTCCGGAAGGCCAAAGAGCAAAAGGGCCCTGCCTCCGTCTTTATAGAAGCTCTTGGCCCGTTCTGCTGCGCGGTCCGGAGACAGGTGGTACTGCCTGGGAAGGGTGCTTATTGGGCTTTCCACGCCCTTACCTGGCACCACAAAAAGGGGGTAGATAAGATCCTGGGGCGTTACTAAGGTCTCGCGTACAAGTGAGCGTAAAGTGGAATTGTCTCTTAAGCGTCGCGGCCTATCCAAGGGAAAAGGCATTGCAATCCTCATAAAAAATATAACTAATTTATAAAAAATAAATTATTTTAAGACGTTTTTTAACTTTTCTCCCACTTTTCGCTTTATTCCTTGAAAGAGGGTCTCATTTTTCTTCTCTTCTTCCAATCTGGCAAATTCCTTTAAGAGCCCTATCTGTTTTTCCGTCAAATCCTTGGGGATCAACACATTTAATGAGACTATCAGATCCCCACGCTTTCTAGTGGGATTTTTCAGGTGGGGAAAACCTAGACCATCCACCCGCAATAGCCTGCCATTTTGGGTGCCGGCTGGAACCGTAACTGTGCGGGTCTCACCTGTGACTGTTGGGATCTCGAGCTCTCCTCCCAAGGCCGCTAAGGTCATGTCTATCTTCTTTTCTAAAACTACCTGAACACCTTCTCGGTAGAAGATTGCGTGGCGTTTTACGCAGATCTCGATAAAGAGATCCCCATTTGACCCGCCCCTGATACCCAGGTCCCCGCGTCCCTGATAGCGGAGACGGTGGCCCGTATCCACCCCCGCTGGCACCTTTACAGTCACCTCTTTTATTTTCTTTACCCGGCCCAAGCCTTGGCATTCAGGGCAGGGGTCCAAGTAGATAACCCTCTTGCCCCTACAACGGGGGCAGGTGGAAGCCATGCGGATAAAGCCGTGCCCCTGGAAGATCTGGCCCTCTCCACGGCACTGGGGGCAGGTCTCTTTTTTGTCGGAAAGAGCCCCTGTGCCATTGCAGTTTTCGCAATTTTCCTCCCGGGGAATGGATATTACCTTTTCTACCCCTGAATACGCCTCTTCAAACTCAATGTCCAGCTCATAGGCTAGATCCTGGCCCCTTCTGGGGCCGTAAGCATAGGCATCGCTTCCGCCACCGAAAAAATCCCTGAATATGTCCCCAAAGCCGCTGAAAAAGTCCCCAAAACCCCCAGAGTGGAAGCCGTTCTGCCCTTTTAAGCCGTCGTGGCCATACTGGTCGTAGAGCTGTTTTTTCCCAGGATCGGATAAGACCCCGTAGGCCTCATTGATATCTTTAAAACGCTCTTCGGCCTCTGTATCGCCAGGATTGCGGTCTGGGTGGTATTTTAATGCCAAAGACCTAAAAGATTTCTTGATGGTCTCACCGTCAGCTGTACGGCTGACCTCTAGGATTTCGTAATAGTCTCGTTTCTCACTCATAAATTACAAAAGTCTATTGCCGGAAGTGTTTCAAAGAAACCGCCCCTCCCGGCGGGAAGGCTTGTTATATATTCCAAAAAAGACAAGATGCTTTTGGTTTATAGGTTTAACTAGAATAGGCCAGGGTTTTGGGGAAATTAAAAAGAAAAAGGATATTTGGTAGAGCTTTTAAGTTATAAAAGGATACTTATGTGCCATGTGTGATAGGGGAAAAAATCATATCCTGTAGCTATTAATAAATTATGAATTCGGATTGGCCAAGTTTAGCGTCTTATTGTAATAGAGGATAAATCCTTTTTCTTGGGCATTTTCTGCCAAAAGCTTAAGTTCCTGGCTAGTAAAATCCCTACCCAGTGCCTGGACGCAGAGATTTGATAAAAAAAAGTCCCCTTCTCCAATTGTCAATTGCAAAAAGTTCGCTAGTTCTGGCTTATCATCTGCCTTTTGCAGAAATTCCAAGGCCGCAGCTAGATAGCCGCAAGCTATTAGCTCCTTGGCTTTGGCAACAAAATCAGCCGAGCTTATAGTTACCTTACCCTCCAAAAGTTGCCGTCTTGTCTTCCATTGGCTTATTGGCTCCGTCACTTGGGGGACCCTCCTAAATGATACAGAGAATATAAGCATTTTTCCAATCTTGTCAAGAAGACTAGGAGGGCTCTAAAATTAGCAGAAAAATTCTCTTATAGGATCTAAAAATGCCCCATTTCCCCCATCTACCCATGAAAATTAATTTTTTCCTTACAACATTAGGCCCCTTTTGAAAGAAAAAATTTACTATAAAACAATATTTACTAATAGTATCTTCAAGTATACCCAATACAATTTAATAGTCCAGCAAAAAAATTAACTAGGCCCAGTAATATTAGTGGCAATTTTTTATAATTTCATTATTTTATTGTTTTATATGTTATTTTGATATTTTATTTTTATATTATTTTATATTATTATAACAAATAAATATTGTATTACAAAATAATTATTTCACTCTAGAAGATTCTTGCCTTTTATCCAACCGAGCCCCTAACCCAGATAAGACTACTAAAACACTACGGCTTCTAAGCTTTCCTCTATTTGTCACTATTGCGGCTAGGATACGCTTGTGCTAAGCTTGATAATTAACCTTTTTACCCCGCGGGCAGTATTGTCTTTCTAATACCATACCCCAATAGCATCCTCCCCCATAGGACAAGATGACGGTAAATACTGAGAAGGGCTCTGCCCAAAACAATCAAAAGAGAAATCGCGGCCTTATCATCCTGTCCCTTTTAGGTCTTCTCTTACTTATCATCCTCCAAAGAAGACTTTTAAACCTAGGTCCGGGCCTTTCTTCCAACCAGGGCGTAATCACCCTTGTCAGCATCAATTTTTCTGTTTTAACCCTGGCCCTTCTGCTTTTTCTCATCTTGAGGGGTCTGTACCGGGTCTTTTTTGAGCACAAGGAATATGGTAGCCTCCAAACCAAGATGGTGGTGGCCTTTATTGGCTTATCTTTAATCCCTACTCTTTTGATCTTCTACTTCGCCTATCTCTTGGTGGGCCAGGATCAAAAGACCTGGTTTAGTGAAAGCCTCAAAATTACCATTGCCCAGTCTTTAGAGCAGTCGAGAAATAGTTTAGACAGCGAGCGGGAGCTCTTTTTGCTCTCTTCCAAGCTGGCCTTGAGCCAGTTTTCTGCCCTGGAGCTAAAGGCTGACTCTATGCTCCTAGACGAAAACTCTGTTACTCGCCTCCGCACCCAGGACTACTTGACCTCCTTGGAGTGGTACAGCCGGGACGGCCGCATCCTTTTAAGTTCCCTAGACGCCCAATTAGCCTCTCTTCCCACCCTCCCGGCTTCTGTCTTTGAAGGATTGGGGGAAGGTGTTGCCTCTTCAGAGGTAGTGACCCAGACTGATTTTGGGCCTTACACGCGCCTTATCCTCCCGGTATCCTCCCAAAATCCCTCCCCCAGGCATCCCCAGGAGGGCTTTTTCGTAACCGGCCGCTTGGAGTTGGATCTCTCCCAGGCCAGGGCGGAAATCCTTTCCAAGGGCCTGGAAAAATACGACGCAGTCTTAGGTATTGAGCGCCCCTTCAAGGTGAGCCAGCTTACGAGCCTTGCTGCTGTTACCCTGGTGGCGGTCTTCTTTTCCATCTGGATAGGAAGCCATTTGGCAGGCTCCCTTTCCGCCCCTGTGATAGAGCTAGTTGAAGGCACCAAGAGGGTGGCCCAAGGGGATTTGGACTTTGTCCTAAAACCCACCGCCAGCTCAGGGGAGATGGATCACCTGGTTTCCGCCTTTAACCAGATGACCTCTGAGCTCAAAGAGAGTTACGCTGAACTGGATACCAGGAGGCGCTTTGTGGAGACGGTCTTAAAGCAGGTCTCCAGTGGGGTCATGGTCTTAGACAATAATCACAAGCTAACAGATATCAATGAGGCAGCACTTTCTATTTTGCACCTCACCCGCGCCGAGGCCAAGGCGCCCAATACCCCTTTACCAATCTTGGATCTCATAGGCCCCCCGGAAGGGGGACCCCCTCCCAAGGGGGCTATCTATTTAGAGCTCCCAGACGGTGAGACCTTAAGTCTCATGGTCTTTCAGGCCAAGTTAAAGGACGAGGATAACCTCACCATAGGCTGGCTCATCACCTTTGACGACATAAGTGAGCTGGAAAAGGCCCAGAGGCTTTCCGCCTGGCGGGAAGTGGCCAAACGCATTGCCCATGAGGTCAAAAACCCCCTTACCCCCATCTCTCTGGCAGCCCAACGTCTCAAAAGACGCTTCAGTGACAAATTGAAAGGTGACCCGGAGGCCCCCATCTTCGAAGAATGCACCTCTGTAATAATCCGGCAGGTGGATAATATGCGCTCTTTGGTGGATGAGTTCAGCCAATTCGCCCGTCTGCCTCAAGCCAATCCCAAGCCCTCGGATATCCTGGAAGTTATAAACGATAGCCTCACCCTCTTCCGGGAAGCCCACACTGGTATTGACTTTTCCTTATTGGTGAAACAGACTCCGGAGATCTTCTCCTTTGACCCTGTCCAGATGGGCCGCGTCATCTCCAATCTCCTGGCCAATGCCGCTTCTGCCATAAATGGAGTGGGCAAGGTAGAGATAGAGGTGGATTTAGACGAGCTCCAGGGGGTGGTAATCACCATCTCCGACGATGGGCCAGGGCTTTCTCCCGGCATCAGGGACAGTATCTTTGAGCCCTACGTCACCACAGGCGGCCAGGGCCTGGGCCTTTCCATAGTAAAGACCATAGTTGGCGACCACGGCGGATACGTGCGGGTCTTAGACCGCAAACCCAAGGGCACCTCCTTTAGGCTCTCCTTACCCTACCAAAAGAAAAACACCTAAAAACTCTAGCCAAATCCTTTTATATGCCCACTGCATTTCGCAAAAGCCGCTTAAAAGCGGCTGTCATTGCCTCAGGAAGCGAACTCACCTTGGGCCGCAGCCTGGATACCAACTCAGCCTATATCTCCAGAAAACTTGCGGCCCTGGGGGTCAAGGTGGAAATGCATCAAACCGTACCAGACGATTTTGAAGTCCTGGCCAAGGTCATCAAAGCTGCCAGTTTAAACTACCAAGTTGTAGTCATGACCGGGGGACTGGGTCCCACAGAAGACGATTTTACAAGGCTCGCCGCAGCCAAGGCCTTTGGGGTACCCCTTAGCTACTCTTGGAAGTTGGCTAAGGAAATAGATGAGCGCATGTCGGCTTATGGCTCTCCCGCCCCGGCCAATAACCTGCGCCAGTCTTGGATCCCAAAATATGCCAGGGTCATATCTAACCCCTACGGCACTGCCCCCTCCTTTGCCATAGTGAGGCCCGGGAACTTATCTTTGTTTCTCCCCGGGGTTCCCAAAGAACTGGAAAGACTCATTGACGACAACCTGGAAACCCTTCTCTTTTCCGCCTTCCCTGCCAGCCGCAAGGTCCTAGAGACCCATACCCTGGTGGCCGTGGGCCTGGGGGAAAGCCGGGTAGATGCCCTTATTTCCGACCTCATGAATAAGAAAAACCCGAGCTTGGGGATAACCGCTGGCCCTTATGAGACCAAGATCCATGTAACAGCTGAAGCCAAAGGGAAAGATAGCGCAAGAGAGCTCATAAACCCTATCATAAGAGAATTGGAAAAACGCTTGGGCTCCTATTTGACGGGCACCGATGGCCGCGGTCTCTTTGCTGCCGTAGCCAATGAGATTAGCCTTAGGGGCTTTAAACTGGGGATAATGGACTTTCTCACCCAGGGGCTTTTCACTTCTTTGCTCTTACCCCATTTGACAGTGGATAATTTCGCAGGCTCCATCACTTTAGCCCCTGGAAGCCCCATTGGACCTAACCCCTTAAATTATCTCTTAGCGGAAGGGGCCACCTTGACCCTATCTTTGACCTGCAAGAACCCAGCAGGCACCAAAGACTGCCACAGCTTCGCGCCACCTGAGGCCTCTGGTCCTTCCCCATTGGGGGGCCTTGGGAAACTGGAAAAGATTACCTTATCCACCCGCATCATCCATTCACCTGAACCTGGCTCCAAGCTGGTAAAAGGCCCCAATGGCCGAGACTTTTTCCAAATTACCCCCCTTTCTGCCCCCTCTTCTAACCTAGCCAATAGGGTCTCTATGCTGGCCGCCTTCCAGCTCTGGTCCTTTATGAGGGAAGAGAAATAGAAAAGTCCCGCCATTTATAAGCTTATCCCTGGCAGTGGCTACTAGCTCGCAGCTTGTGATATCTAATGCTCTTTAAGCTTTCCTTTGAACAAAGCCTCTAAGATGGGATAAAAAGGCAAAATTTCTAGAAATACTCCCAAGAACTAGCAAAAGCCTTAAAAAAATCCCTTAAAAGGAATTCTAGCCGGCACCATGGGCTAAAAGCATCAAGATTCTAGCCCACTTTAAGCTAGGGCTGGCAATAATCTTTGCCCTTCTGGCCATCTAGTGCTAAAATCAACATAGTTTTTTGCGATTAGCAGAGAAAAATAGCTTTATTTAAGAAAAAAGGCAGAAAAAGAGCACTTTTTCCTTGGTGCTTTCAAGGCCTTCTTAGGTTTAAGAGCCACATTGAAACTAGATATTGTAGCTCTTACCCAATAGAGGCTTTACAAGATAGAATTCATACTTATAGTATAGTATAGCTTATTAGCTACTATTTCTGCTAGTACCCAGAAATTTTCATCTTTTTTGACTATTTCCCCTAAAAGTTAGGCATCTTTTGGAGGCTAGATACTCATGGCAAGCCTAGAAGGCGCCAATTTGGGTGTGCGGGACGAGGCTAGCCCTTCCCCCTTAGGCGGGCCCAAACCCAGTGATAAAGAACAGGTGGCCCTGTTAAAGCAGGGCTTACACCAGTTCATTGTCACCATGAAGAATATGGCCCTCTACCCAGAAACCAGCCAGACCAACCTCCAGGCCTCCTACCTACTCCACAATTGGCTGATGGATTATTTTTCCAAGTATCCTGGGCCTTTAGTTCTGGTAGTTTTAAAAGATAGCCTCACCACCGAGGGGGATGTGCCTGTCTACACGGAAAAGCCCAATGAACAGTATTTGGCATTTCCTCTTTTTAGAGACGGCATCCAATCCATTATTTTCGAGCCCAATATTACCGAAGAGGAGCTAAGGGCCTTCCTCTATATAATGATCCGCTTCAAAACCACCACAGAAAGTGACCACGACGATATAGTCACAGTCATGTGGGAGACGTCCTTTAACAATATCAAATACGTCATAGCCGATGAGTACGAGGAAGTAGGGCCGGAGTTTGACACCAATGCCCTTGTCTGTTCCCGCCCTCCAATAAATAAACCTGACATCGACGCCCCCTACCAGGCCACAGCCCCGGTGGAAGCGGAGGGCGCAGCTCCTGTGGCCAAATCCATAGGCTCTCTTTTTGCCCTGGCCGAGACCTTAGACTTTTCCTTTGCCCCTGGCGGCAAAGATGGCAGAGTCAAAGACCCCCATGCAGACGGGAAACTACTGCCCCCGGAGCCTGAAGAAGATGATGATGAAGATGGCTTCGGGCCCTTCCAAAGTAGCACCAATATCCATGATACCCCGGAAGAGATACCGGCTAATTTCGCTGACGATGCCCTGCCCGACAGAATTCGCATGGCCAGGACCACGCCCCGAGAAGATGATGATTTAGACAGTCTCATGGGTTCCGGAGGCTTTGGGAAAAAAACTGGCACAGGAAATGGCAATGGCCCTGGCAATGGCAATGGAGGCTCAGCCTCATCTGCTGCCTACGGAGAGGCAGCAGATGAAAATAGCGATGCCATGGATTATTTGGATTCCGACGAGGACCCCTCCAATGTGGTCACAAGCCCCTTTGGGGGCGCTCTCCAGGACTTGGATCTCTCCTCACTTTCCATGGACGAGTCCTTTAACACCAATAGTGACATAGAGGCTGTAGTTACCCTGCCGGATGAAGAAAGAGTGGAAGTGGATAAGGATATCCTCGCCAACAGAGCCAATAGGCTCAAATTCTGGGGGCTTTCTTCCAGGGAGATTAAGCAGATAGCGGCCTTAATCCAGTGGGATGAGACCAGGGCCAAGTCGTCATCAGTTCTTTCTTTCATGCTGGTCCTCTTAAAATCGCCCACTTTAAAGAGCTCTCACAAGCAGGCTATAGTCAACTTCCTCACAGAAGAATTTAAGCTCTCTTTGAGTAAGCTGTCTTTGAGCCATATGAACAAGTTTTTAGCCGATCTGCAGGCTATTGCAGGTTCCCCTTCCCTGCCCCTCATACCTTCCATCAATAATGACCTCAAAAATAATATAAATAACCCAGAATTTCTCGCACTCTTGTGCGAGCCCAGTATTACTGAGGAGAGTGTAAACTCTATCTACGAGGACCTTCGCTATTTTCTCTATCAACTGCCCCCTTCCAGCCTCTTTATCCTGGCAGAACTCTTACCCCAGGTAAAGACCCTAAGGCTAAAAAAGCTTTTTATTGAGCTCATTGCCTGGCAGATTCCCCGCTCCGAGGCCTTGGCAAAGCTTCCTCCCCTTTTAAACGAGTGGGCCATCTTGGAGCTTATTTCCATCTTGAGGGCCATGCGAATTAGCCTTCCCGTCGGGCTCATTACGGTATTTTCCCACCACAATTCCGCCTCTGTCAGAGAGCTCACTGCCCGTTATGTCCTGGAAGAGGACCCAGACAACCTCAACCCCATAGCCCACCTCATAGTGGACAAGGATGTGAGGATAAGAGAGCTTGTGACCCCGCGCCTTGTAAGGCGCCGGGACCCCTCTGTGGAAGCTATCTTAAAAAAGTTTATCTCTGAAAGTTACCAAAGAAAAGAAAACTCTAGGCTCATCTTAGGCTACTACCATTCCTTTGGACTGACAGCCAGTTACGTCTCTGTATCCTTTCTCACAGAAATCTTGATGAAAAAAGACCTCTCTTCCCTCTTTGGAAGTTCTAAACAATACCATAGGGTAGGAGCTGCCTTAGCGCTTCTCTTGATGCCTGCCTCCACAGGCTCCGACGCGATAATCAGTAACGCTTCTAGGAGCGTTTTTAGATCTGTGCGCTGGGCCTACAATGAGGCGAAAAAAATACTAGCCCAGGAGGAATTTGGCATAAATGGCTGACTCAAACTCAGCACAACAAGCTGTTGCGCCCATAAATCAGGAACCTAAGCCTATAGAAGTCATAGCTCAGTCCCTCCTAAGACTCCCCCAGCTGGTAAAGATCCATCAACCCAACAATAAGCTCTTCCAGGAAAATCTCTTTGTCTTCCGCGAGGCTTTAAATACCCTCTGGGAAGAGACGCCGGAAATAGTCTTAAGAGCCCACAGGGGAAGGATGTTTATTAACAATCAGAAATACACCCCGACTGGCTCCATGGTGGTAACAATCCAAAAGCTTTTGGAGTATTTCGAGAAGAGATTGTTTTTTGGCCTAAGGCTCATCAAGAAAGAGGCCCTAACAGACGAGGACATCGTAGCCTTTATCCGCACCCTAAACCAATGCCAAAACCATAAGAACCCAGCCGAATGGCTGGACAAAGCCCTGGCCGATTCCTGGGTGAAGCTAATAATAGACAGTGATTTTAAAATCACCTACATCTTTTCAGGTGATGGGCAAGGCGAATCCAAGGGAAGACCCTTAATCTGGAACTCAGGGTCCCGTACCCTGGCCCTGAAAGCCCGCAAATCCTATTCTAGGGCCATGGCTGCAGTCACCGATCTCCAAGACAACCTCAAAGAAGGTGGCAATGTCTCTCTGGCCAAACCCCGCAGGGTGGTGCAAGACATGGTGGAATCTCTCTTTCAGGAGGAAAGGCTACTTTTGAACCTCTCCACCTTGAGGGACTATGACGACTACACCTGCACCCATTCTGTAAATGTAGCTATACTTTCCATGTGTCTGGGCAAAAGGCTGGGCTTAAGTAAGGTGGCCGTGGTGGCCTTAGGCCTTTCCGGCCTCTTTCACGATCTTGGGAAAGTGGATGTCCCCATTGAGCTTATCCGCAAGACGACACGCTTCACCCCGGAGGAGTACGAGGAGGTAAAAAACCATTCCCTGTACTCGGTGAGCCGGATCCTGCAGATAAACGCTGATCACAAATTGAAATCCAAGCTCATCCAGGCCCCCTTTGAGCACCATCTGGGCATAGACCTGACAGGCTACCCTGCTAGTAATGACCATATGCCCCTATCTCTCTTTGGCCGCATCGTAGCCATTGCCGACCACTACGACGCCCTCACCTCTTCCAGGTCCTACAGGCCCATCCCCATGAATCCAGAGCAGGCTTTAGACATCATGATGGGCATCTCAGGGAGCATCCTAGACCCCTTACTCTTAAAGGTCTTCATCAACATGGTGGGCATCTACCCCATAGGAACCTTACTGGTCCTAGATACTAAAGAGATAGCCATTGTCGCCGAGACCCCGCCCGAGGCAATAGACGCAAGGCCCTTGGCATACCTCTTAGATAGAGACGACAACACTATCATAAAGGGCGAGCAGATAAACCTCTCTGACGCAGACGCCTACGGGAACTTCTTCCGAAACATCTTAAGATGTTTCCATCCCTCTGACTTTGGGATAAACGCCTCGGACATTCTTTTATAAACTCCCCTTGAGGCTTATGCAGCTTTAAGGCAAGAGAAAAAAATTTTAAAAAAATTTAAGCTAGACCTCTAGCATCTAGCATCTAGCCACTAGCATCTAGCTTTACTAGCCTCTAGCCACCAGCTTTACTAGCATCTAGCATCTAGCATCTCGCCTCTTGCTTTACTAGTTATTCTAGCTCTCTTTGAGTCTATTTTGATTGTTACCTATAAATTAGAGTCAAAAAATAAAGGGCTTGGGCTGGGAAATTCTCCCGGCGCCTTTTTTTCAAGCTAAAAAAGGTGCCCGGCTAAAAGGAAAAAAATTTTAAAATAGAGAGAAACCCCAGCCAAAAAAACCCAAATTTGACAGCCCTTTCTGTGGCCCAGGCTAAAAATTATGCATGCCCATACCTTTTTGGAAAAGCCTGCGGCTTTAATATCAATTTTTCCCTTCTAGATGAGAAAATTCAATCTGTCAAATTATAGTCATTTGTCAAAAACATTTTTTCTTGCCCCTTACAAAAGGCAAATTGACAGAAAACTTTTTCCAATTAATAAAATTTATTGATTGACAAAACGGCTCAAGGGAAAATATAATTACGCATATTAACGATGTTATCGCAAAAACACCTCACTCCAAACTTCCTCTAAACCCCGACCATTTTCTTTACTTGGTACCTTTGATTTGCAATACTACTTTATATTGTATTGTTTGTGCAGGCATGTGCCCAAGTCCACACCTCCTACTATGTCTTTGCGATGACACCTTTTAAATTTTGTCTCTTAGCCTGCACGCTTTGTAAAATCCCTCAAGTCAAGAACCCTTTAAAAAAATCAATTTTTATGGTGAAGACTTTTTTCCTAATCCCACCAGCTATTTTTAGTTTTATAAAGAGCTAATCTTAAACTCTGCAAAGAGCCGCAATTTTTTGCTTGATATTGTCGCCTCAGGGAAAACTATACCCTTTTTCCAAAGCTTTTTTAGACATATTGTTTTTTTAAAGGCATTTAAAAAAGATAATGTCTTCAAAAAAGCAATTAATTTTGGGGCAAACTAGGGCTGCGCCTCATTTACAAATCATGAGCGGACAATCTCTATCCCATCCATCTTTTCACCCTAGAGGGAATTTTTATCCCCGCCTTTAACCAAGGGTCGCTCAAAAAAAACTCATCAAAGGGCTGTGAAACAAATAAAGTAGCTTATGTCCTTTCTGCTTGCAAAATAAAACCATGGAGAAAAGCTTTGGAGCCTAAATTCTGGGCCAATATTTAGGGCAAAAATGAATCAAGATAGCTTTAGCGTTTTAAATTGAAATACTGCCTACTTTACCCAATTTGAGGCGTATCTTCTGGGCTACTGAAATATCAGTAAGGTTATGAATCGTAACTTTGATCTGTCCTCAAAAGAAACATGGAGAAAAAATGCGTACAAAATTTTGGTACTTTACCTGGGCCTTGGCGATGGCATTTTTATGCCAACTACTCCTTACGCCCAACACCTCCTTTGGCCAACAGGTCACTGGAGGATTACTTGACACCGTGGTTGTTTCCGCCACGCGTTTTTCCGATACCCTAAGAGATCTACCCATTAGTCCTGTAGTCATTGACGAGGAGACCATTGCCCGCCACCCCAATACAGACCTAGGCGATCTGTTAGAGGAGGCCGGCGTCTTGGTGGACCGCCAGTATTACCTGGGAGGCCAGGTGGTGATCCGCGGGCTCACCGCCAATATTAGCGGCAGCGACGTGCAATCTGAAGTGCTGATGCTTTTAAACGGGCACCGTATAGGCCTCGGCAGTATGTTGCGCTTCCCTTCAAAAAATATCGAAAGAATTGAGATTATCCGTGGACCCATGGGCCTCCAGTTCGGATCAGCTGCTATGGGCGGTGTTGTGAACGTCATCACCAAAAGGGGAACCGGGCCTATACAGGGCTATGCCGAAGCTGGGATAGGAAGTTGGGGCCACTATGATTTCGGCGCTGGTTTTTCAGGTGAGTACAAGGGTTTCGACTACTCAGTGGGTGCCAGCAAATTGGCCCAAAAGTCAGACTACCATATAGGCGGAGGGCCCACTTATTTAAACACCCAGACCAAGGCCAAAATAGAGGCAAGTGCCCAGCTGGGGTACACCTTCAATGAGCGGCACCGCTTAGGGATCATTGTCAATTACCTGGACCTCCAGGACTATGGATTTGTGGGCACTTACACAGCCATGAACAATGTCACCATGGGGGTGGCCAATACCTCGGGGAAAACCTCTGGAGACGGCAAGTATGTGGATCTCTCCTATGAAGGCGGAACTGAAAACGGCCTTTTTACCTGGCTCTTAAAATATTTTGTGGGAAGGAACAATCAGGAGGGGCGCACGGTTAACGCCCCATACCACAATGATATAAACGGCGCCCAGGCTAACATTACAGGCAATTTTACAGATATTGGGCTGGAGGTCACCGCTGGCTACGATCTTACCAAATACGATTTTCAGCAGCCCTCTTCCTCCGGTTATGAATATACCGATATGGGAGGATATATTTTAGGGAAGAAATACTTTTTAGATGACCGCCTGGTCATAACAGGTGGCATCAGGGTGAACCACGTGGAAACCAGTACCGAAGCTTACGGTGGAAACGAGTTTCGGGAGACCAAGTGGACCCCTGCAATTGGATTTAGCTTCATGGCAACTGATTACCTCAAATTCAGAGGAAACTACTCCCAAGGCTACAGGGCCCCCACAGTCAGCGAACTCTACGGCCGCGGAAATGCCATGGTGGGCCGCTATTTCTTTTACCTTACCACCATGGGAAATCGCGTAGTAAATACGGTTTACCAATATCCTAACCCTAACCTCAAGCCCCAGACCTCGGAGTCCTTTGAACTGGGTGTTGATGTGGATTTGGAAACCTTCCGAGGAAGCCTCACTGCATTTACGAGTACTTTCAAGGGCAAGATAGATAGGGTGGACTCGCCTTTCCCGCCCTTTGTCTATTCCGAGGCAATACAAAAGTGGCCCTGGATAGAAGGGAGAATCATGCCCCAGATGTACGCAGGGTTTCCCGCAGGCTTCCCAAATCCTGATGCTATAAGTGTTTACGCCGCTGAAGCCATAACCATGAACGTAGGCGACGCCAGAATCGCCGGTCTGGAATGGTCCTTAAGGTGGGACATGGGAAGGACTTTCGACTGGGGATTTTCACTTACGGCCTATTCATTCGGCACCTATCTCCCGGTGGCAAAATACACCAAGGGACCGGATGAAAATACCAGGATGCGCAAGGTCCCACGGTTTTTTATCTCCTCGGGCATCGATCTGGAGCTTGAAGAATATGGCCTATGGGCGGATCTGAACTTCATCTATAAATCCACCCAACGCGGCTCCAACCTCACAAGCGATCCGACCCTTCCCGACATCCAGCCCAGCTATGTGGTAAGTAACATCAAGATCGGAAAGACCATCAAAGAATGGGACAGCGGAGCAATTAAGTTCCAGGTAGAAGTGGACAATATAGCCGATACCTACTATGAAGTCACTGCCGGTTATCCGCTCCCTGGCCGCACCTTCTACGTGGGCCTCCGCTACGACTTCCATTAAACAGGGCCTATAGTTTATTCCCATTTAAGTAGATTATCCAGGGGGAGCCATCCCCCTGGATTTTTATCTCTAGCTTTTATTTAGGAACAAAAATATTACGATAATGGCCTCTGAGCTAAAGAGAATGCACAGTTAAAAAGTTTGTATCATAATAGAGAAAAAAAATAGTGCCTAAGGCAAAAAGCCTAGATAAAATTTATTTCATGTAAATTTGCCACAAGGAAGAGAAATGGACATTCCCTCGGAATATAAGGCCCGCATCGGAGGGGATCCTATGCGCATAGCTTTTGACAAACCTGCCTTAGGGGGCGCTATGCAAGATAGGCAGATGGGAGCTAAAAAATATGAGGGGCCGGTTCCCACTTTTGCGGACCTCTGGAAAGGCGCAAAGGCGCCTCTTTCTTGCTATATAAATATCCCCTTTTGCGCTAGCTTTTGCCCCTATTGCGGGTTTTTTAAGCTGAAACATACACCGCAACTGGAGGCCTCCTATCTGGAGGGTCTCCTCAGTGAAATAAAAATAGAGGCCTTGGAAGCTAAAAAAAAGGGCTTGAAATTTCAAGCCGTCTTTGTGGGAGGTGGGACTCCCACCTCCTTTTCCGCCAATTCCTTAGAGAAAATACTAGGTGCCATTGGCGAGCTGCCCCTTGAAGATGACGCTGAAATCACCTTAGAGGGTAGGATAAGCCTACTTTCAGAAGAGAAGATCCGCAGGATCTGGGAAGGGGGAGTTACTAGATTTTCCTTAGGCATCCAGAGCTTTGATGAAAAAACCCGCCAGAGGGCTGGACGCTTTGACAAACCGGAAAAACTAAAAGAGATCTTAGAGGCTTTAATTGAGACCGCCCCAGGCATAGTAACCATCGATCTAATTTACGGACTTCCGGAGCAAACTCTGTCTGTCTTTGAAAAAGACCTTGCCACTGCCACAGAACTTAAGGTCCACGGCATAAGCCTCTACCTTTTAAAGCAAATGCCAACTAGTCCCCTTTTCGAAAACAAGGCCACAGGCAAAAGGGAGAGGCCTTTAACGGCAGCTGAACTTTCTGACTACTATAGGCTTTCCTTAAATTTCCTTCCCCAAAAAGGCTATAGGCAGCTATCAGTGAGCCACTGGAGCCGAGATAAAAGGGACAGAAACCTATACAACACATTTACTATGGGCCGCAGGGATCTAGTGGGCGTGGGAGCTGGCGCAGGCGGCTCGATAAATGGGGCATCATATCTGAATTTTCCCAGTCTAGAGAAATACTTATTGGCCCTTTCCCAAAAGATTAAACCCATTTTAAACTACTATCCCCCCAGCCCTTTAACCCCCTTTTTAAACTCTGTCTCTAGGCAACTTTTGGAGGGCAGGGTTTCTCTTAAAACCTTAGATGAGGCAGGTGCTTTAAAAGACCCTCTGGTTTTAGCGCTTTTAAGGCAGTGGGAGGAAGCTAGCTTGCTCCAAGAAAATCCAGATGGTTTTTCCCTTACCCAGGCAGGTGTTTTTTGGAGGGCCAATATGGAGTTCATCTTAAGGTCCCTTTTAACAGCAGCCTTACAAGAGAACTCCCTATGAAATTTGGCACTTGGTCCACTAGAGATCTGGCGGTAATAGGCGTTTTAGCAGCCCTCTCCAGGGCCCTAGGCCTAATAACTGTCTTCGCCTTAGGGGGCATGAATCCCCTCTCTCTTTCCTTAAGGGCCATGATTATAACTGTCCTTTTCATAGTCCTAAGGATTAAGGTGAGGGTATTTGGCACCTTGGTGTTAGCTACTGCAATCGGCTCTTTAACCTCCTTTTTCATCATGGCTCGGGGGATCACAAGCCTTCCTTTAGTCCTCTTGTGCGCCCTCATTGCTGAAATAATCATAGTTTACATAGGCCAAAACAAAGTCTGGGCCATTATCATAGTTACCTCCCTTTTGGGGGTATTGGAAAAAGCCGTTAGTTTACTCTTCATGTATCTCAGCATGAGAGAAGCCCCGGCTATGATGTGGCCTATTGTCTTTTTGACAGCCATCAGCTCAATAGGCGACCTAATAGCTCTTTTCATAGCCCCCCGCTTTGTCAAAGAATTAAGGCACGCTGGATTTATCAATGCTTAAAGACGCAGGATTTTTCGCCTTAGGGGCCCCTTTAAACGAACTTAGCCAAGAGGAGGGCTTTAGCGGTGCTCCGATAAAGCTCATCTTCGCCCTTTGTGCCTATATCTTGGCCCTAGTACTTAATAAATGGGAGCCTTTGGTGTTCTTGGCCGCCTCCTCCATGTTCTGGGCCCTAGGGAAGATCCGTCTGGGGCTCTTAATAAAGGCCTATCTTATCTTAGCTATCTTTTTGGCCCTCTGCCTGGCCGGGGCCATCTATTTGCCCGCCCTCATCTGGTCGCGTCCAGCTTCAACCGCTGGCTCCGGGCTGACCTATGCCATTTTACCCGCCTTGAGGATGCTAATTGGGGTCAATATGGCCCTAGTTTTGGTGATAACTGTCCCCGCCGGGGCTATTTCCAGGCTGATTTCCGCCCTTCGGTTGCCGGATTTTCTCTTTGTGCCCTTAATAATAGTTTTTCGTTTTATTGGCACCTTTGTCCAGGAGTTCTTCCTGGTAAGTGAGGCAACGAGGGCCAAAACAGGTAGAAGCTTAATCTTTTTGGCCTTGGTAAAGCCATGGAAACTATGGAGGGGTTTTTTTGTACCCATGGTCTTTAGGGCCCTTTGCGGGGCTGATGAGCTGGCCTTGGCCTTGGAAATGAAAGGCTTGACTAGAAAATCTTTATTTTGGGAGCGGCCTAAGCTCTTAAATAGCCAAGACTATTACCTTCTCTTTGTGGGCTCCATAGTTCTTTTGGGCTCCATCTACCTCCAGTTGCAGGGCGCCATCTTTGGAGTCGACGCGGCTCCTCTGGCAAATACCGCTATGGGAGCCAGAGTCAAGTGAAAGAGCTGCAATTGGACCTTACTGTACCCACCATCCAGGCTGACTCCCTTTCCTTCCGCTACCCCATGGCAACTGTGCCTGCCTTAAAGGACGTCTCTTTTTCCCTCTTGCCAGGTGAGGTAATGCTAGTAGCCGGTCCCAGCGGAGGGGGTAAAAGTACCCTTATAAGGCTCTTAAATGGTCTGGCCTATCACCACTATCACGGTCAGGTGCTAGGGAGCCTTATGGTCTTGGGAAAAGAGCACAGCTCTAAGACCCTTTCTGAAATCTCCTGGCAAGTGGCCTCTGTTTTCCAAAATCCGGAATCTCAGTTCTTTGGGCTTAACCCCCGAGACGAAATACTTTTGGCCTGGGAATGCCGAGGCCTAGCCAAAGATAAGGCATTGGCCCTTCTAGAAAAATGGCAAGAGACATTAAAGCTATCTGAATTTCTCTTACGCCCCATAGCCTCCCTTTCCAGCGGACAAAAGCAAAAGACCATCCTCGCAGAATCCTTGGCCCTGTCCCCAGGACTATTAATATTGGATGAGCCCTCAGCCAACCTGGACCCGGAATCCACCAAGGATTTGGCAAGTGAGCTTAAAAGCCTTAAAGAGACCGGGATCTCTATCTTAATAGTGGACCATCACCGCCGCTGGCTGGGCGACTGGGTGGACAAGGGCCTAGTCTTGGACAAAGGTAGGCTTATGTATTTTGGACCCTATGCCGGCTTAGATGACCCAGTTTTACGGGAAAAATATGGCCTCCGGCCAGGGCACAGGGGCTCTAATAAGCCCCACAGCCAAGCTAGCAAAAAAGAAAGAAAAGAGGAAAATACAGTTGAGGCACAAAAGATTAGCTTTTCTTATCCCAAAGGGTCACTGCTCTTTAAAGACTTAAATCTCACCTTGTATCCAGGGGAAGTAACGGCCCTAACTGGCCAGAACGGCTCAGGGAAGACTACCCTTTTAAAGCTCTTATCCGGGCTTATTGATCCCGATAGCGGCTCCATTCTCTTTTCCGGTAAGGCCCTTAAAAAAGGCCAACGCTTAAAAAATACCAGCGTTGCCATGCAAAATGCCGACCGTCAGCTGGTCATGAGTACTGTAGCCCAGGAGATTAAAGCTGCCTATGAAAAGCTCTGCCCAAAGGAAATTCAAAGGGAACTTGAGCGCTGGAACCTAGGGGACTTGACCCAAAGGCACCCCCAGTCCCTTTCCGGAGGGGAGAGGCAGCGCCTCGCCTTGGCCGCAGCCCTAAGTAAAAAATCCCAGCTCTTACTTTTAGATGAGCCCACCAGCGGCTTAGATGCCACTAACCTTGCCTTGGTGGCCAAAGCTATAAAGGGAGCCTCCTTAACAAGGCCCGTTTATCTTATCACCCACGACTTAGACCTCTTGGAGATGACCGGCGCCTCTATAGTAGCTTTAGATGAGCTAAAGGCGCAAAATAACACCCTAGCCCCCCAAAGCTAAATTCAGAAACAAAAAGGGCCTGGCCCCTAAAGCCTTTTGGCCCCTAAAGCCCATAGGCCC
>JAITII010000087.1 GCA_031279515.1 Deltaproteobacteria bacterium
TCCCAGAGATAAATGAGGAGGTAATCCTAGAGACCCGCCTTATTTTAAGGGAAGAATCCGTAGAGCTCTTTGGCTTTTTCACCAAAGCTGAAAAAGAGTCCTTTGATATCTTAACCTCTATTTCCAAAATTGGCCCCAGACTAGCCTTAACTATCATCTCCGCCATAGATCCCCAGGATTTAGCCCGTGCCGTAATGGATCAAGATATTGCAAGGCTTTCCGCCATCAAAGGCATAGGTCAAAAGACCGCAGAGCGGATCTTAGTGGAACTCAAAGACAAGGCCAAAAAACTAGAAGGCCTTTCTAGCTCCAGCTCCCCTGAGGCCCAAACAATTACAGGGACAATCTACTCGGAAGCCATGGGAGCCTTAACAAACCTAGGTTACAAACACGAGGAGTCAGAAAGGGCCTTAAAGAGGGCCTCTAGGTCCCTTGGAGCTGACCCTACTTTAGAAAACCTCCTCCGCGAGGCCTTAAAGTCCTTAGGCCCCTAAAAAGGAAAACCTTATTTCCCCGGGGCTTTTAAGCGCTCTTAGCCTAGCTTAAAAGACAAATTATCCAAAAGCTAAAAATAGCTTTTGGCTTACCCTTTACCATTTTGGCGTAAAGTGCCCACAAATAATTTTGAGCCCATCATAAAATGGATTGACGCATTTATATTGCAAAAAGAAATACTTTTTTGTCCCCAAGCTAGAAAAGCCTTTGGCCTTTTAGCCTTCTCAAATGGAAAAACTATCTAAATAGTGCAAATCATGATAAGCCGAAGCTAGAACTTTAGTGCTAGCTAAAAAAAGTAGCACTAGCTAAGAAAAAACCTTTCTAGTTTTGCCCACAAGAAAGATAAGGCCCTTCGGGGAAAAAAGTAGATCTCTTAAGTCCAGAAAAGGGGTGGTAAAAAGGGACTTAGGACGGGAGGCATTAAAATAGGTATAATTGGGCTAGAGGAAAACCAAAGGCCATTTTCTACTTTTATCATACCAGTGGGTAGTCTCTTGTAAGTAGTGACTATTCTAAAATACATAAGGCGTTTATTAGAGTAAAAGCTGCCTTTGGCTGGTGCGGGCGCCAGTAAATTTTACGACTTTAGGTAAGGCTATGACCTTTTTTGCCACCACCCACATTGAGAGTTTAATCCGCCGTGACGCTCAGTTTAAACTCTTAAAAAAAATAGGCTTTTTCCCTGAGGTCTACTTTGAATCAGCTTGGGAACAAATAAGCCCGGCTAGGCACAAAGAGCTAGCCTCCCTTGTCTTAGGTGAGCTTTCTGGATCTGGGGTACATCTTCCCTATAGAGACATCTTGCCTGGGAAAATGGATACTAAGACCCTAGACAAGCTTAAAAGAGCTACTGAAATTGCTAACCTTTACCAGCCCAGGCATTTAATAGGGCACGCCATCTTCAGACGTTTAAAAGATTCCCTTTTAGAAGACTCATTTAAATCCCGTACTATGGGCAGAGGTGAGCTTACAGCTCCTATCAGCACCCCCAATGAGGCCTTTCTTAACTCTTCCGTAAAAACCTGGCTTTCTGTCTTAGAAAATACAGATGCCAATTTATTTTTGGAAAACACCTCAGAGGCAAGCCCCTACCCCATAGTAAAGGTCCTAGAAGCCTTGGCCCACAAGAGGGCCGCCATGTGCCTAGATATTGGGCACTGGCATTTTTCCGGCATGGGCTCAAGCTGGAATAATCTTCCCCAGTGGATGGAAATAATAGGTGACCAATTGGGACACCTCCACCTCCACGACAATGACGGGGACTTTGACCAGCACCTCCCCATGGGAAAGGGCACAATTGATTTCGGGATCTTAAAAGAGCTCTTAGCCAAGCGGGCCGATAGGCCCACTGCAACTGTGGAAAACCACATCCCAGGCGATCTAATTATTAGTGCCAGGTACTTAGAAGAAAACTTTTTAGGCTAAAAAAAGCTGTAAGCTAGAAGCTAGTTAAGATCTTTTAAAATAGCCCCGGCTCTAAAGCTTTCCCAATAACCAGGAAACCCTTCTGGCCAATTGGCGCTAAAAAAAGGTCCTTAAATGCAGGAAGCCGCCCAAGGGCGGCTTCCTGCATTTAAGCTAATGGAGCTTTAGTCGTCGAAATTTCCTTTGGGGCTCGTGTCTGGGGCAAGGGCTTTGGCCTTTTCCCTTATCTTAGCCTCAGTCCACTCGGAGGGGTCCTCGATGCGGCTGGCCTTAAGGCCAGGGTCAAAGCCTTTTACCTTCATGATGGTCTCGTAGACTATGGGGGCGGTGTCGGTTCCGTTAAAGACCTCGGTTAAGAGCTTGTAGACGAAATCCTCCACGGCTTTGGCCATGCGCTCCCGGATCTCCCTGGGCTGGGAGAGTATCTTGTTTTCAAAGGGGAGGTTCAAGTTCTTGAAGTCCCCTGCCTTGTACTTCTTCTCCTCGCCCACGGCCTTTATCTCAGCCCAGAGCTCCTCGCTCATGCCGTGGCCCGGTACTTTGACCAGCTGGTTGTCCTTTAAGATGGCATTGCCATAGTCATCTATCTCCACTCCCCAGGAGACCATCTGGAGCGCAGTTGCCACATTGGCCTTGGTGGTCCGGGTCTTGGCGGCTATTTGGCGGAGCCTTTCTGAGGAGTTACCGCTGGTGCCGTGCTGAGCCCCAGATACCCCGTAGGGTGCAATGGCCTTGTGGACCTCAGCTGTTAGATCCACCTGGATACCAGCGGATGCATCCTGGATGCCGTGGGTGGTGCCGTTATTCAAGGCAATCCAGTCAGGGAAGATGTCGTGGGCATTCAAGCCCTGGATGAGGAAAAGGGCGTCTTCAGGGGTGGAAAGACCGATATTGCCTTTGATCTCCCCCACCTCGGTTTCCAAACCCGCCCACTTGGGGATATAGGGGTTTAAGGCAATGGAGGACAGAAGGTTATCGGCATCCGGCAAGTGAGAGGCATCCACGGCTATGGAGGTGATACCAGCCTCGAACATGGTGGGCACCTCCACCTTGGCCCTCACCAGGTCGTTTTCGTTTTTAATGCCATAGTGGTCCGCGTGCACGGCCACGGGGACTGTGATGCCCAGCTCATTTAAGACAGCGTCCACTTGGCGCGCCATATTCCAATAGTTGACCGCGCAGTAGCTCTTGGCGCCTCCCTCGCTCTTGGCTATCTCAATAATGACCGCCGCATTGGCCTTCTGGGCTGCTGCTAAGACCCCGCGGATGATGATGTGGTTACGGCCATTGGCGGCTATGGTCATGGCATGCCCCTTGGCGGTAAGTGCCCTGTCTATGAATTTGCCGCTGACAATAAGCCCCTTGGAGTTGGGAAAGAGGCGCACAATATTAGGTGGTCTACCCACCTCCAGGACCTTTTCGTACTCTTTTGACTGATTAGACCACGCCATAATTTACTCCTATTCAGGGAGAGAATAGTCTCCCGTTTCTTTTTTGGGTTTACAAAGGGATTTTTGGGATTTTTTATAGGCTTAAGACCAGTTAGTGGCAACCAAGCTGGGGTCTCGAATCAACAGCTCTGCAATTTCTACGGCATTGGTGGCTGCCCCCTTTTTGAGGTTATCCGCCACAACCCACAGACAAAGTCCATTTTTAACGCTAAAATCCTTCCTAATGCGGCCTACGAAGACCTCTTCTCTGCCTGCCGCACTGGAAGCTAGAGGATATAAGTTCTTTTGCGGCTCGTCTTCAACCAGGACCCCTGGGGCCTTAGCTATTAGATCCCTGGCCGCCTCAGGGGAGATTTCCTCTAAGGTCTCTATCCAGATTGCCTCACTGTGGCAGAAGAATACCGGAACCCTTACGCAGGTGGCCGAAATAGAGATATTGTGGTCCTCGAAGATCTTTTGGGTCTCTAATACCATCTTCATCTCTTCCTTGGTATAGCCATTATCCGTAAAAGAGTCTATGTGAGGCAGACAGTTAAAGGCTATACGGTGGGGATAGACCTTGGGGGTATATTCCTTGGAGTGGAAAAGAGCCCTAGTCTCTTCCGAGAGCTCCTCTATAGCCTTATTCCCAGTCCCAGAGACCGACTGGTAGGTGGAGACCACTATCCTTTTGATGCCTACGGCATCATAGATGGGTTTTAAGGCAACCAACATCTGAATGGTGGAACAATTAGGATTGGCTATGATCCCCTTATGTCCCTTGATGGCTTGCGGATTAACCTCAGGTACTATCAAAGGGACCCTTGTATCCTGCCGCCAACAAGAAGAGTTATCCACTACCACACAACCAGACTTGGCGGCTATGGGGGCAAAGGTCGAAGAAGCCGACCCTCCAGCGGAAAAGAGGGCAATATCCAAACCGGCAAAAGACTTTTCCGTAGTCTCCTCCACTTTGATATCCTTACCCTCAAACTCCACAGTGGTTCCTGCTGACCTTGAAGATGCTAAGGCCTTCAAGGATTTGACTGGAAAGCCGCGATCGGAAAGAGATTTCAACATCTCCCTTCCAACAGCCCCCGTGGCCCCCAGTACTCCCACGTTGTATTCTCTGGACATAGAAACCTTTCTTCTTTTATCAAAATTATCAGATTTTAAGATGATATCACAAGGGGATAGCTTTTAAAAATATTTCGCGCCTAATCCCTAAGGCCCATCTTTTAAGCTCTACTATTTGTGCTAGGCTCTTACTAGCCTCGCACATATTGGGTTATGCCTCAAAGGTGACAAAGCCGCAAGCTATAATCCCCCCTAATCTATTAATGGCTATTTTCAATAGCCATAGTACGCCATAGCATAAAAAAGGAATCGCCTACTTCCTACGCTATATCTAGTGGAGGCATTTAACAAATAGCTACCCCTGACCCGCAAGGGACTTAAAATGCGCCTCAGCTACTCCAAAATACAAAAAATCTTGTACCAAGGGCGCCTTTAAAGTAAATGCCGGGTCGAAGCCTAAAAGCTAAAGCCGGGATCAACAATAACTTGTTAGAGTCAGAACTATATTACGATATTTTGTATGCTGTGGTGGGCGATGCGCGATTCGAACGCGCGGCCTTTAGCTCCGGAGGCTAACGCTCTATCCAGCTGAGCTAATCGCCCTCTTTGTCATTTTTTTTATTTCTCAAATGCGCTTAAAGTCAAGGCGCCATAAGGCGCTCAAAAAGGAAGCTTTCCGCTTCTGGCTCTTTTACCTATTTTAGTAGCTAAAAGCTACACCACTTTGCAGCCAAGTAACTACTTTAAGGGGCCCCCTGGTAGGAATTGGGCTAAAAGGCTAAGCCTAGTAGTAGGTTGGCTAAAGGGCTAAGCCTAGTGGTTGGTTGGCTAAAGGGCTAAACCTAGTAGTAGGTTGGCTAGCAAGGTAAAAGGTTGCTTACTACTCACCTGAGTGCATCACTTATCGGTCTTCATGCGTTCCACGTACTCGCCGGTCCTGGTATCTATTTTCAAGATATCTCCCTCGTTAATAAAGAGGGGTACCTGGACCACAAGTCCTGTGGACAAGGTGGCAGGCTTGGTAACTGAACCAGTTGTGTCGCCCCTTAAGCCGGGATCGCTTTTGATGACTTCCAGATTCACTGTGGTGGGTAAATCCAGGCCTATGGGCCTACCCTGATAAAAATTCAAGTAGAGGTCCATGTTCTCCACCAAAAAGTCTTTGCTGGAGCCCAGTTGGTCTTCATTAAGGTGTATCTGCTCGTAATTTTCCGTATCCATGAAGACAAAGCCCTCTTTGGAGTCATAGTACAGGTACTGTACACTTTTCTCCTCCAAATCCGGCTCACCCAACTTTTCCCCTGAGCGGAAGGTCTCATCTAAGACCCTACCGGTCAAGAGATTCTTGAGCTTAGTGCGGACAAAGGCTCCGCCTTTGCCCGGCTTTACGTGCAAGAAATCGACTATGATATAGGGTTCCCCCTTGAATAATACCTTTAGTCCCTTACGAATATCACTGGTGGAATACATGTCTCCTCACAAAATAAAATTGCGTAATGGCTTTTAGCCTTTTTAGCGCAAATGCTGCCTTACTTCGTCATCTGATAGGTCCGGCTCTTCGGACAGGCGGTATATTATCTCATCTGGCCTCACTAGCCGGAGCTTTTTTCTGGCCTGACTCTCCAGAAAGCTCAAATCCGTATTCAGGCGCTCCAGGCGGGCCAAAAGTATCCTATTTTCCTCTTCTAGCCTTAAGTTTTCCGCCTCTAGGGCCGCCTTTTTCTCTTTTAAGCCGCTGGTGCGGGCAAAACCGTCTTCCGAGAGGAAGAGATAGCCGATAAATCCCAGGATGAGGATAAAAAACACGGCTAGCCACAATAGCTTGGATGACAAGAAAGAGTCAACCCCCTTTATGAGCCTTGAGAAAAAAGAGAGGGACATGTCGCCTGTGGAACTAGCGTCGTATCTTATTTGAGATTCCCTAGTTAGCTGGGTTTTCTGGCTTTTGGCTGGAATCATTTAATAACCTCTTAAGCTGTCTTTTGGAAAGTAGGGGGCCGCAAAAGGCCTTCCTTAAAGACAATAATAATATAACTAGCACAAGAGCTTAAAGCTAAAGCTCACTATTATCTTCAACTGGAAGGGTAGCTCCCATGACCACCCGGTTAAAGTTCTTGAGCCTTAAGGCCTCTATCACCTGGAAGACCATACCGTAGTCCGTATCTTTATCAGCGGATATTAAGACCACCACCTTGGCGCCGTCCGCCCCTGTCTGCTCTAAGAGATCCCCTAATCTGGCAACTGTGGTGGGCTGACCCTCAAAGAAGAGGTCATTTTGAGAGGTAATGGAGACCTCCAGGCGCTCAGCTGTCTGGACCAGGGTTCCGCTACTTAGCTCCGGTAACATGAGCTTTAGGCCTGGGAGCACGGCAAACTGGGCTGTGACCATGAAAAAAATGACCAGCTGCAAGATAACATCCACCAAAGGGGTCATATTGACCACCGGAGGTGGACTAGCCCTTCCCTTTTTGCCAGAAAAATTCATTTTGCCCTCACCGCCTGCCCCGGCACCTGGGGCTCTATAGCGGCCTCTCCGGCGGAGAGGGTCTCTAAGAGGTCGGTCCCTAAGTCCTCCAAATCCGTAGTGAGGGTCTCCACACGGCTCACTAGGAGGCGATGGATAATAAGAGCCGGTATGGCAATAACTAAGCCTGCAGCAGTGGTTAAAAGGGCCTGACCAATACCCCCGGCCAAAAGGCCGGGGTTACCCATACCGGCCTGGGCCACTGCTCCAAAGGCGTTTATCATCCCTGATACAGTCCCCAAGAGCCCCAATAGTGGGGAGACTGAGGCTATGACCCCCAAGAGCTCCAGGTGGGAAGAGAGATAATTGGCCTCTTTTCTCCCCAAATCCTCCATGGCATCTTTAAAAAGTTGCCTAGTCTGGCCCGTCATCTTGAGGCCCTGGCGTATGAGCCGGGCCGCAGCGTTTTGTCCGTACTGGCACAGATAGGCAGCATCATTGTACTTACGTCTGGCCAAGAGGTCATTTACTGAAATCACCAGGCTCTTGGGTATGACCCTACTCCTTTTTAAGGCCCAGATGCGTTCACCTATGATGGCCAAGGCAACAAGTGAGCAGCAAAGAATTGGGTACATGACCCAACCGCCACGTTCTATGAGATCTAATAATATAGCCATGGATGTGTTACTCAAAAAAATAGCTTCTGCATAAGGAACTTAGCTTGACTGTAAAATGCCCTAAAGCTCATCACCTTTCCCTTCTGGCCCTATCTAGATCTGAAAGGGTCATGCGCAGGAGGGCTTGACCTGCCTTGTCATTGGCTTCGTCCAGCTCCAGGACCTTCTGATAGGCGGCCTTAGCAGCTGGAATATCCCCTGCCTTTTCCAAGGCTTCGGCAGCCGCCAGCCAGGAATCCACCACAGTGGGTTCCGCCTTGGCTGCCCCCAAGAGGCTTTCAGCCATCTCTTGGGGCTTATTTAAATTCATCTGAGCCAAGGCCAGAAAACGCCAATTGTCAGGGTCCTTAGGTTGCCAGACCACCCAATCTGAGGCGGCTCTTTCCAAGCCTTGCCAGTCTCGGGACACATCAAACTCCGCTGCCATGAGATCCCGGTACTCCTTATTGTCGGGGTTTTCCTTGTACAAGAGGCTGGCCTGGGCCAGCATAGCCTCTTTAGCGCCTTTGGACTTGTAGAGGGCCATAAGGTAAGCCCTGATGTCCTCAGCCCCTTCCCCTTTTCCCAGATCCAAGGCCTGGAGGAAGGCCTTTTCTGCCCTGTCCCAATTCTGCCTCTGAAAATGTGCCACCCCAAGGTTATAGAACTCCACACTATTAGTGGAGTACTTATATAGTATGTCTTCGAATTCATCTGACAACTCATCTGCCGGAGGCCTTAAAAGTTCTAAGACTGTAAGCCTGGCTTCCTCACGGATAGCCTCTTGGGCCGGAGAATTGGGGGTGATCTCACAGAGGCGGCTAAATTCTTCTATGGCTCTATCCTTTTGCCCGGCCTCCAGGTAACCCAAAGCCAGCTCCCTTCTAAGCTCTATATCATCTCCTAGTGCCAGGGCCCTTTCCAAATTCACCAGATAAGCAGCTGTGTCCCCTCTTTGTTCGGCTAAGGCGGAAAGGTTCATGAAATTGGCCGGATTTTCTGGATTAAGCTTAGATGCCTCCTCAAAAGCCAAGGCCGCCTTGTCCATTTCTCCCCTTCCTATGTAAAGGGAACCTAGGTACCTATAGGCGTCCTCTTTCACCTGTCCACTAGGTAAAGATTGCGCAAGTCCCTCCCAGGCACTAATTACCCCGTCCTGGTCATTGGTGGCAGCCCTTAGGCGGGCAAGTTCACTGTAGATTCTGGATTTCTGGTCGTCGGGTACCAGGGCCAAGAGCCTTTCATAGGTCTCTATCTCCTTGTCCTCTAAAGAGAGCTCGCGGTAGATATTCAAGAGTACTGTCAAGATGGCCAGGGTCTCGTCACCAGTTGAGCTCAACAATAGTTCCTCGTAGAACTCAGCCGACTTTTGGGGATCCGATTCGCGGTAGAGGACAGCCAGTGCGGCAATATAGGGTTCTCTGTCCTGGCCGTTTTTCTCGGCCAAGGCTAAGAGCCTAGTAATAGTGGCAATCTCACCTTCCTTATCCTGCCCCTCGCGGTAGAGGGTTAAAAGGCGCACTAAGAGCTCTTGTGCCCTAAGGTCATCTGCGGCCTCGGCATAGAGCCCCTCTAGGATCTCTATCTGCTCCTGGAGGTAGCCCTGGCCTGCGGCCATGGCTGCCAAGAGCTTTTCCGTAAATACGGGGTCACCTTCTTTTAGGGCTAAAGCCTTCCGATAATAGCCGATTTTAGTTTCTGCCTCAAGGGCGCTATCACCCCTTAGGGCCCAATCTTCTGCAGTGAAATACGCTCTAAAGTAAAAGGCCGCCCTTTGTTCTCCCTTTTCCCTTATTAAAATGGTGATTATCTTGGGTTCCACGAAGGCATCTTCCCCAAGAAGTGAGAGTAGACTTCTCGCCTCTGTCATTATGAGACTTATGTCAAAATCCGGGCTATAGGGCTCTAAATCATAGTTTTGCCAGCGGTTGGAGCTAAAGCCCTCGTATCTTATCCTATCTGCCGGGTTAATCTCCAAAGTCTGATCCGGAGAAAGGGTAAGGGCCCTTCTATCTAGCTCTATTTCCAGCTGGGACACAACCAGAGGCTCTGAGGAAAAACGGCCTAAAAACCTCGCCAAGGACTTAGGGGCCAAGGAATACCAGAATATAAGCACCACAGCCAATAAGATTATGAGTATCCCTAGCCTGACCAGCCAGACAAGCTTGGATCTTCCAATGCCCTTATTGGAGCTGTGATAGAAGTGGAAATGAGTATTCATGGACCCCAGGACCTATCTAAGCAAAGCAAAAACAAAAAAACCTTCAAATTTCTATACTAAATAGCACAAAATTGACTAAATTTACAGAAATTTTAAAGGGGGCTAGCCTCTGCCATTGCAGAGGCAAGACCCCTTTAAATCCAAGAAGCTAAAGC
>JAITII010000015.1 GCA_031279515.1 Deltaproteobacteria bacterium
GTATCAGCTGCCTCCTTGGTAGCCTTAGCTTTGATTTCAGCAGCCGCCTTGGTGGCCTTAGCTTTAGTATCAGCTGCCGCCTTGGTGGCCTTGGCGGCCTTAGCCTTGGCGTCTTTTTCCGTAGTGTCAGCCGTAGTAGCTTTGGTCTTAGTGTCGGCCGCCTTAGTTGTTTTAGCCTTAGTGCCCGTAACTTTGGCAGCCTTTTTAGTAGTTTCTGCTTCCTGGGCTGTAGCCTTTTTGGAAGCTGCCCGCGGCTTTTTTGCCTCCGGCTCTAGAGGTTTTGCTATTTCTAAAGGTTCAAGACCTTGCGGATCGGAAGGCAAAACGGGCTGAGCCTTGTCGCGAGGCTCTTCTTTGGTCTTTTTTGCGGCCCTGGCTTTGGTGGTCTTAGTCTTTTTCCCCTTAGCTTGCGGCTCTAAGGGTACACCTTGGGGGCCTTTAGAGGCCTTATCAGTCTCTTGGGCATAAAATAAAAGAGGCTGGCCAATTGAGCTTGCAGCTAAAGGCTCTTTAGTCTTAGGCTCTTCTATTTTAGTTAGCTCAGGGACAGAAGAGGACTGGTCTTGGTAGGCTTCACTTAAGACAGCTCCTTCTGCGCCTTTTGCTTTTTCAAGTTCTTGGCTTTCTAGAGCCGTAGTTGTAAAGGGCTCACTAGAGGCTTTCTGAGCACCTAAGGTTTCAGATAGCGCTGAAGAGTCAGAGATATCTGTTTGCGGCTTAATAATTAGCGAATCCCAAGCATTGGAGCTTAACTCTTCACTAAAGGGTGCCTCTGTGGTAACTTTCTGGCTACTTTCTTCCCCGTACTTTTCGCCCTCCAGGTGGGAAGAGGCGCCATCTGCTGTAAGCTTCCATGGCTCTTCTGTACCTATTGTGTCCTCATAAGAGCCTCCACGAAAGCGATGGCGCTTCCGTTTACGGCTTTCCTTGAATTCTCGGCTCAAAGCTCCCTGGGTCCCCAAAGTCTTCTGCCCCTGGTAGGCGGCCGGATCTTCATTGAACCCGTTTTGGGTCCCGGAGTGCTGAGCTTCCTCCGAGCGAGACAGTATGGGTATGGATTCCGAGATCTCTTCTTTAAGATTGACCGGGCTATCGTTAGTGAAGTTTACAACTGAGTTGCCCTTGACAAAGGGAAGCTCAGAGGGGCTACTTACCACTTCGGAAGGCTTCCAAGACAGTACCTGACGAAAATCTGGATGCAGGCTATCTACTGGCTGGCGAGGGGCCAGGCCAAAGACGCCTCCTGGCCTGGGGCTGGAGGCCAAACCCTTGCCTTGACCCATGGGCTCTTCTGAGCCTTCCTTATTGTACTCCGGGCGGACCAAAGGTCCTTTAATAAAGGTCCTGTCCTTTCCAGACCTACCCCTAGATTCCTTAAACCTTTTGGGGGAGAAGTGGTCCTCCAAAAAAAGGCTATCCGGTGGAAAGATAACAGGGATCTTTTCACCTAAGATATTTTCTATGACCTCTAGGTGGTGAACGTATTCGTCACAGACAAAGGAGATGGCTTTCCCATGCTTATCCTCTTTGCCTGTGGTGCGGCCTATGCGGTGCACGTAATTTTCCGCATCCTGGGGGAGATCGAAGTTGATGACGTGTGAGACGTCCTCCAGTAAGATACCTCTACTGCCTACGTCTGTGGTAACCAGTACGTCTACCTGCTTATCCTTAAAAAATTGAATTATTTTAAGCCTTCTGGGCTGGGGCAGTTCCCCGGATATGCCTTCAGCGTGATAGCCGTTGCCTATTAGCTTTTTGGTGAGCCAATCCACTGTGCTCTTGGAATTGCAAAAGATTATGACCCTGCCGTGCTCTTCCGTGGACAAGATACCTAAAAGTAAGGGCAGTTTCTCCTGGCGGGTCACGTGATAGAGTTCCTGGACCACCTTGGAAGAGGAGCCTAAATCCGGTTCTGCAGTTATATAATGGTTAGGATTCATGTGTTGATACACAAGCTCTAATACTGGTTGGCTTAAATTTGCTGCAAAGAGCATAGTTTGCCGCTGGTTAAAGGGGGCAAGCCTGGTAAGAATAATCTTTAAATCCCTCTGGAAACCTAAGTCAAAAAGCCTATCCGCTTCTTCTATGATGCAAATCTCAATTGCTGAGATATTTAAGATCTTCTTGTGTATGTAATCTAATAGCCTTCCAGGGGTGCCTATGACTATATCGGAGCCCTCCTCTAGGTTTCTCACCTGCTCTTTGAAACCTACCCCGCTTACTATTAAAGACAGGTTTAAGCCGGTATAGTAAGAAAGATTCTTGCCGTCAGTATAGATCTGCCCCGCCTCATCCCTTTTGGGCGCTATCACCAAGACCCTAGGGAGCCTTTGGCCCTGGGGGGCCTTGGCCAAGAGCCTTGCCATACTGGGTACCAGAAAGGCCACTGTCTTGCCTGTCCCTACATTAGCCTTGCCTACAATATCTCTCCCTTTGAGGGCCTCGGGGATGACCTGGGCCTGGATGGGGGTAGCAAAGACAAAACCAGAAGCGTCCAAACCTTCTATGATGGAATCCGGCAGGTCAAAATCTGTAAACCTGGTGGTGGTAAGAATATTGGGCTTGTCTGGCCTGGGCCCTTTGACGCCCGCCCGGGCGTCATTAGTTTCCCGGCCATTTCCGCTCTGGCCTCTCTCCGAGTGTACTAGGTCCTCATAGCTAAGGTCCTTACGGACGATTTTATCTTCCAAAGCCTGGCCCGCCTTCTGTTTATCTGAATGCTGGATATGGCTATCTGATTCATCCTTCTTGGGTACAATCCCGTCCCTGTCGCGGTCGGACGTCTCGCCGCCATCAAATGTCATCCACTTTACCTTTACTAGAAATCTTGGAAGGGGCAGGTGTGCCTCCTCCCAAGAGGTAGTTATATTAATTTAAAATTTAGCTAAGGCGCGTACTTTATTAGAGCAGCAAAGAAATATCCAAGATGGCGCCATCGTCAGATTCCCTGGGCCCCAAGGCCAAGGGGATATCCTCTTTAGGCGGCCCTTGATAGGTGTTTTTGACCTCGCCGTTCTTCAGCATGCTGTAAGCCGCTGCCAGCTGCTTATCCGTAGCTAAGCGTTCGGCTACGGTCATCTGGGAAAAATGTTTATCCGGGGCTACGTAGGGCTCATCATCAGAGGGTTCTTGAGGGGCAGAGCCTTCAGCATCAGGGGTTTCCTCTGAGTCGGAACGAGTCTTAGGCCGGGAGGTACTACCCCCAGTTCCAGAGAGATGGCCCTCCAGGTCCTCTTCCCTGGGCATCTGGAAATCAGGCGGGAGGGGATTTTTTACCTCCACGTCGGGGATGATGCCCTCTATCTGAATAGAGCGGCCTGTAGGCGTATAGAAACGTGCCGTGGTGAGGCGCAAGCCTGAGCCGTCGGGCAAGGGGACTATGGACTGCACGGAACCTTTACCAAAGGTCTGGGTGCCTAAGATCACAGCGCGTCCGTAATCCTGGAGGGCGCCGGCCACTATTTCGCTGGCCGAGGCTGAGCCTTCGTTTACTAAAACCACCATGGGGGTATCTATTGGCACTATGGCGGTCTTTTCCGAGCGGTAGATAGCGTCTTGGTCTTCACGGCGTCCCTTGGTCTCTACCACGGGGACAGGTCCTAAAAAGAGTCCGGAAACAGCTACGGATTGATCTAAAAGTCCCCCTGGGTCATTGCGCAGGTCCAAGATAATAGAATTTAGGGACTTATTCTGGGTCAAGGTCTTAATGGCCCTTTCCAATTCCCCTGCTGTTCCGCCCTGGAAGTTACGGATATGGATGTAACCAATGCCGTCGCCCATCTCTTGGGTACGGACAGAGATCATGGGGATCTTGGCCCTATTTACCTTCACCTCTATGGGTTCTTTTACCCCTTGGCGAATGATAGTAAAGCTTACGCTGGTCCCTATGGGGCCTCTGATGATGCGCACCGCCTCCATGAGGTTCATGTCCACAGCCGACTGACCATCTATGGCTACTATCTGATCCCCAGAGCGGATCCCCGCCCTAAAGGCCGGGGTGTCCTCCATGGGGGAGACAACAGTAATTATGTTGTCCTTCATGGTGATTTCTATGCCCACTCCGGAAAAGGCGCCGCTGGTCTCTTGCTTCAGTTCCAGCATCTCGTCGGCAGTAAAGAAGGTGGAGTGGGGATCCAGGCTAGAAAGCATGCCCCGCACCGCCCCGTGGACCAGGGTGGTGTTGTCCGGCTCTTCCACAAAACGGGAGTTTACCTCATAGAAGACCCGAGCCAGGATCTTAAAGGACTCGTAAACCTTAAAATCAGTCGAAGAGCCATCCGCGGCGGCCCTTGTGCCTGAAAAAGCTACGAGAACCAAAAGTAGCGCCATAAGGGTTAAGAGCCTAGAAAAAGGCCCTGCCTTCAAAGCTTTAGCTGGAAAAATACGGGACATGTTTACTCCGCAATATCATTTAAGCCCATTAGCTCTCAAAAAAAGCTTTATAGCTAATCTTTCTTCTTCTTGTCCTGACAGTTGGAGCAGAGGCCCCAAATCTCAAACTTGTAGCCATCGCTCTTAAAGCCTTCCTGCCTACAGATCCTCTTTTCCACAAGGGCCAACTCCGGAGCGGAAAACTCGAAGATACGCCTACAATTCACGCAGCGCAAGTGGCTGTGGAGTTCTCGGCCATATACCCTTTCATAGTGCATGTGGCCGTCTTCCAGATATACTTCAGCTAAAAGACCGCAACGAATCAAAAGGGGTATTGCCCTGTAAATAGAGGCCTTAGAAATGGGTGTTTTGGACCTTAGGCTCATGAAGAGCTCGTCAACATCAAAGTGGTCGTGATTTCTTAAGATACACTCGGCAATGGCCTCGCGCTCCCGGGTCACACGGAATCCGCGGGACTTAAGGTACTTGCGAAAAGCTTCCATCTCCTCAGTAAGGTCCTCGCTCGTTGGCTCGGGTTTTTTCATTGGTGGCATGGATTTGTTCAGACATTAGGAAATGGCCTCGGATTTAAAATTAACCAAGGCCGGATGAATTTCGAAGAAAACAATAAAGTGAGCCTAAAGATAAAAAAGGCACTTTTATTATTTTACCACGCCAAGGGAGGGGCTTCAAGGGTAAGAAAAATACCCAAAAGCCAAAACCCAATAATCCATTGGAGACAAGTAGCCCTTCTCTATTTCTCTTTGGCCTTGGAGCCCCTGGACCTGGGCCTTGCCAAAGTCCCAGGGTCTTCCCTGGGGGCATCTGCCCAGAGCCCCTCTAGGTCAAACTGGGCCCTGGCATCGGGGTGGAAGAAATGGACCATGACGTCCCCAAAATCAATGAGGGCCCAGCGGGTATCGCCGGAGGATACACCTTCCTGACTCAAGGGGACCACTCCATTTTCTTTGAGTTTCAAGATTATTTTTTCCGCAACTGAGCGCACCTGACGGCTGGACTCGCAGGTGGCGATATAGAACCAGTCAGTTACCTGGCTGACCCCTGTAAGGTTAATTAGTACTGGAGACCCAATCTTATGCTCCCCTGCAGCTTGGCAAACCAGGGCCGCAAGCTCCCGGCTCTCAGGGGGGACCTTCTTTTTTACAGCCTTGCCACCGGCGCTTTTCAGGCCAATGGGCCTCATGGCCGCCTTTTTGGCTCTTTTAACCGGTGGAGTCAATAAAGAGCCCAGCTCCTTGGTATTTTTTAAGGCTGGCTTCTTGGGAGCAGCTGGCTTCTTGGCTGCTGCCGGCCTCTTGGGGGCAGCTGGCTTCTTAGCAGCAGCCGGCTTCTTGGGAGCAGCTGGCTTCTTAGCTACTGCTGGCTTTTTAGCAGCAGCTGGTTTTTTAGCGGATTTTTGCGTCGCAGCGGGCGACCCCGCTGGGGCACCAGGGAATTCTTCGTCCTTGCGGATTTTTGGCATCGGCACCTCTTATTAGTTTGCGGCTCCGGCGTAAAGTCTATGCCGAGCCAGGTATTCATAAACCGCATCGGGAACCAGGTAACGTACCGATTCCCCTCTTTTTATCCTTCTCCTTATGTCCGTAGAAGAGATAGCTAGCTTAGCGCCTTCAAAATAATAGATGGGCTCCAGGCCCACAAATAAATATGCCTTTTTATCATCTGACCATTGGGGCGTATGCCCAAAGAGCTGCGTTAAAAAAGCGCCCAAAAGCTCAATAGAGCTTTGGGTCTCTGGTCTAGTATGCACCACAAAACTGGTTAGGGTAAAGAGCTCGGAAAATTTATGCCACATTCCTATATTACTAAAGGAGTCAAAACCCACTAAAAAGTAGAGCTTAGCCCCTTCAATAAGCTCTTTGCGCAAGAACTTTAAGGTGTTCACCGTATAGCTGGGACCAGGTAGGCGAGCCTCTAAATCCGAAGCTACAAAGCTCTCCCTCCCGGAGACCGCAAGCTCCACCATGCGGTACCTGTGGTCAAAGGGTGCCATCTCGTAACCGGGCTTGTGGGGGGCCAAGGCAGTGGGTAGAAAGTAGACCCTTTCTAAGCTATAGCTCTCGCACATCTCCTCGGCTGCCCTTAGATGGCCCAAATGCATAGGGTTAAAGGCCCCTCCCATGACCCCCAATCTCTTTGTAGTCCCAAATGGCTCCATTAGATTGCCCGAGCCCCTTGGAGAACTTGGCTGTCGGTTTCGGCTTTAAGTTTTCTGGTAAGTAGATCCACCATGCCCTTTCTGGGGTGCTTACCCTCGTAGAGGACCCTATAGACCTCCCTGGCTGTGGGCATGCTCACATTTAGTTTCTGGGCCATGCCCCACAAGGATTTAGTGTTGCGTACTCCCTCGGCTACGTCCCTCCGGCCTGTTAGTATGGATTCTAAGCTCTCACCGGCACCTATGCGCAAGCCCACCTGCCGATTGCGGGAAAGCTCACCAGTGGCAGTTAGGATAAGGTCCCCCATCCCCGAGAGCCCGGCCAAGGTCATGGGATGGGCACCCATGCCCACGGCAAAACGAGTCATCTCCCCCAAGGCGCGGGTCAGAAAGGCAGCCCTGGCATTTAGGCCCAGCTGCAGGCCATCGCAGATGCCTGCAGCTATGGCATAGACATTCTTTAAGGCCCCGCCCAGCTCTACGCCCAGGCAATCCTGGGTGGTATAGATGCGGAAGGTGGGAGAGGAGAGGATCTCTTGCACCAATTTAGCCGTTTGTTCATCTTCCATACCCAAGGTGACTGCCGTGGGAAGCCCCCTGGAGACCTCTTTGGCAAAACTGGGGCCCGATAGGGCCCCCACCTTGGTATTGAGGTGGGAAGGGGTCTCTTCCAAGAGGATCCCCGTCATAGTGGCAAAGCTAGAATCCTCTATGCCCTTGGAGGCGCTTATCTGTACGGTATTATCCCCTAGATGGGGCATTAATCGCTTGGCTACTTCCCTTAGGCCATGGCTGGGTACCACCCATAGGATAAGCCGCGCGCCTTCCATGGCGCGAGCCCCATCACTTGTGACCTCCAGTTCCCCTGTGAGGCTAATGCCAGGCAAAAAGGCGACATTTTCTTTCTCTCTAATGATATTCTGCGCCGTCTCTGGGCTGCGGGCCCAGAGACGCACCCTAAGTCCCAGGCGCGAGGCGTGCAAGGCCAGGGTAGTCCCCCAGGCGCCGGCACCCACCACTGCAACCGTTTTATCCTTTAAGACGCTTCTGGTCTGGTTTTCAAGCTGTAAAATAAGCTAGTCTCCTTGAAATATCTGATAAATCCAAGCCCCTTACCATTATCTTAATCTTACAAGGGCCCAGCTTGGCCTTAAGCTTTAGCCCCAGATCCTAAAAGGGCTTGAGGCTATAGGTTATCGGCTTTTGGCTTTAGCTATCGGCTAGCTAGGGTAAGGGCCATGATGATTATTAATTTAGGGCTTGGAAATTTTTTTCCCCTAATTCGAAAATAGAGCCTAAGTCTCTTAAGATAATTTCCTTTACTACTTTTTTCCTTCCATTGCCACATAAAAAAAGAGCCAATTTGGCCTTGAAAAAGGGCTAATACATTTTTAACCCTCAAAAGCCTTAAATTTACCCCAATTTCAGCAATTGTCTACAGACAAGGACTAAGGAAGATAGACTAAGGTAGGATAAATTTTTTAACCCCTGGCATTTTTTTAAAAAAATATCTTTGGGGCACATCTTGATGAAAAAAAGAAAAAAAACTCGTATTTAGTGATTTCTAGCTAAATATCTCCCCGATAAGGTACCTTTTGGCCCCTTGATGACTAGATCAGGGGCTGAAAAAAACTTAATAAAACTTGACAGGGGCATTGGACAATAGTAACATACTTTCAATAATTTGTTTTTAATTGTCTCCCTTAATTATGGTTTTATATAATGCAGGGGAAAAAAAGAATTATCTATAAAAAATTGTCTCGAGCTATAAAAGGCTCTTCCCTTTTATACCCCATTTTCCCATAAATATGCCAAAATATCAAGCCACAAGCTGTATATTTGGTAGAATCTCTAAAACTTGTTCTATCTGCTTCTATACATGCTAAAGCTATCCAAGGCTTTAAGCCAAGCTTCTTGACTATTAAAGTTATTATATTTTCTGCCATTTTTTAAGGAGGCCGCAAATCATTACTGGATGCCAAGGTTGGCAGTAATCTTGCGTGAAAAGCTATGTTAAAACTGCAATCTATACTACTTTTGGCTCTCACAGCCTCCCTTGCCATCTCAGTCTTAGCTGGCCAGCCAAGTTTTGCTCAGAGCATGACCCAGAGCTACGTGGTGCAGCCCGGAGACACCATCAATGGCATAGCCCAAAGGTTTTATGGTAAGAGTAGCCTGGGGCCCAGCCTGTGGCGGGCCAATAGGGAGCTGGTGGCCCATCCCAATAGGTTGACCCCTGGGGATACTATCTATATATTCCCCGAGTCCACTTTGTCCTTGAGGACCCCCGTACAAGTGCCGCCTCCTCCCGAGGCAGCGCCTACTTTCCTGTACGAGGAAAACCAGCTATTGCAGCTCTCCTTTCCCAAGTTTTTCTCCTTTGTGGCAGACCCCAGGGGTCAAGGTGGAACAGGAATTACCCGCATCAACGTTAAAAAGAAAGACCCCAGCACAGGGGCTGAAATAGATGCGCTCTATGAGGTCCACATGGTGGGCGAGATCATAGCCTCCAGTGACAGGGGCAACTACCTAGCTGGGGATGACCACAGTAAAAGCCGCGCTGGTAGGCTCCTTTTATCCACAGGCGACAATGTCATAGTACTTTTTACCAACGACATGGCCAAACTTAGGGATTCTGACACCTACGAGGATCCGGACCCCTATTTCACCTCTTACCCCATCTATTCCTTGGAAGACTTTGTCATAGAGACTGAACGCCAGAGGCCCACCTACAGGGAAAACCTAGGCCAACTCTTCCACTATAAAGGAAGGCTTACAGTAGTGGCGCGGGTGGAGGGCTTGTCACCCACTTCTAGCGGTGCCACCAACAGCGCACAAAGGGGATCTAACAACCAGGATTTGGAGCCCGTGAGTTATGTGGCCCGTATCACTTACTCTGAGGATGCCATCAATTTAAATGACAAGATCTTTTTCTTCGTACCCACGGACCCTGGCCCGGAAAGGCGTCTTGACCCTGCCTTTGTAGAGTCTCCAGACACCTATGCCTCACCTGGCAAGTAAATCTGGTTAATTATAAATTCGCACTATAGGTCGCAGCCTAATACGCCTTCTAGACCTAAAAACCCATACCTTTCTTATGGGAGTACCTATGAAAGCCTTTCAACAGAAAGCCCTTCTGACCCTTGTTCTGGCGCTGGTTATGGCTCTTACTATGTCGAGCCTAATCTCCTGCGGCACCAACCGCGCCCAAAACTCCACCTACCCCAATAAGTTCAGGTTGTGCTCAGGCAAAAGTTTTTCCTCAGTCTCCAGAGTGGACAAAAATGCCATAGGCACTGCTGCCCCTGGGGTCTGCACCCAGAGCTTGGATCCCTTTGATATCTCCGCCTGGGTGGAGGCACCTATTACCTCCTTTCGCGAAAGGGGACTTGCCACCCTGGTCCTAGGCTGCGCCAACCTAGTTCCTGATGCTGCGGACTGCCAGTACACTGGTATGCCTGGCCATGCCGCCACCATGAACTTAAATTTCAACTTTGCCCAATACCCAGTTCAAGCCCGCGTACAAAGCGCACTTTTGGCCTTCTATGTGGAGAACAACGCCAATTTCTTCTCGCAAAACGCACAAGTGAGGGGTCGCTATAATATAGGCGACCAGTTCCAATCCTTAGGCGCCAATCGCAGGACTTCCTTGAAAAACAGGGCTGGAACCCAGGAGGGTTGGGTGCTGGTGGATATCACTGATTTTGCCGCCAGGGCCATAAATGAGCAGCGCCAATCCACCTCTTTTGAGATCTCCCTGCCCTGCGGCAGGACAGAGCAGGAACTCACTACGGTAAGGTTAACTAAGACCAAACCTGTAGTGGTAGTGAGATACAAGTAATACAAAATCCCCAATGAGGCGCCATAAAGATGAAAACGCCTATCCCTTTCGCCTTGGTAAGCTTAGAATACTTTAGCGCCTTTAATCGGAGTAATATCATGAGAAGAATCCTCGTCGCCTCTGTGACGCTTCTAATCATGGCCGCCCTACCCGCCATGGCCCAACGTTTGAATCCGGAGACCCAGCTAGCTCAGCAGCTGGTAGCCGATCAGGGGCTCTTCTTCGCCCTGGCCCAGAACAATATCCAAGGCATGGCAGCGCTACGCGATCAAGGGGCGGATCCCAATGCGACCCTGTCCCGCTTGGGCATAAAACCCACGACCATCTTCAGCCCTGACCTTCCCATCTTTAAACAGCCTTTTAATACCGGCGCTTGGCCCATCCTTACCTGGGCAGTCTATCTAGACAATGAGCGCGCCCTTAACCTCCTCATGCGAGCCGGAGCTAGGGTCAATGCCCCGGATGAGTACGGGGCTACACCCCTCCACTGGGCGGCTTGGGCTGGAAGGCATAGTCTAGCTAAACAGCTGTTAAATAATGGCGCCAACTGCAATGCCAGGGATTTTAAAAACCGTACCCCCAAGGATTGGGCACTTATGGCCAGCCAATCAGATATGGTGCAGCTCTTAGACAGTAGGACCTGTAGGCCCATAAGCATCCATGACACAGACCAGGACGGAGTGCCCGATGACCAAGACCTGTGTCCCGGAACCCCCTTGGGTGCACCTGTGGATGAACGCGGCTGCTGGGTGGTGGCCTATGCCACTTTCTTTGACTTTGACCGTTCGGTCATCAAAAGGGAGTTCATCCCTTACCTGCAGCAGGCAGCCCGCATCCTTTTAAATAACCCTGAAATCCCAGTCTACTTAATTGGCCACACCGATTACGTGGGCACCGAGGAATACAACTATGGTCTGGGCTTAAGGCGGGCTGAAGCAGTCCGCAATGAGCTCATCCGCAACGGAGTCCCCCCGGAAAGGCTGCAAACGGCATCCAGGGGAGAATCCGAACCCATAGCTACCAATAGTACAGGTGCCGGCCGGGCCCGCAACCGTAGGGTAGAGATCCATGTCTCCCAAGACGGTTCCCTCCCGGTGACCATTGGAAATAGTACTGTCTATTAAAAGTTAACCATAGGGAAACCTTGCTCTAGCCCTCTTAAAAAAGCGCCTTTTGGCGCTTTTTTAGGTTTAAGGCCAGGCCTTACTAAGTTTACCCTTTAACTTTTTACATCTAAGTACCCTAAAACCTTTTGGGTCCCTTGGCTCTAAGCTTTTAAAAAAAAAGGAAAATAGCATCTAAACTAAAGCCCCCTTTCATGAAGGCTTTTTATAGACTTATCTTTTAAAAGAAACCCATAAGATCTGGCCCTGGCGCAATTTGCGCCAGGGCCTTTAAAACAATACTAGTTTTCAGTTTCGTCGCTATCTGTGGTGTTGGTGGACGCAGGGGCCGGCGGAGGGGAAGGCGGAGCAGTTTTCTGAGGCTGCGCCTGTCCAGGGGTGCTAGCTTCCGGCCTTTGGGGTCTTTGGGGTCTTTGGGGCCTTTGAGGCTGAGCGGCTTGTCCGCCTTCACTTCCTTGACTTGGGCTCTGGGCTCCAGGTGTGCTAGTTTCTGGCCTTTGGGGCCTTTGAGGCTGAGCGGCTTGCCCGCCTTCACTTACTTGATCGGGACTCTGGACCCCGGGGGTACTAGCTTCAGGCCTTTGAGGTCTAGAAGGCCTTTGAGGTCTTGTACCTTGTTCGCCTTCATTTCCTTGATCAGGGCTCTGGACCCCGGGGGTACTAGCTTCTGGCCTTTGGGGCCTAGAAGGCCTTTGGGGTCGTGTACCTTGTTCGCCTTCACTTCCTTGATCGGGACTCTGGACCCCGGGGGTGCTAGCTTCAGGCCTTTGGGGCCCTTGAGGCCTTTGGCCAGGCCTGTGGGGTCTTCGACCAGGGGACTTAGGGGGTTCAAGGTCGCTGTCAGCATTATTTCCTGGATGCACACCTTGCGGTCTACCTGGGCCTACTGGAGGTCTATGGACTGACGGAGCTCCTGGCCTATGGGACCCATCTGGGTAGGTGTAGTCAGGTCTATCAGGTTCTGGTTGGGGCTCTGGGGGTGAAGAATCTGGGTAAACTGGCCGCAGAGGCCTATGGCCCTCCCAATAGGGATTATATTGGTAGCCCCTAAAGCTTCCGTACCGCAGCCAATGGAGGTGGCTATTGTATAACCAGCCATTGATGCCGTACCAAGTGGAATAATAGATATCGTCATCATCGTAATCTGAATAATAGCCTCCACCGACCATACCGCAGCCCACGGTCCCCATGGTAAACACCATAAAGACCAAGATAAGCTGTAATTTTTTGCTTTTTTTTCTTTCACCTGGCATGATAGCCCCCCTTTCGTAATAGCTTCAAAAAAGCTAAGCATTAAAAGGTAAAAAGCTAGGGGACCAAAAGTCGTTTGACATTAGGGCCTAAAAGGGGCCTAACATCATTAAATTGGGCCTCTAAATAATAAAACCTCTGGGAGCAAAGGGGGCATAAGCCCCCTTTGCTCCCAGAGGGAGGCGGGCTGACAAATTTTTAAATGTCACATAAAAATCTTTATATCCAATGACTGCGTGAACGGGAATTCTCGCTGGCTAGTCCGTCATCATAGGGCACTTCCCAGGGCTGGACACTGTCATCACCCTTGGCGCTGGTTCCGCCTCGGCCATTTTCATCGTTATGTTCCCAGGGTTTAGAGTCATCGGGTGCTATTCTTCCGCGGTGCTGCAGGGGACCTTCGCCATCTTCATTTGCAGACCCGTCGTCGCCTCCCCTGGTCCCTGGACGAGAACCTCTGGTGGAAAGATCACTATCCACATGGGGGAGTCCTTGGAAGTATTCAAGCTTGGATCTGGCATCATGGGGACCTTGATAGCCTTGGGCACCTTCATTGACTCCAGTTTCGCCACCGCCTCCTCGGGTATTTCCCCTAGGATCGGAGCGGCCCTTGTCCCCGGAATTATATTTATCTTCACCTTCATTATGATTATTGTTAGTTTGTGGTCCGCCGGCTCCATCATTTCTATTAAGTTGGGCGGAGAATCGGTCCCTCTTGCCCTGTCCAGCATCAACTGAGCCTTCTCCGGAAATTTCTCTATTGCCCCTTGTCTGGTTATTGGAGTTATTGCCGTGGTTTGGAGGGGTAGAATCATGGTGTCCTAAGGCGGGGTTTTGCTCGGTTACCCGAGAGCTAAAACGCTCCATTTTACCCTCAGCCCCAAGGGCGGCCTCTGGAGGGGAACTTTGCTGCCCTGGGTCACTTATTGAGGTTACTCCAAAAGCAATAAGCTTATGGGCTTTCTGGCCCTGGCCAGGCGCATCACTTGCCAAAGCGACGCCGCCAAATATAAAAATAATTCCTGCCACTAAGGCCAGCCATATCATCGCAATGTTACTAAGTTTCTGTTCCATTTTTTTACTCCTAAATAAGATCGTAGAATTGTAAAGGGCATAAATGCCTCGACGACATGGTCCAAGCAAGATACTTGCCAAGAGCTAAACCCTTTATTTTTCTAGTTTTTTTTGCTTTACTGAGGATATTTTTAATGGAACTGGGGAAAAAGTATCCAGCCCTTAGTCTTTAAATACCCAGAGGGGCCCGGGGAATAATGAATAAAAGCTAGCTGTTACCGGCTTCTAAGGCTGCCACGGCTCATAGCTGGGCACTGGTTTTTGGGTATTTTTTACCCCAAAAATGAATCTTGCCATAAAGCTTTTGGGGTTTTTTAGGCTATTAAAGTAGTGCCTTAAAGTTACTTACAAAAGTGCCTTATAGTTACTTATAAGAGGTAAATAAGTAAAAATAAATTTCTTAGCTGATTTAGCTGACATTTGGCCGCCATTTAGCATCAGAGTTTTTTTAGTTTTTAGCTAATTTTACGCTATCTAAGGCGTGCCAAGTGATAGGGCCTAATGTTTTTAGTAATTTAGACCCACCTTGTCACGCACCTTTTTCATAGTAACTTGGGCCACCTTACTGGCGCGCTGAGCGCCAGCATGGAGGATCTGGCGGATATGGTCCTCATTTTTCAAAAGGTCTTGGCGCTTATCCCGATAGGGCGCGAAATAATCCCAGATAATGCCCACCAGCTCCTTTTTCACGTCTGAGTACTTGAGCCCTGGTTTTAAATAGCGCTCCCTTAGCTCCTTTTGCTTCTCTTCCGGCACAAAGAGGCTATAGATGGCAAAAAGGATGCAGTTATCAGGGTCTTTTATGTCGCTTACTGCCTTAGCGTCTGTCTTAATGGCCATCACCCTAGAGCGCAGCTCCTCGAGGCTTATGAAGATGTCTATGGCATTATTATAGCTTTTACTCATCTTCTGGCCGTCAATGCCCGGGATTGTGGCCACCTGGACGTCAATGGCCGGCTCTGGGATCACAAAGGTCTCTCCATAGATACTATTAAAGCTTCCGGCGATATCCCTGGTTATCTCCAAGTGCTGCTTTTGATCCTTTCCCACTGGAACTAGATCCGCTTCATAGAGCAAGATATCTGCTGCCATCAATACAGGATAAGAAAATAGTCCGTGGTGGGGTGTAAGATTATGCGCTATCTTGTCCTTATAGGAGTGGCTTCTCTCTAAAAGGCCCATGGAGGTGTGGTTATGGAGGATCCAGGTGAGCATAGTGTGCTCCGGCACGTCCCCCTGCACCCAAAAATAAGATTTCTCCGGGTCTAAACCCAATGCGAGAAAATCAGTTGCCGCCTCTAAGGTGTTTTTAGCCAAAAGCTTACCGTCTGTAAGAGACGTAAGGGCATGGAGGTTTACTATAAAGCAGAAGAGCTCACTCTTTTCCTGCCAATTAATCATTGATTTCATCATGCCGAAGAAATTGCCTATATGCAGTTTCCCCGAAGGCTGGATGCCCGAAAGTACCCGCAAAATAACCTCTTTAATCTAGATACAAATTATGACAAAAGCTTTCCAGCTGGAGGGTGAAGGTTGGAAAGATTCACCTGTGGCCCCTTGGGCTCCTCCTTTTTTCCGGGCTTTAGCGCCAAGGCATCCCCAGAGCTGCGCTCTGGGGTAGAAAGTATTTCCATGCCCCCTCCGAAGAGGTTTCCCCCTGGATGGTCCACGTCTTCCCCCTTTAAGATCCCTAAGCGGCAGGCCAAAAGCTGCAAGGGAGACAAGGCCACCAAAGGTAAGAGCCTGGGAGGGACTGGAGGCAGAAGTATAGCACAATCGGCTAATTTTAACAGGGCTACGTTTTTCCTGGGGCCGTCCTCGGTTATGAGGATCAAGGGGGCGCCCCTCTTTTTAAGCTCATAGGTAAGGTCCTGATAAGAGAGCTCCCCATTGTGGCGATCGCTAAAGGCCATTAAAATAACAGGTGTAGAAGGGCTGGCCAGGGCCAAAGGCCCGTGGCCAAATTCTCCGGCACTGTAGCCCTCGGCATGGAATTTAGCCACTTCTTTAAGTTTTAAGGCGCCCTCGTAGACCATGGGCAAGAGATGTCCCTTGGCTAGGATAAAAAGGTGGGCATAATTTAAGAGTTTAGCTGATACCACTGGTATCTGTTCCTGACAAAGAGAAAGGGCGTGGCGCACAGTCTCAGCTACGCGCTCGAACTGCTGGATCTCTTCTCTGAAGCTGTCTTTTAAAAGCCCCCGCACCTGGGCAATCCTAAAAGCCAAGAGCCCTAAAACCAGGGTCTGGGAAGTAAAGGCCTTAGTGGAAGAGGGGGTCAATACCCTCCCTGCCAAGGTGGTGATATAGCCCTGGGCACTTTTGGCCAAGGGCGACTTGGCCTCATTTACCAGGGCCAAAGTGATGGCGCCCTTCTTTTTAGCCAGTTCCAAAGCAGTAATGGTTTCCTTGCTGCGCCCAGATTGGGACACGGACACAGCTAAGGTATTATTGTCCACCAAGAGCTGGTGCTGACCGCATTCAGAGGCAGGTTCCACTACAGTTGGGATCTCAGCTAATTCCTCTAAAAGGTAGCGAGCCGTCATGGCAGCGTGGAAGCTTGTGCCGCAACCTGTGAGGTAGACCTTCTGGATCTTTTTAAGGGTGGCATTGTCCAAAGGGGCCCTGGTCATCTTGAGGTTGTAACCAGGCCCCACGTACTGAGCTAAGGTATTGGCCAAGACCCGTGGCTGCTCTAAAATTTCTCTTAAAAATAGCGGCTGAATATTTTCCATTGTGTACCATTCTAGTTTATTAAGGTGGTGAGCATGACTAATGGCAACTAATATTTAAGACACTAAAAAAATAACCCATTTAAAGCTTAGCTTTTGTTTCTAGGGGCTTAAAAAAACTACCTTGCTTTTCTTCCATGGGGGCGCGCATTCCGTAGCCTGGGAACGGGGCCTGGGGCTTGAACCTGTGCCCCGCTACCAACCATGGTCCTTTGTAAAACCACATGGGGTCCTATGGTAGCAAATTGCCCCACTTGGACATCCTTTAGGACCGCGTAAGGACCAATAGTTGTCCCCTCTCCTATCTTGGAGGCCCCGGAGATAATAACCCCGGGTCCCAAGGTCACGTCCCTTTCCAGGCGCACCTGGGCCTCTATGGTCACGCTAAAGGGATCGGACATGGTGACCCCAGCCTTGAGCCAGGACTCGTTAATCTTGAGGCGCAGGATCTCTTGGCAGCGGGAGAGCTCCACCCTGTCGTTTACCCCCTGGAGCTCCTGGGGGTCTGGGGCAGTGATAGCTGCGCAAACTTTTCCCCTGGTGCGGTAGACCTCCACTATGTCCGTGAGATAGTATTCCCCTTGCTTGTTTTCAGGCCTTAACGCCTCTAAGGCGGAGCTTAACTGTTCGGCCCTGCAGCAATAAAAGCCGGCGTTTACCTCGTTTATGTCCCTTTCCAAGGGGGTTGCGTCCTTGAACTCTATTATCCTATCCAGCCAGCCTCCACTATCGCGCAGGACCCTACCGTAGGCCTTGGGATCCTCTAAGACCATAGTGAGGACAGAAAGATCCGCCCCTAAGGCCACATGCGCTGCCCTAAAATCCAAAAGGGTCTGGGGAGAGATTAAAGGCACGTCCCCAGGCATGATGATGACGGACCCCTTTTGCAATTGAAGCTTCTTTAATGCCGCTTGTGCGGCATGCCCAGTTCCCAATTGCACTTCCTGGAGGGCATAGGTTATGCCCGCCTCGCCTAAGGCCTCTTTCACTTCCCTTGCGCCATGGCCCACCACCACGCAGATAGAGCTGGGTTCCAAGTATTTTGCCGCATGGACACAGTAAGCCACCATAGGCCTTCCCAAGACCTCGTGGAGGACCTTGGGTTTAGAAGAGAGCATGCGCTTACCCATACCAGCGGCTAGGATGATAACCGCCGTAGGGTTAGCGCTCTTTTGGGAGCTTTTTGTCTCAGAAACCTTTCGTATGGCGCTATATCTTCGCAAAAAAATTCCTTTTACGGGGCTCTTTAGCCTAAGCCTTACTAGCGGATAACGAGAAAAAAAGAGAAATTAGACATTGAATAGAAAGGAGAAAATAAAAGAAAGAGCTTAAAAATACTCAAAATAGAAATTAAAAATTATAACATCTAATTACATGCATTTATAATTTATTTTAAATAATTATTAAGTAACTATTATGAAACTACCCTTAAAATTCTATCTCCATGCCCCATGCCCCATGCCCTAGGCTCTAAACTATTAGTTCCATGCCCTAGGCTCTAAACTATTTCTCTGCCCCAGGCTCGCAGTATTGGTGCTAAAGCTAAAAGCTACATTCTCCTTTACCTAAAATAGTAAAATACGGTTTTTCTCAATTCTTATCTTCCGACTATCAAAAATTATACCAGAGGGTACCGGAAAATTCGACCTTGACAAGTTTTTTAACCCCTTTGCTCTTCCCCAAAATAGATAGATCCAAGGCCCAAACCCTTTCTTAAACTGCCCCTTTAGCCCTATTGTTCATGGGTCCTTTTTTTAAGGTATAGGGGATTTTTTCTCTTGCGCCTTTTTACTTCCCTAGGGGCTTTGGGAGGCTAGGGAGGGCTTAAGATTAGGGGCCAAGAGCTTGTCAGGAGGGTCAACCTAGCCTTTGCGCCTTTTAAAGGTCTTGAAACGGGCTAGCAAAAAAGCTATAGTTACTAGATCATTTCTTTAGCCCCCTCCCTTTGAGGTTTTTACAAAGGCTAGGGCATAAACACTAAATCTATAAAAGACGGGAACTCCCGCGGAAAGTTTGATGCTTGCTTTTATCAGAAAAAGATCCGGCGGAATAATAAGTATCGTAATAGTAGGGGCCATAGCCCTAGTCTTTGTGTTCTGGGGCATAGGCGGCCAAAACACAGGAGATGCCATCACCATCTACCTAGATGATGAGGCGGTCCCCATCACGGAATTTTTGGAAATCAAAAGGGGGGTTATAGATAGGCTAAGAACGGAAAACCCCTCCCTAAGTGGGGCTACTCTTGACCTCTTGGCCAACCAAGAGGCCTTGACCAGCCTTATGCAAAGGCATGTATTTTTCCAACTGGCCCGCAATACTGGTCGCAGTGTACCCAACGAGGCGGTGGCCCAAGTAATCTTGGCCAACCCAGATTTTCAAGACGAGGGGCGCTTTTCCAAAGAACGCTACGAAGCCTTGGTGAAAAATTACTTTGGGCTAACTGTTCCTGGCTACGAAGCCAGGTTAAAAGATGATCTTCTCCTTCAAAATACAGTAAGCTTCCTCCAAAACCTCTCCTTTGTGCCTACTGCCTACCTTTTGGAAACCTTCCATTTTACAGAAGATCAAATTTCCTTGGATTACGCCTTCTTTCCGGCGGCAGCCTTTGCCCAAGAGGCCAACCCCACAGACGAACAATTAGCTACCTACTATGAAGATAACTCCGAAAATTGGCGCCGTCCCGCCGAAGTCCAGGTGGAATACATAGTCTTTGATCCCAATGATTATTTAACCGAGGCACAGGTTACCCCTGACGAGGTAGAGGCCCTCTATTTAGAGGAGAGGGGCACCCTTACTACCCCACCAGTGGCACATATTAGCCACATCCAATTCGACTTTCCCAGCTATAACCCAACCGATGAAGAAAAGGCAGCTGTCTTAAAACAGGCCCAGGAGGCCTTAGTAAGGGCAGAAACCGAAGATTTTGGCCTCCTTGCCGCCGAGCTCTCCTCGGATACAGAGACTGCAGCCAATGGGGGCGACCTTGGTCCTGTGACCTATGGCACCTCCCTACCTGAGATAGACTTTGCGCTCTTTTCTGGAGGCGAGCTCACAGAAGGCCAACTCATAGGACCCATTGAAACCGTCTTTGGCTATGAACTAATTAAGGTGCGCTCCTATACCCCCTCCAAAGTCCAGTCTCTAGAGGAGGCAACCCCTAACCTCACGGAAAGGCTAAGGCGCAGAAATGCCCGCAATCTTGCCATAGGTCACTTAGAGGACCTTTTGGATAGGGCGCAAAAAGAGGGTACCAATGACCTAAGGGCCCTGGCCAGGAACATGGGACTTACTAGCCAGACCTCCGTTTATTTCAGTGTAAATAATCCCCCTGACTTTTTAGGCTCCTCCTCAGAAGAGACTCAAAAGGCGGTTTCCCAAACCCTAGGGCTAATCTCAGAGCCTGTGCAGATACCCTCCGGGGCCCTTTTAATCTACGTGCCCTTAGATCGTAAGGAATCTTACGTTCCCCCCTTAACAGACCCGGAAACCTTAGAGCAAGTAAGGGCCAGCTGGATAGCTACCCAAACCATGATAGATGCTTCCCTTGCAGCCCAAAATCTCATAGATACGGCGCCCAATAGCCAAGACTTTGTCGAAGCTGCCGCAGAGATTTTAGGCCAAGCGCAAACCGGCATTGTAGATTTTATCCCTCGCATGGCCATAGGGAGCGCTCCGGAACCAGTAAATCTTGCCTCGGGCGAGGCCCTCTTAATGGCCATCTTGGAATTAAGAAGGCCCGGGGACATAAATACAACGCCCTTGGCGGTGGACACGCCCACCACCAAAGGGTACCTTGTTCTTAGCCTCAAAGACTTCAGGCCAGCAGATGAGGCTGCCTTTCAAGAAACACTGGCATGGCGCCGGGATACTGCCTGGAATAACTATTCCGGTCCCATTTTTATCTACTGGGCCAATGAAAACATGAGGAAAGTGGAAATTAGGCTCCCCCAAGAATTGCGCGCTGAAATTGACACCCTAACGCGCCAGGCGATGGAACAATAAGCAAAACTTAAAGACATAGGTTTTGACTTACTCTAACCCCGCCTTAAACCAAAGTTTAGGTCTAATATGTTTGAAAAGCTCTCGGAAAAACTCACAGGCGCCCTCCAAAAACTCATTGGGCACGGAAAGATTACAGATTCTGTCCTAGATACTGCCTTACAGGAAGTGCGCATAGCCCTCCTGGAAGCGGACGTCAACTACAATGTAGTAAAAAATTTCTTAGGCCAGGTGCGCCAAAAGGCCCTGGGCCAGGTAGTTATCAAAAGCCTCACCGCAGGCCAGCACGTTATCAAGGTAGTAAACGAAGAGCTTACTGCCCTCATGGGGGGAAGCTTTGAGGGCCTGGACTTTTCCCAAGATCTTCCCATAGTTGTCATGCTGGTGGGACTCCAGGGCTCAGGGAAGACCACAACTGCTGCAAAGCTGGCCTTATTACTCAAGAAAAATAACCATAAGCCCTATCTGGTGCCAGCCGACGTGGCGCGTCCCGCTGCCATCACCCAGCTCACAGTCCTAGGTGAGCAAGTAGACGCCCCCGTCTTTCCCTCCACCACGGAAATGACACCGGCGGACATCTCCAAGAAGGCTGTGGCAATTGCCAAAGAAGAAGGCTATGACGTGGTCCTCATAGACACAGCTGGGCGCCTTAGCATAGATGTCCCCTTGATGACCGAGCTCTCAGAGGTTAAGAAAGTAAGCGGGGCCTCTGAGATCATCTTGGTTGCCGACGCTATGACGGGCCAAGAGGCGGTGAATATAGCCAAGGACTTTAACGACCGCCTGGACCTTACGGGCGTCATCCTCTCCAAGATGGAAGGAGATGCCAGGGGCGGCGCTGCCATGAGCATGCGCGCCATCATCCAAAAGCCTTTGAAATACATAGGTACCGGTGAAAAACTGGAAAATCTGGAACCCTTCCACCCCGACCGCGTAGCCTCCATGATCCTGGGTATGGGAGATATCCTAACTCTCATTGAAAAGGCCCAGGAGACCGTAGATGCCGAACAGTCGGAAAAGCTCGTCCAAAAAATGAGCACCGGGTCTTTTAACCTGGAAGATTTTAGGGAGCAGCTAAGGAACCTCAAAAAAATAGGTACTGTAAATTCTATCTTGGGCATGATCCCAGGTTTAGGATCCCTTAAAAAGTTCAAGGAAACCACCCCCGATGAGCTGGCTTTAAAAAGGTTCGAGGCCATCATAGACTCCATGACCAGAGAAGAGCGTATCACCCCTACCATAATTAACGCCAGCCGGCGCAAGAGGGTGGCCAAGGGCTCAGGGACCTCAGTTAGAGAAGTAAACCAACTTCTCAAGAACTTTAGCAAAATGCAGGGTATGCTGCGCCAAATGGCCAGGGGAAACTTCTCCCCGCAGGCCTTTAAAAACCTCTTAGGCTGAGTATTTTCCCCAGTTATGCATTTTGCACTGGAAAAAGGCCAGTTTTTTTTGTACATTACCAGATCCGGACCCAAATTGAAGGTCCCCAAACCAATTCTATTTTAAGGAGAGTTCCTTTCATGTCTTTAAGAATCAGACTGGCCCGCATGGGTGCCAAGAAAAGGCCCATCTACCGCGTGGTGGTAGCCGATAGCCAGGCCAAGCGGGACGGGCGCTTTATCGATATCGTGGGCCACTATGACCCCAATCCAGAACCCTATGAGCTTAACTTGAAGCTGGTAGAGATCCAGGATTGGATCGCCAAAGGGGCCCTGCCTACTGATACGGTCCGACAGCTCCTTTCAAACTACAAGAAAAAGTTGGCCAAACAGAAAAAGGTCTAAAAGTCTAGAGCTCCTCCACCCTTACTAGGATGGAAGCCAAAGGCCAATGGAAGGGCACTTCCCTTCTGGGCAAAGTAAAATACTAGCGGTATATCTCTATGCCCCTCAAAAATAGCGCAAGTTTCGGCCCTAGCGGGCTCATCCGCTTGGCTAGGATTGCCGCGCCCCATGGGATACAGGGGGCTGTAAAATTACTATTTTTCGGAGGAGATCCCTTTGTTTTAGAGACGGCTAAAGAGCTCTACCTGGAAGGGCCCGAGGGAAACCCAAAATCTATTAAGGTAAAAAGTGTTACAGCTTCCAAAAAAGCTGTGATAGTCCAGCTGGAAGATATCCAAGACCGAAATGCCGCCTCCCTTTTAAAAGGCCACTACCTTTCCCTCCCAAGAGCTGCCCTCCCCCAGGCACAGGATGACGAGTACTACCAGGCAGACCTCTTGGGTTTTACCGTGGCCCATGAGAAGACCACCTTAGGCCAGGTCATAGGCTTTCAAGACTATGGACCCTATACCCTTTTGGCCTTTTGTGACACTACAGGCAAAGAAATACTGGTCCCCTGGACCAGTGAATTTATCTTGGACGTAGATAGCTTACAAAAGACCATAACCATAGATGCCATAGAAGGACTTCTGGACCAAGGCTAGAGTAGCCCATGCGCTTTGAAATCCTTACCCTCTTTCCGGAGATCTTCAGCTCCTTTCTCTCTGAATCCCTTTTGGCCAGGGCCCTGGCCAAGGGGCTCATTTCAGTAGAGCTAATTAATATCCGCAATTTTACCTCCGACAAGCACAGGACAGTGGACGATAGGCCCTATGGCGGCGGCTACGGCATGGTCCTTAAGCCCGAACCCATTGGCCTGGCCTTAGAATCTCTTTTAGCTAAAGGCGGGCCCAAACCCTTTTTAATTTACCTAAGCCCTGCTGGTAAGCTCTTAAATCAACCTTTAACCCGCACCCTGGCCCAGCACAGAAGGCTCATCCTCATCTGCGGCCGCTACGAGGGCGTGGACCAAAGGGTCCTGGACCACTACGGGGCCTTCAATCTGTCCATAGGCGACTATATAGTAAATGGCGGGGAAGTCCCCGCCATGGTTGTGATTGAAGCGGTGAGCCGCCTGATTCCAGGTTTTTTAGGGGAAATGGGCTCAGCTGAAAACGACAGCTTTTCAGACGGCCTTTTAGAACACCCCGTCTATACCCGTCCCCGCATCTATAAAGGTCTAGAGGTACCAGACACCCTTCTTTCCGGTAACCATCGCCAGATAGAACTCTATCGCCAACAAAAAGCCGTAGAAAAGACCATTTCAGAACGCCCTGAACTCTTGACCCCTTCCAAAGACCAGGAAAAGGAGTAAAAAAAATTTCCCCCCTTGTTGAACGGCCTGCTTGTAGCTGCTAAAATTATTTTCAGCCTATCTTTCTTTTTCCAATTTTCCCGATAATCATAAGACCTTTAGCTTTAAAGGGGCATTTTAGCCTCAAATTATATCTTCACTAACTACGCGAAAGGACTTATCATGGCCTCAAAAAAAATTCTCTTTATCGTTGGAGACTTTGTGGAAGACTACGAGGTGATGGTCCCCTTCCAGGCCCTTGCCGCAGTGGGACACGAGGTCTTTGCAGTTTGCCCTGGCAAGAAGGCCGGAGACACTGTACGCACGGCGATCCACGACTTTGAAGGAGACCAGACCTATTCTGAAAAGCCGGGGCATAACTTCACGTTGAACGCCGACTTTGATGCGGTCAAACCCTCAAGCTATGATGCCCTCTGCCTTCCTGGAGGTAGGGCCCCGGAATACCTGCGCCTGGACAAACGGGTGATAGAGATTGTCAAGGAATTCTTCGCTCAGAATAAGCCCGTAGCCGCTATCTGCCATGGACCTCAGATCCTTGTCACAGCTGGCGTCTTGAAAGGCAGAGCTGCCTGTGCCTACCCCGCCGTGGGTCCCGATGTCACAGACGCCAAGGGTACCTATGTGGATGCCAACAGCACCGCCTCAAACTCACACATAGATGGAAACCTGGTAACTGCCCCTGCCTGGCCGGCCCATCCCAACTGGATCAGAGACTTTCTGAAGGTCCTGGGCACCAAGATAGACCTATAAAAAAAATACTAAACGCCCCCCTAATCAAATAGGGGGGTTTTTTTGCCTTAGGCTCTTGTAAAAAAGGGAAATTTTGTAAAAAGAAAAAATTTTCTTTTACTTTAGCTGCCCACTCTGCCAAAGAAAAAAGTCAAATTTTTGTAAAAATTTTAAGCTAATCTGAGGATCTCTTTGAGCTTTTTTCTGCTGGGGCCCCACAATAGAAAATATTAATCCTCTTTTTCTCTGGACATATCGTAGCCTATGGGAACCCTAGCCTGCCCTCTGTCAGTTAAATATAAAATATCTTCATTTATCTGTGCCATCATAAGCTTTGGGGAATAAAAAAAGATCTCATCGTAGGAAGGCTCAACTAACCAATTGCCCTTTAAATCGATTAAGCCTTTTTTCATATTATCGCCTGTTGCAATGGCCAAATAATTATCACTAAATTTGCCAAAGAAAGAGTCTTCAAAAGCATAGCACCAATATGCGTTGCAGCTAAAATCTTCTTGCCATCCTCCATAATCCAGATAGGGAAAGAACTCAATATTGGCAAATTGAGGCTCCACTATAACTTCTCCCTTTTTATTTAATAGGCCCAGGCCTTTTTCATTAATTCCTGCTATTGTTAGGCCATTAGAGTAAAAAGGACTTAAATAGTCGTAGTCAAAAGGTATGACCATCTGTCCACTTGTGTCCATGTACCCCATTTTGCCGCTAAAAGCTAAGACCAGGGTAAATCCATTTTCATCAAAATCGGAAAAGCCGGAATACTTGAAAGGGGCGACCATTTCACCTTGATAATTTACAAGGCCCATAAAACCTTCTCTGTCGCTTACTATACTAACCCCGCCATAGGAAGCTCTGATGGAGGAAAACTCGAAGCTGGGGCCAACTATCCATTTGCCCGTCTCATCTATGACGCCCCACTTGTGGGTTTTTACCCAGGCCAGTCCCTCTGGGGAAAAGGGGCTAACATCAGTAAACCCTGGCAATATCCGCCAGTCCGCCTTAGTGTCAATTAGACCCCAGAGGCCGCCTAAATCTTTGGCCCAGGCAAATCCTTTAGGGGAAAACTCTAGGATACGAGAAAAATAACCGTTTCCCACCAAGGCTCCGGTCATGTCCACAATCCCCATTGTGCCGTCTTCCACCGTTACCAAGGCCAGTCCCTGGGAATTAAACTCTTCCAGGTCCGTATACTTGGCCTCCACCTTCCAGTTGCCCATCTCATCGATAAACCCGAATTTCCCCTCTATATTGGCGGCTATGGAAAGCTTATTCTCCCTAAACCCAATAATTGAAATAAAAATCGGCTCTATCTTCCAGGTGCCCTTCTCATCTATGACGCCCTCTTGGCCGTTTTCTGTTTCAGCTAGATACGCGGAACCATCAAAATCCTCCAGAGACAAAAAACGCGGGGCTATTAACACCTCTCCCTTGTGGTCCACTAATCCAAATCTATGGTGGGCATCTTCAAAAACGGCTTGCCTAGAGGCCCCTTGGGGCAAGATGTCTAAGTAAAGGGGGGCAAGTACTACTTCCCCCTCTTTGTCTAAAAGGCCCCAGAGCTCACTTTCTAGGTCTTGAAAGATAACCAAATCGCTCCCCTCAAAGGGTTTAAACCCGCTAATATCAAAGCTGAGCCTTTTTATCACGGCACCTTTTGCGTCTATCCTTATGAAATCAAAGCCCTCCTGGACCCAGGCGGTCCCATCGGCATCAAAGGGATTGGCAGCTTCATATTTTGGCTCTATCATCCAGGCTCCTAGCTTATCTATATAACCATAGAGTCCATTTTCATCCTTTTTGGGGTAAAGGCTAGATCCGGCCGCAGCTCCAGCATAAACGCACATGAAAATGACCAGCGCGGCAAGGGATATCCCTACAAAACTAGATTTGTAACTATAAATTAGCCACTTTTGCATAGTGGAAATTTTCCCTTTTTTACCAAAGATTTTAACATATTAAATTATTGCCCAGAGGTCCCAAAATCCACCTGCTCTTTCCTGACCCCTAACACCCTCGAGCTTACAAGGCTAAAATAGCAGCCCCTGGCCAAAGCAGGGCAGAAAGCTTAAAAATTACAAGATATTTCAGTAATTTAACCCATAAACCCAAGAGGGGCCAAAATAATTAACCATTTACAGCAAAAGTAGTTGCAAATAAGAGAGAATTTTACTAAAATACTTGATATCTGGACGTAATTTCTTCTAATAATTATTTTTTGCGAAAAACTATGCCCACTATTGAACATGACGGAGTCCTTTTCCAGGTGGATGAGGAAGGTTTTCTAGAAAATGCGGAAAACTGGTGTCCCCAATGGGTGGAGTATATCCGCCAGTTGGAGGAAATAGACGAGATGACAGAAGATCACTTCGAGCTCATGGAACTATTGCGCGCATATCATAAGGAGCACGGCCACCCCCCAAGGGTCAAAGACATGACCCAGGTGACTGGCTTCAAGCTTAAATATATCTATGAGCTCTTCCCATCAGGGCCAGGAAAAGGGGCTTGCAAGATGGCAGGCCTTATCAAACCCGACGGTTGCACTTAAATAGTCACTTTAAAAAATACTCCCTTTTTTAATCTTACATGATACCTAAGGTCATTTCATGAGAATCTCCACTCGCCTTTTGCCAAAGGATTTGAAACGCTACGAGGCTGATTTCATCTTGGAAATGAAGGGCTTCTTTCCGGATCTCTTATTTACAATAAGCGATTGTCCGGAGCCGGGAGCTTATAAATCCTTCAATTTAAGGCATTTAGGCAGGGACTTGGGGACCTTAAATGTTAGCCTTTTAGGCGAAGTTTTTAATCCTCAGACAGAGGAATTTCTCATGAAGGCGGCTAGTAGCCTTTTGGGAAAGATAGCCTTAAAAAAGGCCCTTACCCTAGATAGGGAGAGCGGCCTTTATACCTCCGAATATTTCATGGCCAAGCTCAAAAGGCTCATGGTGGCCAAAGCCCACCCCAAGTCTTTGGCCCTAGACGAGGGCGGGCAATTGCCCTTGGTCCTGGCCTTGGGGGAACTTAGCCCAGAGTGGGGACCTAGTAGGAGGAAACTAATTCGGGACCTTAGGGCTCTACCAGGGGTAAAATGCCTGGGCCGCCTAGCGGAATCTCGCATAGGGGTGCTTTTTAGATCTACCCCGGAAGAGGCCAGAAAGGCCTTAGAAACTGCCCGGGTAAGGGAACTCACCCGCAATCTTAACGCCCACTACCACTTGGCCATGGCGGTCTACCCAGAAGACATGGGCACCTTGGACCATTTGGCACGCGAGCCAATACCCCACCGCTTATTGCTGGAAAAGGCTGCCACAGCCCTCTTTTTTGCCCAAAGACAGGGGCCCCGCTCCCCTGTCATTGCCTTCGGGGACCTGGTCCTGTCTTGCGGCATGATTACCCAGGTCCTACCTCAGGACCGGGTTATCCTAAACCTTGGCCGCTCCATGGGAGCCGCAGCCGGTCAAATTTACTTGGCTAAGGATAATCTGGGAAATGTTAAGGGAGAAATAGCCATCTTCGAGACAGCAGAAAGCTATAGCTTAGCCCATATCCTGGCAGGTAATAGGGGAAGAAGCCTAGCTTCCGGAGATCTTTTAGAGTTTTCCAGGGTGGACGATGCCCTGGAGCACCGGTCGGTATGTGCCATAAAGGACAAGGGGAGCTGGGAGAAGCTTTTAGATAGCCTTATTAACCTGGCGCAACCGGATAAACCTTTGCTCTTTGCCTTGGCCCGCTTAGACGATCACGAAAAGTTACTGGCCTTAGAGGGACAATACGAAGCTGAGCTTAAACTGCAAAACTTTTCCGCTGCCCTAAACCAAAAATTTAACCCCACCCTGCTTTCACCCTTTGATGCCGGCACCATGGCCTTTGTGTGGGCACCTCCTCCAGAAGACATGGCCAGTAAGCTTACGGACTTTTTAACCCAGATGGCACAAGGCGCCAGTATCTCCATGGGCCTGGTCTTCTGGCCCTCGGATGTCATAAGCCCCAAGACCATCCACACTGCGGCCAAGGACACCTTACTTGAGAGCGCCATGACCGGCTCTTCTGTGGTGACAGTCTTTGGTCCCCAAACACTTAACATCATAGGTGATAGGCTCTTTGACGAAGGAGACATAAGGGGCGCCATAGAAGAGTATCGCAAGGGCCTCCAGTTGGATCCTGGACACCTAAACATTTTAAATAGCCTGGGGGTCTGCTATGGGAGACTAGGTGATCAAAAGGCGGCCATGACCGCCTTTGAAGATGTCTTGCGACTGGAGCCAGATAACCTCATGGCCACCTTTAATAAGGGCTGCTCCTATCTCCTTTCCGGAGAGCCGGAGGAAGCCGAAAAGGCCCTGGAAAAGGCAGCTACCCTGGCCCCCGATAACTTCGAGATCCTCTACCAGCTAGGGAAGACCGCCTTAGAGTTGGGGCACACGGAAAAGGCCTTAACTTACTTAGAAAGAGCTGCCGAACAAAAGGGACGCAGGGGAGTGGTCTTTAGCTACCTAGGCAAAGGGAGGCTTGATACAGGTGACAAGGCCGGCGCCATGGCTGCCTTCAAGCAAGCGGTAAAGTTTAACCCCGATGATGCCCAGAGTCTTTCTCACCTGGGGGTACTGTACAGGGACGAAGGCAAGGACAACAGCATGGCGCTTTCTCTCTTCCGCCGCAGCGTAGAGCTGGACCCCTCCAATAGTCTCTTCCGCAGACGGCTTGGGCTTCTTTTGTACGGCATGGGGCAGTTCCAAGACGCGGAACGCCACCTGAAGTCTGCCTTAGAGTATTCCAAACACAATTACTTAAATAGCGAGCTAAGCTCCATGGACCAACTGGCAGCCAAGCTTAAAGCTATTGTTGACGATTTTAAAGACGAGGAAAAACCCGCCCCAGAGGACCTTTTGGGGGCCAGGCTGTAAAAAAACTGCCTCTATAGGCTCTTATTTGCCCTTGGAAGCTTACAGGTTTCTTTGCAGGGTAAAGTGCGCCCCGGTAATCTATCAAATTTGCCTTGGCTTATTAGCCAAGGTATCTTTTAATTACCAGCTTCTTGGTGGCTATTTCAAAAGGGCAAAGGGTTAGGCCATAAAATTGTCTCTCGCCTTAAAATGTAAAAAACTGGCCTAAACTATTAAATAAGTAAAGGGCAAGACATTTTAAATGCGGCACTTAAGTGGGAAGATAGCAAAGCGCCAGTGGCATTTGGCCCCTGGCGCTTTGTTTCAGATATCACAAAAAAGGAAGGGTTTAATTATAGCCTTTTAACCAGCAGCCTCGGTCAAGAAGAGCTGGGTGGTTAAGTAGCGCTCGCCGGTGTCGGGCAAGACTACAACTATGTTTTTACCTTTGAATTCGTCCCGCTTGGCGATTTCCGTAGCTGCATAGAGGGCCGCACCGGAGGAAATCCCCACTAGGAGTCCCTCGGTCTTACTGACTTCCCTTGAGGCCTCAAAGGCGTCTGGGGTCTTGACCCGGAAGATCTCATCCACCACGTCTTTGTTATAGACCTTGGGAACGAAACCCGCGCCTATCCCCTGGATCTGGTGGGGTCCCGGCTTTTCCCCTGAAAGGACCGAAGAGTCATAGGGTTCCACCGCCACTACCCAGAGTTTGGGGTTTTTCTTCTTGATGACCTCGCCCACGCCGGTGATGGTGCCTCCGGTTCCTACGCCACCTACCACCACATCCACCTTCCCGTCGGTGTCGTCTAAGATCTCCTTGGCTGTGGTGGTCCTGTGGATTTCGGGGTTGGCAGGGTTATTGAACTGCTGGGGCACGAAGGAATTGGGGATGGAGGCGTTCAGTTCCTCGGCCTTCTTGATGGCGCCCTTCATACCCTCAGCGCCTGGGGTGAGCTGAAGCTCAGCGCCCAGGGCCAAAAGTAGCTTCCTGCGCTCCAAGCTCATGGTCTCGGGCATCACGAGGATTATCTTGTAGCCTCTGGCAGCTGCCACAAACGCGAGCCCAATGCCCGTGTTGCCACTGGTGGGCTCTATGATGGTGGTGTCCTTCTTGATGAGGCCCTTCTTTTCCCCGTCCTCTATCATGGCCAGGGCGATGCGGTCTTTCACGCTCCCCAAGGGGTTGTAGTACTCCAGCTTGGCCAAAAGAGTACCCTTTACCCCGCGGGCCTTACCATAGCGGTTAAGCTTTAATAATGGGGTGTTACCGATTAAATCGGTTAGGCTTTCTGCGATCTTGCTCATTTTTTACCTCTTAGTAAAATGGGTTTTAATTGGTCTTAAGACGAAAATTAGCTCTATATGGAATCTAAGGCTACTGCCTTTAAAAACAAAAAAGCCAAGAACACGTAAGATGTTCTCGGCCTTCAGGAATTACTGATCAGCGGTTATGTGGGTGAGAATCAAAAAGACGGATTTAATTATAGCAATTTTTTACCGAAAGTCAAATATTTTTTTTTCAGGCCTATTCTGCTAATATCATTAATCTTGCACAAGCCTTTTGGGGCTTTGCCAAAGGACTATTTGCTTAAATAATATTTTACCATTCTTTTGCGGCCTTAATATTTTGCCCCTATAGCCGCGTAAATTTATTTTGCTAAGCCGTTTTTTTGGGGCCTGGGAGTTTACAGTCTATGAAGATCGCATCCATCTGCGTCCACGGCGCCAAAGATAAAAATAACACAACCGGCGCCGTAGCCGTGCCCATCTACCAATCTGCCACCTTTAGTCACCCCGGGGTTGGGGACACCACTGGCTACGATTATGCCAGGGTACAAAATCCCACCCGGGAGCCTTTAGAGCGCCTGGTGGCCTCCCTGGAAAAGGGGGCCCAGGGCCTGGCTTTCACCAGCGGCATGGCGGCCGTAGATGCCTTCATGGGACTTTTGGCCCCGGGAGATCACCTCATAGCCACTTCCGATCTCTATGGAGGCTCAGTAAGGCTTTTCAACGTGCTCTGTCAGCGGGCGGGCCTGGTGGTGGACTATCTGGACACCAACAACCAGTCTCTCTTGGCCAAAAGAATAAGGCCTAATACTAGGGCCGTCTTTGTGGAGACCCCCTCTAACCCCATGATGATGGTAACCGACATTAGGGCCGTCCGTAAGACCATAGGGCCTGATGTCTTGCTGGTGGTGGACAACACCTTCTTGACTCCGGTCCTCCAAAGGCCCCTGGAGCTAGGGGCGGACTTTGTGCTCCACAGCGGCACCAAGTACTTAGGGGGCCACAACGATACGCTCTCGGGTTTTATCGTAACCAACCATTTGGAGTACGCCGAAAGACTGCGCTATATTACTAAGACAGTGGGCACAGGGCTTGCGCCCTTTGACTCTTTCCTGGTAATAAGGGGCCTTAAGACCTTGCACCTCAGGATGGAAAGGTGTCAGTACAATGCCCTAGAGACTGCAAAATGGCTAACTAGCCAGCCCAAGGTGAAAAAGGTCTACTACCCAGGCCTCCCTGAGCACCCTGGTCATGCCCTTTCTCAGAGCCAGGCCGAAGGTTTTGGGGCAATGATCTCCTTTGAGGTGGACTCGGCACAGACAGCTGAAAATGTACTGGAAAAGGTAAACTTTATCCTCTACGCCGAAAGCCTAGGAGGGGTGGAGACCCTTATTACTTACCCCTTACTTCAGACCCACTCCGATGTGTCGGAAGAAAAGCGCGAGGCCTTGGGTATCACAGACCGCCTTTTACGCCTCTCCTTGGGAGTAGAGGACTTAGAAGACATCTTAAAAGACCTAGCCCAGGCCCTTGCCTAACATAGAGCCCTATTAGATAAGGGCTAAGGGCGAAAAAAAAGTGTAGCTATGCCTTATAACTTTGACGAGATAATACCCCGCAAGGGAACCAACTGCATCAAATATGACTTTGCCAAGGAAAGGGGTATGCCAGAAGACCTACTTCCCATGTGGGTGGCGGACATGGACTTCCGCACGCCAAAGGAGGTAATAGAGGCCTTAATAAAAGTAGCTAGCCACGGGATCTTCGGGTATTCGGAGGCCAAAGACGACTACTTTCTTGCAGTTAGGAACTGGTTTGCTACTAGGTTTGGCTTCGAGCCCCAAAGGGAATGGCTAAAAAAGACCCCTGGGGTGGTCTATGCTTTAAATACCGCCATCAAGGCCTTTACCAAAGAGGGTGACGGAGTCTTAATCCAGTCCCCTGTCTACTACCCCTTTTTCTCAGGGATTAAAAATAACCAAAGGACCCTGGTGGATAGCCCTTTACGGTATGAAAATGGCAGATACTCCATTGATTTTGCCGATTTTGAGGAAAAGCTGAAAACTAGCCGCGCCAAGCTCTTCTTACTCTGCAGCCCCCACAATCCAGTGGGCAGGGTCTGGAGCCGCGAGGAACTTTTAAAGCTTGGCCAGTTGTGCCTTAAATATAACTGCCTTGTACTTTCCGATGAGATCCACTGCGACTTTGTCTTTGAGGGTTATAGGCACCTTGTCTTCAATACCGTAGATCCCAGGTTCAATGATATTACTATCTTATGCACTGCGCCCAGTAAGACCTTTAACCTGGCCGGCCTTATGATCTCCAATGTCTTTATAGCCAATAGGGAAACTAAACAACTCTTTGCCAAAGAGATGGAGCGCACAGGCTTAAGCCAGCTCTCTGTCATGGGGCTAGCTGCGAACACCGCCGCCTACCAATACGGAGCCGGGTGGCTCAGTGAACTTTTGGCCTATCTCCAGGGAAACCTGGCCACAGCTCGCAGCTTTATCCAAAAGGAGCTAAAAGGGGTAAGCTTAGTTGAACCAGAAGGGACTTACCTCTTGTGGCTTGACTTCAAGGCTTTGGGCCGCTCACATGAGGAGATAAACGATCTGATAGTCCACAAGGCCAAGCTGTGGCTGGATGAGGGCCTCATTTTTGGGGAAAATGGCCGCTATTTCCAAAGGATAAATATAGCCTGCCCTCGCTCAGTCCTAGAAGAGGCCCTGGCCAAGCTAAAAGCTGCCCTTTTTGGCTAAGATCTGCCCCGCTGCCCGCTGCCCCAAAGGGTGCGCAATGGCTATTAGCTAAACCTTTGAGTTTATGCTGCAATGGGCTAGCTAAACCCTTGAGTTTACGCTGCAATGGGCTAGCTAAACCCTTGAGTTTATGCCCCGCTTGGGCTATTATCAAGATTTTCTAAGGAAGGCAAACCTAGAAGCGCGCCAATTTTTAGCTTGGATAGAACACAAGGACCTTTTAACATGGATAGAGAGAGAGAGAGAAAGCTTTTGGAAAAACTGGACCCCTACGGCGAGCCCTACGGACAGTCCTTACTAAGGTACTTTGTCCCTACCCAAAAAGAAGATCCAGCCGATGCCGAGCTTGTAAGCCACAAGCTTATGATCCGCGCGGGCCTCATCCGGAAACTGGCCGGAGGCATCTATAGCTACCTGCCTTTTATGCTGCGTTCCATGCGCAAGTTGGAGCGGATAATCCGCTCTGCATTAAACACAAGAGGCGCCCAGGAATTACTCCTACCTGCAGTCCAGCCCTATGAGCTCTGGAGGGAATCTGGGAGGGACAAAAAGTACGGTCCGGAACTCCTACGCTTAAAGGATCGTCATGACAGGGACTTTGTAATAGGACCCACCCACGAGGAGGTCATCACAGACATCATCCGCCATGAGATCCACTCCTTTAGGGATCTGCCCTTAAACCTCTATCAGATCCAGACTAAATTCCGCGACGAAATAAGGCCCCGCTTCGGGGTCATGCGGGGCCGGGAATTCATCATGAAAGATGCCTATAGCTTTGATGAAGATGAAGACTCTGCTGGGAAATCCTATCAGGATATGTATGACGCCTATACGGAAATCTTCTCCCGCTGCGGGTTAAATTTTGCAACTGTGGAGGCCGATAGCGGTGCCATTGGCGGTAGCTACTCACACGAGTTCATGGTCTTGGCAGAATCGGGGGAAAATAACCTAGTCTTCTGTAATCATTGCTCCTATGCCGCAAACCAGGAAAAGGCAGAGCTTTTAAGCTATAAATTCATCAAAGGCCAAAAAGGAACTTTAGAAAAGGTCTACACGCCAAATTGCCGCCATGTTGACCAATTGGCCAAGTTTTTAAAGGTGCCGGAAGCTACCATCATTAAGTCCATGCTCTTTATCGCAGAGGACAATTCGCCTTATCTAGTCCTCATACCAGGTCATAGGGAGATAAATACGATAAAACTCCAAAATGCCCTAAATGGAGTCCCCATGCGCCTGGCCGAACCCAATGAAGCCGAGTCCATCATGGGAGTGCCCATGGGATTTGTGACTCCGGTAGGGGCCAAGGTGCCCATAATTGCCGACAACATGATAAAAGAAATGGCCCAAGGGGTGGTAGGCACCGGGGAAAAGGATTACCACTTTATTGGAGCTGCCCCTGGACGGGATTTTACAGTACATAGCTACTTCGACTTGGCTCTAGCAACAGAAGGGGATCCCTGTCCCCGCTGCGGAGGGGAGCTCTCTTTTAAAAAGGGTATTGAAGTGGGCCATGTCTTCAAGTTGGGGACAAAATACTCCGAGGCCCTGGGGGCCAAGGTCACCAGAAAAGACGGCAGCGAGACACCTATTATCATGGGTTGCTATGGCATAGGTATAGGACGCACCATAGCTGCCTCTATAGAGCAAAGCCACGATAAAGACGGCATTATTTGGCCAGTTGCACTCTCTCCCTTTGAGGTAGCCTTAATCCCCCTCCAGGTACAAAATGACTCCCTCATGGAAAAGACTTACAAGCTCTTTAATGAACTTATAGACGCCACCCTTGAGGTCTTAATAGATGACCGGGACGAAAGGCCGGGAAAAAAGTTTAAAGACGCAGACCTATTAGGGCTGCCCTATAGGGTGACGGTCTCGGAAAAATCCCTTGCAAAAGACGAGTGCGAGCTTAAAGAAAGGGCCTCCGGTAAGATAACCATGCTACCAATAGCTAGTGCTTCAGAATACTTAAAAGCTTTAAGAGACAAGGCCTTAAACTAAAAAGTAAAAGGGCCTCGTGGGCTAGCCTTTAAAAAGCTTTAGCAGCAAAGGCACCATTTGGAAATTTACAAAAACTTGGTTAGCAAAATGACAAAAGACAAAAAATTCTTCATTAATTATTAAACCCTAACCCGAGTTTCGCAGTTAGAAAAGTTTAACGTCTAATCTTATTGAAATGACTAAGTTTTTTCAACTTTACTTGTATTACCCTACTAGCTATACCTATGAAAAAGAGCCTTCGTATTTGTTCACGAAAGATATGAGCCCAGGCTTTTTTGAAACACTGCGTTGATTTTTTTGGGCCATCCCAGCGGCCTAGGCCAGGAAGTAGGAAGTACTCCAAGAAATTGGCTAAGAAGAATTTTCATGGTTAATCTCCAGTAATTATGGCTCTATAATATTATATTAAGTATTATATTGCCTTCTAATATGAAAAAAAATATCTTATAGCAAAAAAATTAAAAAAAGTTTAAGAAAATATACTTATAGAATATAGATACTATATTATGATAATTTTTGGCTAATGTTAAATTTTTTTCACACTTTTTCTGCGCCAATCTTTAAAGCTTTTATTTAATCCTGGCAGACCATACCTAAGTAAGCGTCTAGGGCCTTATCCAGTCCGGGGCTTTAGTAGAATTAAACGCACCCGCCGGGAGCCGGAGAGTTCTCTCGCAAGGGAGTCCCTATCCTGAGTGGCATTAGGGCAATTAGCACCCTAGATTTAGTGTCCTAGAGTAACATCTGGTCCTATCCCTAAGTAAGTATCTAGTAGTTGTATCCAGAGAGGTGTTT
>JAITII010000059.1 GCA_031279515.1 Deltaproteobacteria bacterium
TTTCCTCGACAGCAAAAACTTAATCTCGTTTAACTTTTGCTGTAGAAAGAATAGCAAAACAAAAAATTCTTACAAACTTATACATCTTGGAGATAACTATGAGATTTATTATTTTAGGCATTATCATAGCCATGATTGCAAGCGTGACAATTTTTGCCCAGAAAGCGAATTCTGCTGAAACTCTTCAATCTACCATTTCAGGAAAGCTTACACACCCTATCTGTCCTGATCAGTTAAAGGCAACTTACTCAATGACCTATCCAGAGACTGGCAATCCCCTACAGGACCTCATCATAAAGAATTTTAGCATGTACCGCATAGCCTCTTTTTTATATATTGATGTCAATAGCCACTTTGATAATCCACGTTTATGCGATGAAAATTCCTTTAGACTTTGGCTAACTTACGATTCAGTAGGAACAATCACAAAAGCTTCCAAAGACTATCTTTCAATGTTCTTTACCACCATAACCTTCTTTGGAGGAAATCAAGATACTACGGAATACTTAGTGATGAACTTTAAAAAAGACGGATATGTTATGGACTTAAGTGATCTCTTCCCAGACAAAGAAAGAAGCCTTCCTTTATATTTTGACCTTGTATATTCCATCACCTGCAAGGCTGGTTTTGACACTACACCATCATACTTCGGCAGCGAAGAGTGCGGAGGAAGACCGAATGGTCAAACCTATTTAAGCAATAATATAAATACTATTGCGAGTCTAGGTAATCTTAGCTTCAATCCGGAAGGTGCCACCATCCACCTTGAGTCCTATAATTGCTGGACTCGGCTAGATGGATCATTTGATTTTCAACTTTCCAAAGCGGATCTAATTGCAATAGGGGCCAACCCTGCCATCTGGGGCGACTAAACTAAAAGGCTTAATAAATTTGCCCCCCGTAAAGAAAGATTGGCAAGTATTCTCTTTATAGCTTCTGTCTTTAAATACAGAAAAGAGGTAGCTTCTAGTTGCAGTTACCCCTCTTTCCATCTTTGATGAAAGCTTTGAAAGCTAACAGAAAGACTATATGTAAAAAGAAAAAATTACCCAAAATTCTTCATTTGTAACTTCTTGGGTATAATAACTAAATCACTGTAGACAATTTTAGCTACTCTTAATGGTACCCCATAAAGCTACTTAAAAAATTTATCGAAAAAAATTGGGCAATATTTAAGTTGGGCAAGGCTTAACCCTTGGATTAAAACAACAATTGTACCTAATAAACGCCTACAAATAAAAACTAAGCTCCCCTATTTTACTCCAATCTTTGACAGCCAATCACTTACTGGTTGTTTGGGAGCATTTTCCGGATCCTCTTTGACAGTATTTCCGGATATCTTCAAAGTTTCCAGGACTGTGGCGTTAGGCTGAAGCCTCTTTATGGTGGCATCTTGATCGCCTGGGGCTGTACCATGGGTGCAGAAAGGCGCTATGGTTTTACCAGTTAAATCGTAGGACTCAAGAAAGGTATACAAAGCTGGGGGAAGATCGCTAAACCAGGCGGGGTAACCTATAAAAATAACGTCATAAGATTCGATATTGTCAACCTTTGCCTTCAGTTCTGGCCTGGCATTGTCGTTGCGTTCTTTTTCCACAACTTGCAGGAGACCTTCATAGTCATCAGGATAGGTGGCGACTGTCTCTATCTGAAAGAGATCTCCTCCTGTTTGCCTTTGTATCTCTAAGGCCACGTTTTTCGTATTGTTTGTGAGGGAATAATAGGCTATAAGAATCTTTTTTTCCTGCGCCTCAAGTCCTGTCCCAAGGGCAAAAAAGAAAGCTACAGCTGCAAATAAAATAAATAACTTTTTCATAATAACCTCTTCGTAAAGCTCTTTTGGATTTTGCCAAAACTGCATGGATATAAAAAACAGCAGAATTTTTTTCTAAAAAAGTGAATTTTTTCTCAGCCAGGCCTCGATGTCTCCAGGAAGCTTCCAGCCGCCATCACCTGTCACGTTCATGGACTCTATGAGCTTGGCACCTTTTTTTTCCAAAAGACTAGACACATAGCTTTTAACCTTGCTGATGCCTCCGCCACCATGGGTGCAAATAAGATAGAAGCTCTTGCCAGTTAGGTTCCCATTCTCAAGCAAGGTCACAACTGGCATAGGAATGCAACTCCACCAGTTGGGTACTATAAGAATAACCTTGTCGTAGCCATCAAAAACAGAGGGATCATTTATTACCTCAGGCCTGGCATTTCCTTTGAGTTCCGTCTTGGCCTTTTCCAAGCACTTGTTGTAGTCCAAGGGGTAAGCTACTACTGGCTCGATTTTAATTGCCGCCTCGCCCGTGTTCGCCTGGACATTTTCAGCTATATTTTCACTGTTTCTGGACCAAGAAAAATAGAGGGTTAGGACCCCACTGTCTGCCCTGGCCTTACCAGAGATATAAAAAATGCTTATGACTAGAGTAATCAAAAATATCATAAGTAACATTACATTCATTAGCAACTCCTGTAAGATTAAGGAAAATACTCGAGATAATAAAAATTCGCCCTTCGGCTGGAATGACTTTACACGATTTTACACCACTTTTGGTTACTTTTAAAATAAGCTTCATCAAATATTTGACTTGGCAAATTACTGGTCCTTTTTCATCTCTAAGGGCCTAAGTACGTTTTAACGCCTTTTGGCCCGTTTTGAGGCTATGGTATAATTATTATAGCCAAAAAACGGCTTAATTCCTTTTAAAGGGGAACTATACTATATATGGCCTTCTTGTTTTGATAGCCACAAAATACTTCAAAGCTTTTTTCAACGCTAAGGAGCTAATTTTAGATAAACCTCAGGTTGAAATATTTTTTTGCGGCACTTATTTTTAATTATAGACCCAGCATATGGATGGAATTCTTTTTTTCATTTCCAAATATTGTGGACAGCATTAACGTGGTGCACAGAGCACACTTATCTTTAAGCGGGGTCTTGCTTACGCGATAAGTAAACGGGAGTTTTTTTGAAAGTACAGGTCTATTTCGCCAAAGCTTTAAACCTCCTTGACTCCTTTGCCAGGGCCTTTGCCTTATTGCCCCCGGCCAGGAAGGCCAAGTGCCTCGCCTATCGCAAGGAAGAAGATAGGCTCCGCTCCATGTGCGCAGGCCTTCTCATGCGCCGCTATCTCAATGTTACCAAGGACGAGGACATAATAATCAGGCCCTCAGGAAGACCCGAGCTAGCCTCTGGGCACCCCATTTTCAGCCTAAGCCATTCCGGGGCATTATGCGCCATAGCCATTGCAGAGGATAACCTAGGACTGGACCTTGAGCACCTGGGCCGCAAGACCGGAGGGGGATCTTTGGCCCACAAAGTTCTCACCCCCATGGAATATAAGATCTTCACCCAGAGGCTGGATGACCCTGAGTTCTTTTTCTCCATTTGGACCCGCAAGGAAAGCGTTATGAAGGCCACAGGACAGGGTCTAGCCATGGACCCTGGGAACTTTTCCGTTATCCCCTTGGCTAAATCAGACCACTTCATCCAAGGTAAGACCTGGTATTTCCAGACCTTTGAAGTGTCCCACCACATTTTCTCTATCTGCGCAGAACATGGTCCCCTGGACATTAACCTCATGGAGGCCACCAATCAGGCCCTTTTGGACCCGTGATCCTCTAGGTTTTATACCTTCAATTAGAGACTAGCACAAAAAACCTCCGCGCAAGGCCTAAGAACTTCCAACAAACACCTTATAAACAAGCTTATTAAGTGTTTTGGAGATTTCTCCCTTTCTATTTTGGGGATAAACATCCGCTCTTTAAACCTTTGCACATAAGGCTTAAAATCATTTATCTTAAGATTCTGTGAGCAGTGGATAGAATTAGCGTAGAGGTGTTTTTCTATCCTCAAAGGGGATAAAAATCTTTCACCATATTTCGCTTTTTAAAACTTGATAAATATCTCTAGACATTACTATATATCGGAGGCAATAACGACAATCTTTCCATATTTTGGGTAGCATCCTAACTCTCGGTGGGATAAATGGATATTTTATCCCCCCAAAAAATGTAAAAAAAATTTTCGCCCCTCCAATTGAAAAGCTCAGTATTTCCTTGGTTTTCGAGATGATTTTTTAACTAAAGGAAAAAGATTAGTGATTTCAATAGTTTAAGGATGCATTTTTTTCTTGACTCCAGAGTAAAAATCATATAAAAATATATATCTTTTCCTCATAGGTATTTTTGGGTTACCCTTTAAGATGATTTTTTGCCCTAAAATACCAAAAACTAAATAATCAGACAAATTCCTGCCTTTTTTTAATTAGAAACCATAACTGATGGGGGTCGAGTTATTTTTAATGCTACTGCGCATGTTCTCCAGTAACCTTAAGGGAAAAATGGCTTTAGCATAGTAAATGACCCTCTTTTTTTAATTGCATGGCCACATGTAAGGCTCTAGTGAGTCTTTTTGTGTTTTCTTGCCTTTCAAGGCTGTTCCTTGGGCAGGGCAGTCTTAATTGGCCATTTCCGAGGCCGTAAATATCGGAAATTAGTTGCTTTCTGCAACTATGGCATCCTAGATGCCAACCAAGGAGGATATCTTCACTTAAGGCGGTCAGTATTTCCGCCTTATTGCAACTCCCGGCTAGCCACTGTATGTACTGGCGCCGATAAGGAGGATTTAATTCCATGTATAAATTCCGAGAACTGTGTCACAAGTTCTTGTGTCCAGTTGTACTCGTATCAGCCCTATGTATTTCCGCTCTACTTTTCTCTTCCTGCGGCAGTTCCCAAAACCTCACTGCCTCTTCCAAAAGACAAACTGCTCGCCAGACAAGCGGAACCCAAGCTTCCATCCAGGAAGAAATGTATCAAATTAGGCCTCCAAGCCTAATTGCTAACCCCAATACCCAAACTCACAGCCTCCAGTACGCGTCCCTAGAGGACCCCTACATCGATCCAGCCTACTCCACCCCCTCCAACAGAACAGATCCATCGGCCTATAACCCTGAAGTCGAGCAACTAATCGACCCAGCTGGTGCAGTGCGTGGATTGGGAGGCAGGCTCTGGACTGGGATGGCTGGCGAATCTCTCCTGGCAAATTATTCCCGAAGCAAATCCCAGACCTTACAGGTCAGGGATGTAACTTCTCTCGTATACTATGACGACGCACCAGCTTCCACTCGCAGTCTGAGAACACAAGACGGTATATCTACTCTCGTCCTAGAAACGGCTTATAGCCTCACCGGCAGGCCTTTCAAGACCGGGGCAGCGTCGCCAACAGACGGCTTTGACAACACAACTTTTGTCAATTATGTCTATTCTCAATCCGGGTTCAAACTTTCCCAAAAGGGACCCAAGGAAATTGTGGGAAGTGGCAAGGCCATCACTAAAGATGAGTTAAGGCCTGGGGATCTCTTGGTATACCACGACCCCAAAAACCAGTCCCAGTACCTTTTGGGCATTTACTCTGGTAATGGCAACTTTCTCTTAGCCTCCAGCCGCCTAGGTCTTGTGACTGAGACAGCGGCCTTTGGCATAGACTACGGCCCCTATTTCGTTGGTGGCAGGCGTTTCTACGACGATCCCTCTGCCCAGCCGCTACCCGAGGCCATGAAGATGGCGGTTACCAACGGCGCAGTGAAACTGGCCCTTTCGGAGTTAGATGATAGGCCTAGCGTGGCGCCTAAGGCTGCTCCGGCAAAGAAGAAGAAAAGCCCGGCTAAGAAAAAATCCACACGGAACAAAAAGAAAAGTTCCAAAAAGTCTAATACCTCCAAAAAGAAATAACGGCACGTTCTTTTCATAAAGCTAAACCTCTAAAAGCAAAATCCCTTTAACTATAAGGGATTTTGCTTTTTTTATGGGTTTAGTGTGAAGTTTTTAAGCCCTTTTTATATAATGGGGGGCTTTAAAAGCATATTCTTGGCTATCTTTGCGTTTTCTGCGAGGGTAGGAAACTCCTCGGCTAAAGAGCGGATCTGGTTTAAGAACTCTACAGTCAAGAGGGCTAGCCTTACAAAATCTCCCACTTCCTCCTTGCCACTCAATGCATGCAAGGCTGAAAAAAGGTTATTTTCCGTAGCCCACTTGTATATTGCCCAGCACTTGGAGTATTCACAGGAGGGGTTTCTAAAGCCTTTGCGCATGAGCTCTGAAGTCATGGGTTGTATGGACGTGCTAAAAGTTATCAAGGCTCGGCGAAGTTCTGGGGGCATAAGGGATAATGTAAAGTAGTTTTTTGTCGGCTTATCGCCTATTATGCTGGCAACTACGGAGGCCAAAATAGGCGGAGATAAATCTAAGTCTCCAGTTAAGATCGCCTCTGTATAGACTAAAGGAAAGTCAAGGCGGAGCTTGGAAGCTATTTTTCCCTTTCCCGTGAGCCTGAAGTCTTTATTTATATAGTCGAATTTCATTAAGAAATCTAAATGGCTCTCCACCTCTTTCCAGATATATTCAACTGCCTTAGTTAAGCCGCTTCTGGTCTTCTTCTTAGCCGCCTGCCAAGCCATAAAGGATTTTGAAAGGAGATATTTGACATCACCCAGGCTAAAGGCGTCCAAGAGGTTTAGGAGCATAGAAAAGTTAATGTTGAGGCAGCTAGTGATGGGATTAGGAGGGGACTTAAAAAGGGAGTTCATGAGCCCCAGGCTCGTGTATTGGCTAGGCATGATGAGGGCAAAGCCAATCATGTCCCGGCCGCGCCTACCGGCACGACCGGTCATCTGGGCTAGTTCCAGAGCCGTCAGATCGCTGAACTCGATTCCATTGAACCTATCGGATTGGGGGATAACTACCGAGCGGGCAGGAAAGTTTACACCAGCTGAGACTGTGGAGGTGGCAAAGATGACTGAAAGTAGCCCCTTGGTCATGAGCTCTTCTACCAGGAACTTAAATTGAGGGAGGTTTCCAGCGTGGTGGGCAGCTACAGCTTTAATTCTCAAGCTCTTTATGTCGTGGTATTTCTCTAAAAGGGGGCAGTTGGACAAATACTCTTCAATAAGGACCTGACGGGCCTCGTAGCGCTCTTTCGACTCGGGGAAAATCATTTCTACGCCTGCCACTGCCCTATTGCATAAGCCCCGGGATTTCAGAAAATAGATGGCTGGCAAGAGATCGTATTCATGTAAGCACATTAAAGACTCGTGGAATCCAAAGCCGTAAATGCGATAGTCATCATTCCATTTTCTTATGCGCATCCTAGAACTGCTACTGTGGTGAGTCTTTTGTAGGAGTCTTAGATGATTACCTTGGAGGCACAAAGGGATCAAAGGCACTGGCCTAGACCCGCCCTGGACCACTTTCACCTTACGAGATCTAATTCTGGTGAGCCAACTGGCAATATCCTTGGCATTACGAATGGTGGCGGAAAGGAGCAAAAGGCGCACCCTTTCAGGCATGTAGATTAATACCTCCTCCCAGACCACCCCCCTTTCCTTATCGCCCAAATAATGAGCCTCGTCTAAAATGACCAGGTTGTAGCCGACATCTTGTATACTAATCATCGAGTCATAAAGCTGGTTACGGAGGATCTCAGTTGTACCCACTACCACAGGGGCATCGGTATTAACCTTGTGATCGCCAGTTAAAAGCCCTACATTGTCTTGGCCAAAGATCTTTCCAAACTCCAGAAATTTGGAATTGGACAGGGCTTTTAGAGGGGATGCGTACCAAGTATTATTGCCTAGGGACAACTCGTGCTCTATTGCCTTTTCGGCAATCCAGGTCTTACCGCTGCCCGTAGGGGCAGACACTATGACATCACAGCCTTTTATGAGCTCTATGGCTTCCAGTTGAAAGGGATCCGGAACAAAGGGAGCTTCCTCCGGGCGTCCAATATTTGCTAGGTACTTTTGGACGGAGCCATCAACTATAAAGGGGTTTGGCGGTGGTGCTGGTCTATTTTGATTCATTTTCTCAGAAAGCCTCTTTCAGATGTTTTTCAAAGGTCTGTTGGTCTAGCTCTTTTCATGCTTCTGACCAATAGGTGACTTTTTGCTTTGACCACAAAGCTCTGCCTCAAAAGGGTATAGGAGTTCCCGCAGTAAACGATTAAAGAAGGCGGTCCTAACAAGCCTTTGGCTGAGGCGTTTGTCATTATCCCATAATTTGATTCAATAAGAAAGAGGAACCACAAAATATTATAGTAAACCAATAACTTCTTAATAAGTCTGGCTTCGCAGATAATCAACCCATTGCCCTTAAAGCAAGATATTTTCCGCACCTTAGCTAGTTTCAGTAGGTACAAAAATTCATCTTAAACAAACCCTTAATCTATATAAGGGCCATACGTTTCCTTAAAAAGCCCTAAAGGCGCAATAGGCTAATTGTAGCTTGTGGTGCAAGGCCTAAAATGCTGCCACACAAAAAAATCAACAGAAGCGCGGCCCAGGGGCATGGCTCTGCTGATTTAGTTTGGAGAAGCTATTTTATACAAAAACAATAAATTTTTCTTATAAAACAGATTCAGTCTTACATATAAACTAGTTAAAATATTACTATAACAAATAACAATACAATAAAACAGTAAATAAATATATAAAATATTATTATATAAATATAATCTAAAATAATACAATAAATTATATTGAATTATATAAATATACAGATGATAATCAAGTAGATTACTGACTTCATTTGGCCACCTCTAATTTCCCCAGGACAACTCCAAGTCCTTATAAATCCTATCGGGAAAAAAGGGCGGGCTATTAAATAAAGATCTGGTTTTAAAAGCGAAAAATAGAAAAGGCCACAAGCAAAGCCTGCAGCCTTTAAAAATTGTTGGGATTTTTGGATACTAAAATTATAAAACTTATTGGGCCGGGGCCGCTTCCGGCTCTGCAGGGGTTTCCTCGGCCGGAGGTGTAGCGTCGCTAGGGGTAGCCTCGTCAGTTGTGGCCGCACCTGTGTCACTGGTAGGTGTGTCAGCTGGAGCCTCTGCGGGGGCCGCAGCATCAGTGCTAGGAGTGGTTGTATCCCCAGCGGCAGGTGGCGTATCTCCACTAGTTGTATCCTCGGCAGGCGTTGCAGCGGTATCAGTCGTAGTCTCTGCCGGGGTATCAGTAGTAGCGGCAGCATCGGTAGCAGCCGCATCCTCAGCCGGAGTAGTCTCTGCCGGGGCTGCAGTATCAGTGGAAACCGCTGGCTGCTCAGGAGTAGTTGCAGCTGGTGTTGACGGTGTGCTTTCGCCGCAAGCACTAAACATAAACATGGCTAAAATAGCTACAGCCATGACTAAAAGAAGAGTTTTGCAATTTTTCATGATGCCTCCCCTGTGGGAAAATCTGCGGTACGCAGGTAGTGTAATTCAGAATTGAAAATAGAACACAAAGCTAGAAAATTAGATAAGTTAAAGGTGAATTTTATGGCTTTTGGGTTTTTTGAGAAAAGAGGTGATTCTTTTTAAAGAAAACTTAAATCTAGACTAAAATAGGACTTCAAAATATGGGAAATAAATAGAAATACCCTCTTTTGCTTATGTTACCAAAAAATAACTTTTTTCAACACATAGAGCTACAAATTACCTTTAAATATGACGTGAGGAGCCTAAAACCAGGGTTTTGGTAAGCCTCCTAGAGCTCAAACATAAAGGTGCTGCCAAACGGGTAGCTATGATTGTCTTAAAGCCTATGCCATGTTACTACAGTTTTTGGAGCTTGGCAACTATTTACAATCAGAGGCACTTATGGAAGGTGACAAATAGGCCTGTCTGTGATATGTTCCTGAGCTATCTAGGGGTAAATCTTCAACTTTTAAGGGATAAACATGCAGATTACCACTACAAATTGTGGTTAATGAACACAATAAAGCCTTTTTTCTCGCTCATTTTTGGCCCGATGGAACTTAAATCAATTTAGCAGATTACTAGTATTTTAATACTAAAATCCGTATTATAATAAAAAATATTAATATTCAAAATTGTTTATATATAAATTCACAGTTTGTTGTGGTTGTTTCGGGTTTGTGCGCTTGTAATGACACATTTTTTGCGCTAAAATAGCCGCTGCTATGTTACGATCTTTAATAAACTAAAGGTCTTGGAAATTAATAGCATCGCAAAGCTATGCCAAATTAAGTCCTATAGATAGAAAAGCAAATAATCACTCGACCAGCTCGGAGAGAAAATGTCCAATGCTCCCTCTGATATCGTGGAACTCTTTCGCAAGAGGACCCGTTCGCCTTTAAGACCCCGTTCCAGTGACCTAATCCAGGCCATCTTCCCCTCGTTCCGCAAAGCTACTCCCCATACAGGCTCCCTTATCTTGGGGGAGGTGGACCAATGGGGCCGCAATATCTTCGTCATCGCCCAGCAGAAGCCAAAGCCAGAAAACCTCCGTACCAAGGAGGATTTGGCAAAACTTAATCACGGCATGCTCACCGCCGAAGACCACTCTTTCATAGTTAGATTTCTCCACAAAGCTAATATCAGGCGCCTTTTGGGCGACCCTGTCTCCATAGTGACGCTCATTGACACCTACGGCGCAGACATCTCTATGGAGTCGGCTAAATACTACCAAGCCTTCTTTATAGCCCATCTTATTCGTGACTTTCTTACTATTCCCATACCCACGGTCTCTGCGGTCATAGGAGAGGGCGGCAGTGGCGGGGCCTTGGCTATCCAAATGACCGACCGCCGCGCCCAATTCGACGACGCCCTGTACGCCACTGCCCCTCCAGAATCCTTAGCTGCCATAGTCTTTAGGGATTCAACCAAGGTCAAAGAAGCCCTTTTAATCTCCAAACCCACTGCCGGAGAGCTTTTAGAGCTAGGGATCATAGACCATGTCCTTTCTTGCCCCAAATCCGTTACAGACATTGACGGTTATGCTACGGTTTTGGAAAATTGGCTAGAGAGAAACGTTAAAGATCTAGCTCGTAGGAAGATCCAGGCCCTTTTGCGGGTGCGCCGCTCCAGGGCCAGGGCCTTTGGAGTCTATGTAGAGGATACAACTAAAAAAACTCGCAGCTGGTCTTCTTACTTTCTTCTGACCCCCATCTGGAAAAAGGAGTTTACGGCCCCACCAGATATCAAGACCTTTGACCTCACCTTACCCCACCACCAGGAGTTCCAGCAGGGCGAGGACTACGGTTCAGAAAGGGATCCAGCCACCTACCCCGGCCAATACGTAAAATGTGGCGACATGAACCGTAAGGGAGGCCAGGAACCTGGTTGCGGGGAGATAATCCCCCTTTCAGTCTTCATGGAAAACCACTATGTTTGTCCCAAATGCGGTCACTCCCGCATCATGGGTGCCATGGGCTGGATAAACTGCCTTACGGACAAAGATAGCTTCAAAGAGATGAACGGAGATCTAACCGTCCATCACCTCCTCCACCCCAGCTTACTCACCCCGGAATATAAAGAGTTCATCGAAAAGCAGGATCTAAGGAGCCCCTTTCACGAGGCCTTAGTCACCGGGGAGGGGACTATCTTCGGGCACCCTGTAGCCTTGGCCATCTGTGAGTTTCACTTTGCCGGGGGTACCATGGGAGTGGTCTTCGGGGAAAAGTTTTTTAGGCTTAGTGAATACGCCATCACTAAAAAGCTCCCCTTAATTAGTCTCTGCTGCTCTGGAGGAGCAAGGGTCCTGGAAGGCACCCCTGCCCTCATGCAAATGGTTAAAACCGTAAACTCCATAACCCGCTTAAAGAGGGAAGGACTTCCCTTTATCTCCATCCTGGGAGACCCCTCCACCGGAGGCGCCATTGCCAGCTATGCAGCCCTAGGAGACGTTATCTTGGCTGAACCCCAGGCCCTAGTCATCTTTACCGGCCCCAGGGTCATGGAAGCCAGGGGCTTTCCTGTCAATGAAGAGGATATTCGGGCCCAGGCTCTCTGCCGGAACTCTAAGCAAATCTATGATCATTTGGACTTTTTTGGGGACATAAGGGGTATCCACGAAGTCTCTGAGCGCAAGGCTTTAAAACAGTGTATTTTTAAATACCTGGAGTTCTATCAAAACAGCCTGCCGCTTTCCAACCGTTACTGGAAGGACCACTAAGCCACATAAAGCCTAAAAGGCCCA
>JAITII010000143.1 GCA_031279515.1 Deltaproteobacteria bacterium
TTCGTCCTCATTATCCTTTAGGGAGCTTTCTCTTTGCCTTATGAGAAAGAGGCTTAACTCATAGAGCCCATACATGGGAATAGACATAAGAATCTGACTTATGACATCGGGAGGTGTCAAAAAGGCCGCAACAATTACAATTATGAGTAAGGCGTATTGGCGAAACCGCGCTAGTTTTTGCGAGTTTACTATCCCTATGTGGGCTAAAAATAGTAATAGGAGGGGCAATTGGAAGGCTACCCCAAAAGCTATTAGTAGCGTCATCACCAAGGAAAGGTACTCATGGATGACAGGGAGGATGGTAACAGTATTACCCCCAAAACCCACAAAGAACTTAAAGCCTATAGGAAGGACCACGACATAGGCGAAAATCGCCCCTAAGACTAGGAGCAAAAAGGCCATGACCGTAAGCTTCAAGATGGCCTTTTTTTCCTTGGGGTAGAGCCCAGGGACCAAAAAAGCCCAGAACTGATAGAGCCAAAAAGGCGCACTTAAAAACAAGCCTGCCCACAAAGAGATCTTTAAGGTCACCATAAAGGTTTCTGGGAGGGCTGTAGCTATGAGCCCCTGGCCAGGAGGCATTACCGCAATTAAGGGTCTGGCAAAAAATTGTAAAATAGCCGGCGCTAGCTCATAGGAGATGAGCACAAAGGGTAGCACAATTAAAAGCCCCTTGATGATTCTTCCCCGCAGCTCGGCAAAGTGCTCTAGAAAGGATTGCTCTTTTTCCTCTGGGGCCTCTATAAAATCATCAGATAGAACGTTTTCTAATGAAGAGTCCTTTTCAGATTTTACCGCATCATCCTGTGACTTAAGGGGGCTCTGAGGTATAGCAGTGCCATTTTTCTCAGCCTTTTTGTCGACCCTAGTCATGGAACTAGTCCTTTAGAGCTGGTGGGCTTAGCTTGGGATTTTTCAGTTCCACTTTGTTCTTTTGGCTTTTCTTCCTTAAAATTTGCCTCTCTTTCTGTTTGCCCTGCCTCTTTGGCATCCTCTTCCAGAGGGGCGGGTGGGGTTTTATCTATGGAGTTAATATTTTCTTTTTCATTAGAAGTAGCGGTTATTGGTTCTTTTTGGAGCCCCTCTTCTTTATTTATCTTGCCAAGGGTGCCCTCAAAGTCTCCATAGATTTCGCCCATGTCAAAAATATTTTCGTCCTGGCCGGATATTGGACTTTCCAGGCCATTTTTCAGATCCCTCATGTCGTTTTTTAGATTTTTTAAATCCTTTAGGGCTTCTTGAGTCTGAAACTTGGATAGCTCTTTTCCTAAGCTATCTTTCAGGCCGCCAATATAGCTACGGATCTCTTTTAAAAATTTAAATAACTTGGATAGCGTTTCCGGGAGCTTTTCTGGCTTTACGACGATTAAAGCTATGAGTACGATAAATACTATTTCGCTTAAACCTATGCCCGGCGCCATAAGAGCTCCCTTTTATCCTGCCTCCGGAGGTGTTTTTGAATCCAATAGGTTTAAGATCCGCGCAGCTGCCGTAGCTGCCCCGTACCCATTATCTATATTGGTAACTGTAATCCCCGGTGAGCAGCTTAAAAGCATACTGGCTAAAGCAGATCTCCCTCCCCTGGCTACTCCGTAGCCCACTGAGGTGGGGACAGCTATGATGGGCCTGGGGGTGAGTCCGCCCAAAACTGATGCCAGGGCCGCATCCAGTCCGGCTACAACTATGATAACCTTATGGGCGTTTATGCGCTCTAAGGCATCGGAAAGGCGCCAGAGGCCTGCCACCCCGCTGTCCTCAATTAAGCTTACTGGAAAGCCCAGGTAAGTTAAGGTGCGCGAGGCTTCTCTAGCTACCCGGGAGTCAGCTGACCCGGCTGAGACCACGGCTGCAGTGAGTGACTTATCCCTAGCTGGAAGGGTACTTACAAAGGCCGTCTGGGATACCGGGTCATAGTCGTAGGCCTCTTTGACCTGGGGGCTCATCTGACTAAAGATTTCCGGAGCTAAACGGGTAAAAAGTATTGGCCCTTTCTGGGAGAAGTCCTCTAAGAGCTCCTTTAGTACGATAAAGGGTTTACCCTCGGAAAAGACCGCTTCAGGAAGACCTATCCGCTCGCGGCGGGCGTGGTCAAACAATACTCCCTTTCCCATCATGTTGACCCTCCAATGGCCTTAGGTCCCATAAAAAAAGCCAAATTAGCGCGAGGATATAAGTTACCAAGGTACCCTAGGGCTATAAAAAAAGAGTTAAAACTCCAAGCCCGGGTAGAGGGGAAACTTTCTTGTGAAAGCCGCCACTGCCTCCCTAATCTTTTTCAGCTGCCCCTCATCGTCCACGCTACGTAAGGCTGAGACCACAAAGTCAGCCACCTCATCCATGTGGTGCTCCACCATACCTCGGGTAGTTAAAGCAGCTGTTCCCAGGCGCAGTCCCGAGGTCACGGTATAGCGCTGGGTATCAAAGGGAATAGTGTTTTTGTTGGCTGTGATGCCGGCTTTATCCAGAGCCTCTTCCGCCTGGATGCCCGTAAGATGTTTAGTCCTTAGATCGATTAAGACCAGGTGGATGTCCGTTCCTCCAGATACCAACCTAAAGCCAGCGTCTGCCATGCGGGTGGCCAGGCGCTGAGTATTTTTCAAAATAAGCCTCTGGTAGTCTATGAAGTCCGGCTCCAAAGCTTCACCCAAGGCCGCAGCCTTGGCGGCTATGACATGCAACAAGGGCCCTCCCTGGATCCCAGGGAAGACCTCTTCGTCTATGGCTTTCCCAAAAGGCTTGCGGCATAAGATAAGCCCGCCTCTGGGACCCCTTAGGGTCTTGTGGGTGGTGGAAGTTACTATCTCGGCGTGGGGCACAGGTGAGGGATAGAGCCCGGCTGCCACCATACCGGCATAATGTGCCATATCCACTAACAGTATGGCACCTACCCTATCCGCTGCCTGGCGAAACTTTTCAAAGTCCAGGATCCTGGGGTAAGATGAGGCCCCAGCTACTATTACCTTGGGTTTTACCTCTTCGGCCTGGGCTATCAAGGCCTCGTAGTCTATCTGTTCGGTATCCTGGCGCACCCCGTAGGAATGCGATTTAAAGAGTTTACCTGAAAAACTCACCGGGGCACCGTGGGTGAGATGCCCGCCATGGGCCATATCCATACCCATGATGGGATCGCCAGGCTTTAATACTGCAAAAAGGGCTGCCATATTGGCTGTAGAGCCGCTGTGGGGTTGGACATTGGCGTGCTCTGCGCCAAAGAGCTTACGGGCCCGCCCCTGGGTTAAGATCTCCAGTTCATCGGCGTACTCGCAGCCGCCGTAATAACGAAAGTCTGGATAGCCTTCGGCGTACTTATTGGTGAATACCGAGGCGGTAATGCGTAAGATGTTTTCGGAGACAAAATTTTCCGAAGCTATCATCTCCAACTTGTCCCGCTGGCGATTCATTTCCCTTGTAAGTATGTTTAAAAGTTGACTATCTATGGGGTAATCTCTGGAAGAGGACATAAATTCCCATTCTCTTTATAATTTATTTGTGTATTTAATCAAAAAAGAGCTAAGCGCTCTGCGTGCCTGCCGCCTTCAAAGGAAGTGGCAAAAAAGCTGTCAACAATGGACAAAGCTAGGGTTTCCCCTAAAATCCTGGCACCTATTGTGAGGATATTGGCGTTATTGTGGGCCCTGGCAAGGCGTGCGGTAAGTTCCCAATTACAATTGGCGGCCCTTATCCCGGGAACCCTATTGGCTGCCAGGCTCATACCGATACCTGTCCCGCAAATTAATATCCCAAAATGCGCCTGGCCCTCCAAAATAGTTGCCACCACCTTGGAGGCTATATCCGGGTAATCCACCCTTTCCGTTCCCACTGGGCACCCTAAGTCCAAAGTTTTATACCCTTGGTTATTTAAATGCTCTATTATCTTAGCCTTCAATTCAGGGCCAGCGTGATCCGATCCCAAGGCAATAGTATTGTCTTTTTCTATCAAGCGCTGCCCCCTTAATCCCCATAGGGGTTATAGCGATAAGTCTCACCAGCTTTTACTACCTTTCCTACCCCTGGGAAAGGCAAGTGGGCACCGGCAATGACTTGATTTTTTTCCGTAACTTCGGCCAATACCTTTGCTCTGGTGGCCCTTGCCGTATCTTCATCCACGTCGTAGGTTAAAGTTACCTCGGGACGGACAAATTGCACGAGATAGGCATGAACTATGTCTCCCCAAACTAAAAGCTCCCCATCTGTTCCGGTAAATAAAAAGCCGCTATGGCCAGGGGTGTGCCCGTAGGAGGCTATAGTTTCAACCCCGGGCTCTATCTCCATGTCGCTGTCAAAGATGACTAAGCGTTCGGAATCCTCGTAGGGCGCCAAGGCCTTACGGGCCAAATCCCCACCTGGGACAGTGGCGGTTTCCGGCATGAAATAGTCCATATCTTTTTGCGGTACGTAGACCTTTGCCTTGGAATAGACGGGGTTTCCAGAAGAGTCAATTAGACCTCCTATATGATCCCCGTGGAAATGGGTGATGAGCACAAAGTCGATATCTTCGGGTTTATAGCCAGCCTTTACAAGGTTTTCCGCCACCTTGGCGCCGGTACCAGTATCTACTAGGTATAACTTTGAGTCTTTTTCCACCACAAAAGCATTTATCCAACTATTTAAGGCGCCTTCCATATTAGCCGCCGAGGCTATGACATTCAATTCATCTTCTGTTATCCCATGGAAAAGGGAAAAGGGCATCTGTCCCGTGGCATCTGATAAGGCGGTAAGCTTTAGGTCTCCCAAGGTGAAGCTCTTATAGCCCTCCCCAACATCTCCTATGGCTAAGGCTAATGGAGCTTTGCTAAAAGTCACAAAAAATACCAAAAAAAAAGCTATAACTGATAATTTCAGGTTCATTGCCGCTCCTTTATTAATTTTTTAGCTTTAGACTTATTTTTCGTTTGTAATTAAATGTCCTTTAGCTCCCAGGCCCCTGGGGCTCCAAAGATTAGGACCCCATTGGTGCCACCAAAGCCAAAGGAATTTGTCATGGCGCAACTGAGCTTTTGTTTTCGGGCGCTATTGGGCACGTAATCTAGATTGCAGTCTGGATCGGGGACCTCATAGTTCATGGTGGGTGGTAAGATCCCATCTCTTATGGCAAGGACAGTAAAGGCCGCCTCCACCCCTCCAGCAGCCCCTAAAAGGTGTCCTGTCATAGATTTAGTGGAACTTACGGCTAGTTTTGCGGCGTGTTCACCAAAGACATTTCTAATAGCCAGGCTCTCCATGCGATCGTTTAGTCCCGTGGAAGTGCCATGGGCATTTATATAACGAATATCCTCCGGCACTAGGCCAAAGCTGGAAGCGTCCTTTAAGGCGTTTTCCATAGCCAAAGCCGCACCTGCCCCGTCTTCCGGGGGGGCTGTAAAGTGGAAGGCATCGCAGCTGGCACCAAAGCCCAAGACCTCGGCATAGATCTTGGCATTGCGCGCTATGGCTCTCTCTCTTTCTTCCAAGATGAGCACCCCGGCGCCCTCCCCTAGGATAAAGCCGTCCCTCCTTAGATCAAAGGGCTTGGAGGCATGGGTGGGGTCCTCGTTTTTGGTGGACAGGGCCTTTAAGGAATTGAAACCAGCTATCGCCAAATCCGTGATGACAGATTCGGTTCCACCAGAGACCACGATTTGATAGCCAGAATCCCTGATGAGTTGAAAGCCCAGCCCTATGGCATGGGCACCGGCGGCACAGGCCGTAGCACAGAGATAGTTGGGTCCCCTTATGCCCAGCTCTAAAGCTACTATCCCGGAAGACATGTTGCCTATCATCATGGGGATAAAAAAAGGACTAATCCTGTCGGGTCGTCCTTGCACGATGAGGGAATGATTGTCCTCCATGGTCTGGAGTCCTCCCAGACCACAACCAAGTGAGCAGGCAGTCTCTGTAGATAATTCTGGGGTAAGTGTGATCCCAGAGTCCTCTAAGGCCATCTTGGAGGCCCCGACTGCGTACTTGATAAAGAGATCCAATCTCTTAACCGATTTCTTATCTAAAAAGTCCTCGGCATTAAAGTCCTTTACCTCAGCAGCAATGGTGGTCTTAAGGCCGGTGACGTCAAAGCGAGATATGGGAGAGACGCCGCTTTCTCCAGCTAAGATAGCCTTCCAGGCTTTTTCTGTGCCCGTACCCACAGGGGTCACGAGTCCAATACCCGTCACCACCACCCTTCTGGGATCTTTGGTCCTCATTATCTTTAGCCGGTCTTCTGGACTATGAAGTCCAGGGCATCTTTTACAGTCTTGAGATTCTGGGCAGTTTCGTCGTCGATCTTAATCTCGAACTCCTCTTCCATGCCCATGATGAGCTCCACCAGATCCAAAGAATCAGCCCCCAGATCGTCCTGGAAGGAAGACTCCAAGAGGATCTCACTGGCATCTACGGTCAACTGATCTGTGACTACTTTCTTTATGCGTTCCAATATTTCGTCTGACACTTTATAACTCCTTAACAAAAAAAACGCCCTCTGGCGGTAAGGGCTCTGGGGCCCGTAAAATATATATCTTTTGGGTTAATTTACAAGATTTATAGGTAAAGCCCACCGTTTACATGAAGGGTCTGGCCAGTGATATAAGAGGCCTTGTCCGAAGCGAGAAAGGCTATAGCATTGGCCACGTCATCAGGGCTTCCAAAGCTTTTCAAAGGGATTTTCTCAAGATAAGCCGCTTTTTGTTCCTGGGAGAGCTTTTCCGTCATGTCTGTGGAAATAAAACCAGGTGCTACAGCATTTACAGTAACTCCCCTGGAGGCGTACTCTAAGGCCAGGGTCTTGGTAAGGCCAATAAGACCCGCTTTAGAGGCGCTGTAATTGGCCTGACCGGGGTTTCCTGAAAATCCTACTACGGAACTTAGGTTAATAATACGGCCATAACGGGCTTTTAACATATGCTTGGCGCATAACCTGGATACCAAGAAGGCACCAAAGAGGTTCACTTCCAGGACCTTATCCCAGTCCTCCTTGGAGAGGCGCAAGGAAAGATTATCCCTGGTGATGCCGGCGTTGTTCACAAGGACATCGATGCGGCCGTAGCTGGCAATAATCTCAGCTACTGCATTTTGTGAGGCAGTCTCGTCCTGTACCAACCAGACCTTGATTATGACCTCTTTTGCCCCTTTTTCTCTGAGCTCGGAAATAAGTGCAGCATCGCCAGTAAAATTAGGGTTGGTATGGGTGAGCACTAACGTATTACCATCAGCCAATGCCATGGCAATGGCCTTGCCTATGCCTCTTGTGCCGCCAGTTATTATTACAACCTTATTCGCCATATGAAGCCTAATTTTAGGTCTCTGATGCTTTCTTGGCTTTGAGCTTCTTTTTCATCTTCGGAACCAGGATTTCACGGCCCCTGTATTCTCCGCAATAGGGACAGGCCATGTGGGGGATGATAATTTGACTACATTTAGGGCACTCAGAAAGCGTTGGCGTGATAGCGGTGTAATGGGTACGGCGCAGCCTACCTTTCATCTTGGATTGTCTTCTCTTAGGAACGGCCATAAAAAAACCTCAACAAAAAAATAATGGGGTCACTGCCCCTTAAAACTAGTGGCGGGTCACCTTGGTCTCATGGCAGAGACAGGTACCGTCGTTTAAATTGGCTCCGCAACCAGGACACAAGCCCTTGCAGTCAGGGCGACAGATGGCGCGCACTGGCCAGGAGAGCCAAAAAAGTTCTGCTATTAAAGGTGAGAGATCGAATTTGCCGTCTCTTACCGCTATGAAGCTTTCGGGGTCTTCGTCTGGAGATAAGGTTTCCCCTCGACCCAGCTCCACTACCTCGTCTATGGTATCTCCCACCTTGCCAATGAAGTTTGAAAGACACCTGGAGCACATCATTTCAGTCTTTACCGCAAAATTACCCTTTACTAGGAGCCGCTTTCCAGCAAGCTGTAGGTCCAGATGGCCCCTTAAAGAGGTGAGGATATTGGGGACCTCGCCTAAATCTTCTTCGCCAGCTGTAAGATAGGGCAGAATAACCGAAGGAGACAGGGCAAAGTCACAGCTTACCCCGGTCTCCGGCCAGACGTCCAGGGAAAATATGAGGTTTTCTTTGACGTTTTCCACTCTCATAGCCCCCAAATTAGAAATCATACCCAAAAAAACGGGTACTTGTGGAACAAGGTATTATGAACAGGGCACCCATTTGAGTCAAGTTCTAAAGCCAGCTTGCCAGCTTAAGACCCTTCCGCGCTCTCCCCAGCTGCCCCCTCTTGGGAGGCTTCGGAAGCCTCAGACTCTTCGGAAGCTGGGGCCTCGGAATCAGTTGTTTCGGTTGCTTCTGGGGCTGGATCAGGGGTTGCAGCATCGGTTACTTCAGGGGCCGGGGAAGCGCTTTCAGCTGGAGCCTCAGAGCTACTGTCAGCTGCGGGAGATTCGGAGTCAGAACCTGCCGCCGGAGGGGAGGCGCCCTCTTCTGGAGCCCCGGTATTGTCCGGGGGTATCTGCACAGGGGGAACCACCAAGGGTGCTGCTGTGGGTTCAGTGGCAGTAGTATCGCTAGGGGTCTGGGGGGATTCAGCTGCAACGGCAAGGGGTGCCCCTTGCTGCATTTGATCGGTTATGATGGACTCGCTGCTAGAGCCTTTGGCATAGAGGGCCAAGACCAGGGAGGTGACCATAAAAATGACCGCGGAAACAGCCGTAACCCTGGAAATGAGGGTGGAGGGCCCGCGGGAGCCAAAAACCGAAGATGAGGAACCGCCAAAGGCGGAACCTAGTCCGGAGCTCTTGCTGGACTGCAAAAGCACGCTAATCATGAGAATCAGGGCCACTAAGATGTGGAGCACGGTTATAGAGGACTCTAGAAAACTGCTTTCCATTAAAAAATACTCTTTTTAGCTTATATTTCGGATAGAGAAGTCCGCTATCCGCCAAATTTCACTATTTGGGCAAAGGAGTCGGGCTTTAAGGCTGCCCCTCCCACCAGGGCCCCGTCTATGTCTTTTTGACTCAGAAGTGACGCCACGTTATCCGGCTTCACCGAGCCGCCGTAGAGGATCCTGGTGGCCTCTGCCACCTTGTCACCCAAGAGGGAACTTAGCTCCTTGCGGATATGCTCGTGGACCTCCTGGGCCTCAGCTGCGCTGGCGGTCTTGCCAGTGCCTATAGCCCACACCGGCTCGTAGGCTATAATAAGCTTAACTGCCGCATCTGGGGTAAGGCCGGCTAAGCTATTTTTCAATTGACCGGATATGACCTTAAAGGCGTCTCCGGCCTCCCTCTGAGCTAGGGTCTCACCCACACAAACCACAGGAATAAGGTCCATGGCTACTGCTGCAGCTAGCTTTTTGGATACCCACAGGTCTGTGTCGCCAAAGAACTGCCGGCGCTCCGAGTGCCCCAAAATAACAAAGGAGGCCCCAGCCGCCTTTACCATGCCAGCTGAGATCTCCCCAGTAAATGCCCCTTCCTTTTCAAAATAGATGTTCTGGGAACCAATGAGAATGCCAGTGCCTTGCGCGGCCTCAGCCGCCTGGGCAATGGCAGTGAAAGGTACCCCTAAGGCAGCCTCCCTATCTGAAAGGGAGCCCAAAAGAGGAACAAAAGCCTTGATGAACTCTACCGCCTCAGTACCGGTCTTGTACATCTTCCAATTGCCAGCCAAAAATGGTTTTCTCACAATTTCCTCCTTTATGAGGGGCATCCTTGATTTAAGAGCCCGTCAAGATAAGGCGTTGGGGCTTAAGGGCCCGTAAGGGCACATATGAATTAACCATATTAGCCCATCGAAGCAAAAAAAACAATACTTGTCGCAGCTTTTGGCCGGTGTTAGTATCATGTTCTTTTAGGGCTTACCCCCCACATTAGAGGAGCTAGCTATGAAGACCCGTTTCGCCCCCAGTCCCACGGGACACCTGCATATAGGCGGTGCACGCACCGCCCTTTTTAACTGGTTACTTGCCCGTAACCAGAATGGGGTCTTTGTCCTGAGGATAGAGGACACCGACGCACTGCGCTCAGAAGAAAGGTTTACGGAAGATATCTTAGCTTCCATAAAATGGTTGGGTCTAGATTACGACGGTGAGCCGGTCTTCCAGAGCCAGAGAAATCATATTCACAAAACTTATGTTGACAAGCTTTTAAAGAGCGGAGGCGCCTATTATTGCCACTGCAGCCCACAGCGCATAGAAGAGCTTAGGGCCAGGGCCCTAGAGGCCAAGGACAAGCCCCGCTATGATGGCCATTGCCGAGAATTGGGCTTAGGACCGGCGCCAGGGGCGGTAATCCGCTTCAAAAAGCCCTCAAGCGGCACCACCAGCTGGGTGGATCTGATAAAGGGACCAATAACTATAGATAATGACGAGTTAGACGATCTGGTGCTGGTGAAGGCAGACGGGCTTGCCACCTACAACATGGCTGTGGTGGCCGACGACGCCTCCATGGAGATAACCCACGTCATAAGGGGTGACGACCATGTCAATAATACCCCCAGGCAGATACTCCTGTATGAAGCCTTAGGGCTTTCCATCCCCCAGTTCGGACACGTGCCCATGATCCTGGGGGAAGACAAAAAAAGGCTTTCCAAAAGACACGGAGCCACCTCGGTTTTAGCTTACCGGGAGATGGGCTACCTGCCCCAGGCCCTGGTAAATTATCTAGCGCGCCTGGGCTGGTCCCACGGGGACCAGGAGATTTTTAGCCTCCCTGAGATGGTATCCGCGTTTAATCTGCAAAGTGTCGGAAAGTCCGCGGCTGTATTTAACAAAAATAAGCTAGACTGGTTAAATTCTCACTATATTAAAGAGACCCCGGTCCCCCAGCTGGCAGCATTACTTAAGCCTTTCCTTTCCGCTAGAGATGCTCTGCCCCCCAATGAAGAGGCTTTAGAAAAAATAGTCTTAACTGTCAGGGAAAGGGGAAAGACCTTAGAAGAAATGGCCCAAAAGGCCGCCTTTTACTATACCAAAGACCTAGTACTGAACCCCACAGCCGCCAAAAAGCTCCTGGGAGAAAGCGGGAGAAAATCATTAAGCTCCTTAAAGGAGGCCTTAAAAGAGATTCCCAATACCCACGAAGACTTTGACAAAATATTAGACGAGCTGGCCAAAGAGCACGGTATTAAAAAAGGTGAGCTGGCACAACCTTTGCGCCTGGCTTTAACTGGGGAGACCGCAAGCCCAGGACTCTACGACATCCTAGTTATATTAGGGGCAGATGAGTGCTCGAAAAGGATAGATGCTGCGCTAAAATACCAAGAGTAAGGGGGCTTATAAGATAATTTATATTAGCTTCTTGCATCTACCTTTAATCTTCTTGGACGGCGCAATATAGTATTGCATGACAAACTAGATAATTGCAGCAATCAAAATGCCAATATTATATTAAATGCTGCCCTTTTAAAATTAAAAAAATATTTTTTTTGCTATTCTAAGTTGTAACTTGCAAAGACCAAAGGATTTTTTCTAGCTTTAAGCTTAACTTAAAAATCTTCGCTTAAGTTACATTAATTGCAAAATCAATAAATGTTAAATTTGCAGTGCGAGATTCTGGTTATTACTCTAAAAATAACATCCAAGAGCTAGCTGAAACAAAGATTCATTTTATTATTAAAATGGCTGACAATAGAAAACATCACAAAGAGTTAACAGAAAAATACGGTCCCGTATTATTTGATAGGAGAAATCTTGAAAAATATAATGACAGATATCTTCTTAAAAAAAGTAACTACCTTTATATATAATAGGAAATATTTGGCATCTCTTATTTTGGTTCAAACAGAAATGCTTGATAAAACTAGAAGGTTATGTAAAAAATTTAGGCTCTTTGAATAGTATAATATTTTTAGAAGCTAATACTTAATTATAGAAAGTTAAAAGCGCCGTACATAACACAAGATATTTTGAAGTAGAATTTATCATATAAAAAAGTTACTTTTCGTAACTTGGTGGTTGATTAGTTCTATCATTATTTCACCCACAGCGCGGTGTTTTGTCGAAAGTAAGGCTTACTTTTGGAAAATTTTCTTGGCTCCGGAAATGAATGCAGGAGACATACCCATAGCTATTTCTTGTATTTGGTTGGGGTTTTTTGTCTTTTTTAGTAGTTCATTTGAAAAATCAACCAACGCTATTTATCTTTCCTTCTGATATAAATTTGACGGTTCTATCAATCCTGTTTACTAGTATTGTATTGCATGATATCAGATATCACTTTGTCTGATTCTTCAAGTGTCTTGGCTATCGCTGAGTTGGGCATGTATTCAGCATAGGCTACTATTTTTTGCTCGAATTCATAGGTAAAGTTGCACGATTTTCTTGCCCAAGGCACATCAATAACTTGTGTTTTGCCGCATTTGTTACACTTCACAGAGGGAAGGTTCATATGAATGTATGTCTGGTTGTTTCCCATATTAAGGGCGCGCCAAGTACGAGCATGTACTCTCTTTCTTTGGCTTTCTTTTTCTTTACAACATGGGGAAGTAAACCTTAAAGCCTTGTGGTATTCAACATAGACATGTGTCTCATCTTTTTCGTTTTCGTTTTCTTTTTCTTTTTCATATGAGATTTTGTCTACATAAAAGGGCATGGAAATCCCTAATATATGTTCAAAATAGTGATTAATTGAATCTCTTTTAGGCATAATTACGCTTAATGTTAATGGATTGTCGAAATCTATCTTAAACACAAGATACGCTCCTTATAGAAAAAATTTCTTGATTTAATGATTATATCACTTATCTTATCCCTTTTCAAATTCCCAAAAAATTTCTATTGTTGAAGCTAATTCTATATTAAAAAATAAAGGCATCGCTATACTTTTATCTACCTATTGATGTGGCCCTACAAAATAAATGTTTGTAAATATTTGTTCAGCTGTTTTTTATGGATTTAATAAGGGTAGCTTTAAAATCATATGTCTTTCTAACTTTAGAAAATTCTGTTTCTACTGGCTAATTAAGTGATAGTATTAGGCCCTGTTAGCTACGGGGATGGGATCAGGGCGCTATCTAATCACTCAATAAAAGCTTGGCTTTTAATAAGGATGGTAATAGTAACTATCCTAAAAACAAATGGACAAAAGGGAAGAGCCAAGGATTTTTTAGGACTTACAGGAAAAAATGCACCTGATTTGTCGTCATTAATAATATACTATATATGGTGATATATCTATATTATCTTATTTAAATGTTTATTATCGTATAAATATGTTTATTAAATATAATAAGACATAATTTATCTCGTTCACTAACGCTCCTTTAACTACACCAAACCTGCCTACCGGAATTCCTGGCAAGTGCCATACTGGCCAAAAAGCACCTGAAAGTCCACATACCGACCTTCAACATTAGA
>JAITII010000031.1 GCA_031279515.1 Deltaproteobacteria bacterium
GCCGGAAGGTAGTGAACTAATAACTAATATAGTATATAGAGAAGCATATTAACGAACCGCCGCCTGCCGAACGGCACGGGCTAGTGGTGTGGGAGGGGGCAGGGCGAGCCTGCCCTCTACCCGATTGTGTGCCCGAAAGGATAATTAACAAGCTTTTTTAGTCTACCGCTGGCATTCCAATGGATAGCTTTCTCCAAGACAATGGTGCCAGCAGCTAAAGAGGATCAAAAAAAAGCCAAAAAATACCCCCCTTAGGGGCATTTTTTAGTTTTATAGACGCTTTACAGCCCGCTTCTTTGATACTATTTGTGAAAGGCTTTGCGCATAGGGCTATAGACAATTCTGGTAAAGGCCTTCTTTTTTTAACCTTTTTGGCGCGCGGGATTTTCCAAAAAAGTAATATGCCGACCTATCTATGATAGTCTTTTTTTACATCCCCCCTTTGTAGACGTAAGAAGACACTATAGCGCCATTTTCAAAATTCATAGCCCATTTTAAAAATTCATAGAACAATTTAAAAAATCTTAGCCCATTTTAAGAGGCTAAATACTTAAATAAGGGGTAGTTATTAAGCTAAAAAGCTTAAAGCTTTCATTCCAATTCTAACGGTCTTTAGCCCCTACCTATTAAAAGCCCTCTTAGCTCCTAGCTATTTAAATCCCTCTTATCCAATTAGTTTTCCCAGCACAGCTCTTTTCCGCAAGCCGCAAGCTACCTTATCTCGCGAGCTTTCACGATGACTATGCCAAAACCCATACATTATGATAACTCCCAAGCTCAAATCTAAAAACGAAGGGTTTTTGGGTCATTTTATACTAAGAATGTGGCTTTTCACAGAACAGCCCACTATTAATGGTGGACTATTAACTTAACTTGACATTATATGGTGGAGTTGCTAAACTATGTCGCCAATGAGGGATCTTTCCTTCAACTTTATTCCATAACTCTTCTTATTTTACTTTACTTATTGTTGACGCTTTCTCGAAGAGGTCTGTTTTAGGTCCAGCTACCAAGCTTGAGGGCTAATGAAATAGCCTTGCTAGGCGCCTAAAAGCCCTAATACTCTAAAAAAGGTAAGAAATACATCTTGATGTCTGATCTCCAGCTAGATAACGCTAGCCCTATAGAAGCTCTTTCCCTTATCCCAGGGCTTGTAAAAGAGCCTTTAGGGGACGGTAAGTTCATATTTTCCATAAACGAAATTACTTCCGTCTTGGACGGGGCTGCCCTGCTTGCAAGCTGCCCTGACTTTAGTCCCTTATCCTCCCTTTTTGCCCACTGTCAAACCCAGGGTCGGGGCAGGAAAGCTCGCAGCTGGTCCTCTCCCAAAGGGCATATCTATGCCGCACTGAGCCTTCCTCCAGGCTGGCCTTTTGATGGCACTCTAGCTTCCATAGCCACTTCCTATCTGGTAAGTAGGGCTCTAGACGAGTGTCTGGGGCTGGCTACAGAGATCAAATGGCCCAATGACATCATCTTTTGCGGCAAAAAGGTGGGAGGTATCTTATTGGAAAAGCATGAGGGTCTCATGGTGGCAGGGATCGGCCTTAACCTAGGTGATGCCCCTCCCATAGAGGGACAAAGGCATCCCTTGGCCCCGCCTGCGGCGGGGCTTCCTGTCATGCCAGGGGAAAAACCCCTAAAGCTGTGGGAAAAGGTGGCGCGGAGCATCATTTCCATATATAATCATGAGTTCCTCCTCCATAGCTCCCAAATTGGCTGGGAAGACCTCAAGGCCAAGCTGGAATCCAGGCTCTATGGCCTTAATATTAATAGACCAATAGAGGTCCTGGAGCCTGGAATCCCCTCTGGGCATTCTCAGCGCATCGTTGGACTCATAGTCGGACTGGAAAGTTCAGGGGAACTTCTAATAAAGACCCAAGAAACTACCCTCAAAATCTGGTCCGGCACCCTTGTCAACACGTAATTTTCTGGAATTAGTAATGACCGATTTTAACTCCATAATTGACCTTGTGAAAGGAAAACCAATCCTAGTTGCCAACCGGGGTATCCCCGGCCGTAGGATCTGCCGGGCTATAAGGGATAGATTTGAAGCCATAGCCGTTCTTACGGCCACAGATATCGATAAGACCGCTCCTTCTGCTTCCTCTGCCCAGGAGCTCATGCTCTTAGGCGGCGATCCCCAAGCTTATCTGGATTTAGAGCTCATCATAGAGCTAGCTAAAAGGCGGGGCATCATAGCCATCCACCCTGGGTGGGGCTTTGCCTCAGAAGACGCCCGCTTCCCGGCTCTTTGCGAGAGCGCTGGGATAGTATTCATAGGTTCCACTGCGGAATCCATGAAGCTTTTAGGCAACAAGGTGGAAGTCAGAAAAATAGCCAAAAACCTAGGTATCCCTGTGGTACAGGGCTCTGAAGGTGCAGTTGACATCCCCAAGGCAAAAAAGGTCATAGAAGAATTGGGTTTACCTGTCATGCTCAAGGCCGAAGGCGGAGGCGGGGGCAGGGGCATAATCTCCATCTACAAGGCAGAAGAATTGGAGTCCGCTTTCTTAAGAGCCTCCACCATGGCTCAGGCATCTTTTAGGAACCCCCGACTCTATGCAGAAAAGCTCTTAGAAGGGGTAAGGCATATAGAGATCCAGATAGTAGCGGATAAATATGGCAATGTGAAAGCCTTTGATGAGAGAGACTGCTCTATCCAGAGGGCGCACCAAAAGTTAATCGAGATCACCCCCTCTCCCTGGCCTGGCATGACCAAGGAGCTGAGGGCTAGGTTAAAAGAGTACTCCGTTGCTCTGGTCAAAAAAGTGGGCTATTCCTCTCTTTGTACTGTGGAGTTTTTAGTCACAGCCGACGGCTCACCTTACATGATAGAGGTAAATACCCGTCTCCAGGTGGAACACGGCATAACCGAGGTACGCCACTGCACGGATCTGGTGGAAGAGCAGATAGCCATAGCCTTTGGGGCCAAGATTTCCGAACAAGATATGGCTGAAGAAAACCGCCAGTGCGCCATCCAGGTGCGTATCAACCTGGAGGACCCCCAAGACGACTTTACGCCCAATAGCGGTCTTGTGACCCGCTATGTCTCCCCTGGAGGCCCAGGCATCAGGCTGGATTCTAATCTTTCCGCAGGTTACGATTTTCCCTCCAACTACGATTCCGCAGGAGCCCTTTTAATAGCCTATGGTCAAGACTTCCAGAAATGCCTCGGGATCATGGACAGGGCTTTGGGCGAGTACACCATAGGCGGCTTAAAGACCACTATCCCTTTTTTCAGGCAGATCTTCAAAAGCCCTCTCTTTCAGGCAGCCAACTTTGACACTGGTTTCATAGACAATTATCCTGAGCTCTTCGAATACGCGGAACATATCCCGGAGTCCGATCGCTTAGGGCACCTAGCTGCCGAAATTACCGCCCATGGCTACAACCCTTTCCTGCAGCTGGGCAGATACAGGGCCTCCGAGTCTCCGAGGCTGGAAAAATTCCTGCCTGTGCTTCCCAGGCTTACCTCTGAGATAAGAAAAAGGCCTTCCCCCTATCCTAAGGGAGACAGGGTAGCTCTCTTGGACTATATCAGGGATTCAGGCCAAGTGCATTTCACCGACACCACCTGTCGGGACATGACCCAGAGCAATTCAGGGAACCGCTTTAGATTAGCTGAAGATGCCCTCGTAGGTCCCTATTTAGATGAGGCAGGCCTCTTTTCTTTAGAGACTGGGGGAGGTGCCCATTTTCATGTGGCTATGCTTGCCAACATGACCTACCCCTTTTCCGAGGCAGCCGCATGGAACAGCTTTGCTCCTAAGACCCACAAACAGATCCTGGTGCGTTCCACCAATATCTTAGGCTATAAGCCCCAGCCGGCTTCTATCATGCGCATCACTGGGGAAATGATAATACAGCATTTCTCCGTTATCCGCTGCTTCGACTTTTTAAACCATGCCCAGAACATGGCCCCCTTGGCGGAGGTCATCCTAAACGATAAATCCGTTCTTTTTGAGCCTTCCCTATCCCTTAGCTTTGGCCACGGTTTTACTGTAGAGCATTACCTACAAGAGGCCAGTGCCATAATAGCCATGTGTTCTGCCGTCTCAGGCCTGTCTGAGACTAAGATACTAAGGCATATCTCCTTAGGCCTTAAGGATATGGGGGGCGTATGCCCCCCCAGATTCATAAGGGCCTTGGTAAAGGCCCTTAGAAAAGAGTACCCAGAACTTATTCTCCATTACCACCGCCACTACACAGACGGGCTCTTTGTCCCCAGTGTGGGGGCGGCGGCGGAAGCCGGCGCCCAGATAATAGATGTGGCCTTGGGCGCCTCTGTGCGTTCCTACGGTCAAGGGGACATCTTGGCCACTGCAGCCTATCTAAATGAAGAGCTGGGCCTGGAGGTAAGTTTCGACCCGGATGTCATCCGCACGGCTAACTTTGTCTTAAAGCAGATAATGCCCTGGTACGACAGGTATGTGCCCACTTACTTCAGGGGCATAGACCACGACGTGGTGCGCCACGGAATGCCAGGAGGTGCCACCTCGTCTTCTCAGGAAGGGGCCATGAAGCAGGGCTATATACAGTTCCTGCCGCATATGCTGCGCTTTTTGGCCGGAGTAAGAAAGATAGTCCGTTACCATGATGTAACACCCGGCTCCCAGATTACCTGGAATACGGCCTTTTTGGCCATTAGCTCCGCCTTCCAGAGGGGCGGTCCAGAAGCTGTAAACCACCTTTTAGAAGTCCTGGACGCAGTAACAGACCCGGATAAGCCAGGTGTTAACCCGGATTTGGCCAAAGAAAGGCTCCTTATTTATAAAGATTCCAATGACGCCTTTAGGGATCTCTTACTTGGCAAATTCGGCCCATTACCCTTGGGATTTCCAGAGGATTGGGTCTATGAGAGTGCCTTTGGTAAAGAAAAATACCAAGTCGCCATAGAGCAAAGGCGTTACGACTCCCCATTAAACTACCTAGAGGAGCCCAACCTGGATTTAGAAAGGGCGGATCTTAAAGAATTCCTGCGCCGGGAGCCAACCCAGGAAGAATTTGTCATGTACTTGAACCAGCCGGCGGATGCTTTAAAGACCATGAAGTTCCGTCAGCAATACGGAAACCCCAATAACCTTCCACTGGATGTCTGGTTCGAGGGACTTGTGCCCAATCAGCCGGTATCTTTTACCGATACCAATGGAAAACCCCACCAGATAAACATCCTGTCAATCCAAGAGAGGAACAACAAAAACATAACTGTCAGCTATTTCCTGGATTCCGAGATCATGACCCATCTAACCCAGCTGGGCGGCGCGCCGCCCAGCTGGGCAACAGAAGCCCAACAAGGTGCCCAAGAGGCCCAGAAGGGCAATCCCTACCATGTCCCAGCTCCCATGAATGGAGACTTATGGGTCATGTACGTGAAAGAAGGAGACCTAGTCCAAGAGGGCCAAGAGCTCTTTAATATCTCCATCATGAAACAGGAAAAGGCAGTGCGCTCCAAGGTGGCAGGTCTAGTAAAAAAGATCCATAAAACTGCTGACTTTGAAAATACCAAGCAGATGGTCCCTGTACGTGCCGGAGAGCTTATAGTAGAACTGGGACCTATTCCAGAATCCTGCTCCCGCTGCGGACATTTCCTTCCCATGGACCAAAATATCTCCTTTTGCCCTTACTGCGGCGGAGACATTGGAGAAGTGGCCTCCTCAATATCCGATTCCAGTGACATAAGACCAGAGACTCCTCCCTGCTAGACCTAGCTTTAAGATTAAATCCTTTGTTACTCCCTATTTTAGCTTCTTTTACTGCATTGAGCGCGCATTTCTCGCCTATTTTTGCTTCTATTATTTAAAGTAGCAGCTAGGGCCCTTGAAATTAGCACCTAAAATGTCTTTTTTAGGAAAAGAGTGCTATTTGGGCGCGTTAATCTTTAAGTGCTGGAGCTGGGTCTTCATATCTCCTGGGCTACCAATAAAGGGTTTTCCCTTTTTTACAGCCTCAAAGACGGCCCTGGCAGAAGCTAAAGGGTCTTTCTCAGAGCGGACGTCCACTATGTAGCCTATAAGATCGCTTCCCACTGGTTTTTCAAAGACCGAGCTTAAAAATAGCCCTTTTTGGGGATGGACAGTCTGGATACCCATGGAGCTTTCTAGGGTAAAAAGCTCTCCTCTGCTACTCATAAAGGTAGCCTTATTTTCTATTTCTGGAGGGTGCATCCTGGAAGTAAATAGAGCGGGTCTTCCGTAGAGATAGAATAGGAGCTTCATGCCCTTCATGTCGGCTCTATTTAACTTCCTATAGGTTTCTTTATCGCACTCTTCGCTAATAGTGGCACAAAAGACGCCTTCCTTAAAAAGCTGTAAGGCAGCTAAATGGTTTAAGACTGGAACGTTTGTGTCTGTACAGATTAACAAGCGACGGGGCAAGTCCATAAGCTGGCGTACCTGCCCAATATTGGCCGCCATGAACATGGGGGTCTCCAATATGCTCTTACTTATAGCAAGTAGGGCAAGTTCCTTAAGTCTATCGTCTAAAGGATGATAGGTCAGAGGAGGAAGGGTCCAGACCACCTTCTTACAGAGTTCAGAGGGATACTCTTCTGAAAAGGAGATATTTTCCTCAGTAAGGGGCAGCAAAAATCTAGCTGGGCCTAACTTTGCCAAAAGGTGGAGGTCTTTCCCACTAGAAAGCCTGAGCCACAGCATTTTAGCCCTCTGGGCAGGGGATATTAGATAAGGCGGGCTCTCTTTTTCCTTTAAAAGTCCTTCTAGCTTTTTGGAGTGCTTATAGCGCTTGGGTTTAAAAACCCCTGCCCCCTGGAGGACAGCTTGGGTTAAACTTTCCTTTGCAAAACGCTTCTCAGCATCCGAGGAGCCCACCTTGTAGAGTAGACCTGACCCAACAAAGCCTTTTTTCTCCGGGAGAAACAAAAGGGGCTGCGCCCCTTTTGGGGCAAAGTCCTCTTCCTTTCCGTTTAAAAGAAGCTTTTTTAACTTGAAAGGCACCCCCGACTCTCCAGTGTCGGTAACCACCCTCAAACGGTCCATTAGCTTCAAAGAGCCCTTTAAAATGACACTATAGTAGCCGTTTTTCCCTTTTTTTAGTCTTCCTAGATACTGTCCAGACACTGCATCCTTGGAAAAGAGATATTTCGGGTCTTGCGGCCTTAGTCCCTCCATGAAACCGCTGCCAGTTGCCCTGGTAGGCAAATCGCCCACAAGTTCTCTGGCATAATCCAAAGCCGCACTAAAGTCTTTGTCCTCTGTGTCCATTAAAAGCCGATAGGCCCTTGTCACCTTCTCTACGTAATCAGCTCCCTTCATGCGGCCTTCTATCTTAAATGCTGCCAGTGGAAGCTTTCTTAGATCCTTTATGTTAGCCAAAGTCTCTAGATCTTTGGGGGAGAAAAAGGTCCCCTTTTTCTCCCCCAAAAGATAGACTCGGCGACAGGGCTGAGTACAGGCCCCTTCCCTGGCACTCCTGGCGCCCATATAGCTGGAAAAGGTACATAGACCCGACTGACAGAAGCACATGGCCCCGTGGACAAAGATCTCAGTATCTATCTTGCCTGAACTAGATAGATACTCAATTTCCTGAAAACTTAGCTCGCGGGGCAAAATTACCCTTTTAAAGCCCATCCTCTTCATGGCCATAAGGCCATCTACAGTATGGACCGCGCTAAGGGTGGAGGCATGAAGTTCTATGCCTCTTAGAAGCTTACGGCACAGATATGCCATGCCCAGGTCCTGGACTATGAAGGCGTCGGGTCCCAACTCGGCTGCCCCAAGTAGGGTCTTATACAGCTCTGTCAGATCCCCTTGGCGCACCAGGGAATTTAAGGCAATATAGACCTTGATGCCGCATTTATGGGCCTCATTTATTAGCCCTGAAAGCTCCCCTAAGGTAAAGTTATCGGCAAACTTTCTGGCGCTATAGCGCTTCAAACCCACATAGACCGCATCCGCCCCTCCCACTGCAGCAGCTGCAAAGGCGCTAGGTGTCCCCACAGGGGCTAAAAGCTCCGGAAGAGGGCCTCTAGTTCCTTTCTGGGCGGCTTTATTATTGGCCTCTTTGTTATTTGCTGACTCTTCCATTAGGTATCAGTTCGTAAGGAAAACCTAAGTAGCCACTCGGTAAAAAGCTTAGAGTTAACTATAGTTATCCTCCAGCTGAGTGCTGCCTATTTATCTTAGGGAGGTGGGCAGCTTTAGGTGGATTTTTTTCTTATTGTACGCATAAAAAGTTTCTCATGATTTCCAGATTATAGATAATTACTCCATAATCCTAGAGATTTTAAGCGCCCACGAAAGAGAGGGTTCGGGTTAAGACCCATTCCTAGGGGATAAGCTAAAGTACCCGCTCTATAATAGTTAATAATTACCTTTTACCATATCTTTCCATGCGGACCATCAAGTACGGCATTTTTAGGGTCATTTGCCTAAGGCAGAATAATCTAGAGAAATGAGTTTAAAAGTCCCTCTAAAGAGGCTTTACGCCTTAAATAAAGCTGCCACCTTCTCATCTTGTGGGAGTTTAACTCCCATTGGCGGGTGTTGGATAGGGGAAAAATAAATTTTCCCCTTTCTCTATGGTAGTGACTTCGGGTAATGGCTTCGGGTAATGGCTTCGGGTAATGGCTTCGGGTAATGGCTTCGGGTAATAGCTTCGGGGAATAGCATCGGGAAATAGCTTCTTCAAGGTTTTGAAGATTAGTACTAGAGTCGCCTCTATTTTAATTGGAAAACCTTTGAGCTTTTAAGGCCGAAACCTTTTATCAGTTAGAATCCTAAGGCGGCCCCCCTAAAAGTCCTACTCTATTACAGTCCTTAACGCAGTTTCACCTTAGGCCTTTAGCTTTTAAAAACCCTATTAAAGCCAAAAGCTTGCCTGGGCTTTTTAGGCCCAGGCAAGCTTTATTAGATAGCAAAGAAAATAGGTAGCTTTAAAAGCTAAGTAAGCTTTCCCAAAGGGAGCCTAGGAATAGGGGCTTTGGGTCTAGTCTTTGGGGGACAGGCCCAATGAGTTTCCTATCTCTTCGGCTGCGGCTATGACAAAGTCCTCTTTTTCCTCTTGGCTCATCTCTGTCCCCAAGGAGGGTACTTTTACCCCTTTAAGCTCCAGAGAATGGAGCTTATTGGTGAGCTCCGGCTTGGAAACAATGCCGTATTCGCTTTCCAATGTGCCATTAAAGTAGGCATTTTGAAAGTCTATGAACTTTAGGGCGTGAGCAGTGGAATCTATTACCGCAGTCTCCTGGGCCTTAAAGAGTCCAGAGGCTTTAGCTACTCTTAAGCCAGCTAAGGCCTCGCCTCCCTGGGTGCAGATAGTTAGGCCCCGACGGTTGGCCATGACCATGGATTCCATGATGTTCTCTTCGGTTACCTCCACCACCCCGAATGAATCTTGCCCCATTTCCTCTACATATTCTCTGGCCAGGCGATTTAGCCTGGGAAAGGAGACTGGGTTTCCTATCATGGCGGCCTGAGCCACAGAAGGGGTAACCTCCACAGGTTTAAAGACCCTCTGCTCTAGAGGTTTAAGAAAGTATTTATACACAGGGTTGGCCCTTGCGGACTGGACGGCTATGATCCTGGGGAGCCTAATAAGGACCTTGGCACGAAAGAACTTTAAAAGCCCTGAGAGAATGGCGGTGATGTTGCCGGCATTTCCCACAGGGACAAAGAGCACCATGTCCCTTAACTCGTAGTCGAACTGCTGAGCCACCTCATAGGCGTAGGATTCCTGTCCCAGCACCCTCCAGGGGTTCTTGCTGTTTAAAAGGACTACATTATAGATCTCAGAGAGCCTTTCCACCACCTTCATGCAGTCGTCAAAGACCCCTGGGAGCTCAATAACCGTAGCCCCTGCCCCTAAGGGCTGAGAAAGTTGCTGGGGAGTCACGTAACCCTTGGGCAACAAGACCACGGACTTCACCTCCGGGCCCAGAGACGCAGCATAGAGGGCAGCAGCGGCAGAGGTGTCTCCTGTGGAGGCGCATACGGTCATGAGGTTATTAAGTTTCTGTACCCTTTTCAGATACTTGGCAAAGGTCAGGGCGCAGGCCATACCCCTGTCTTTAAAAGAAGCCGTTGGATTTAATCCGTCCAGCTTGAAGTACATCCTGGCGCCAATCTCTTTTACCAACTCATCGGGTGCCTGGACCATGGGGGTGTGTGCCTCACCCAGAAAGACAATGTCTTCTTCTGGGATCTCTGGGGCTATGAACTCGTGATAACAGAAGACCCCCCTTACGGACTGGTGATTGACCATCAAACGGTGGTCAAAGAGCCTGTGCCAGTAGTTGGCACCTACCCTTATCAGCCTATCAAATTTCAAATCCTTCAAAAGCATGAGGCTCTTGCAGCTGGGACAGACGTAATAGAGCCTTTGGATAGGGAACTTAGCTCCACAGCCAAGGCACTCGTAGACCATCTCCCCAGAGGGCATGGGGATGATGAGTTTACGGACATCTTCTGGGATCTTACCCAGTCGCATGAGACACCTCTAAAAGTTTAGAATTAGCTAAATTAAGGAGTTAATGGTTCCAATTAAGGAAGGCCAAGACTTATATTTAAAGCTTAAGGTAAAATAATCTTAGCCTTAAAGGGCTAAAAGCCCTTAAAAAGACATCCGGCTTAAGCGTAGGACTTAAAACCCACAGGGTAAGAGTCTAGAAAACAAGAAAACTAATGGATAAGAGCTAGGCTTCGGGGCCCAAGGCCCCGAAGCCTAGGAAGCTTATTAATTTAAAAAAGGAACTGTACCTTTGAAAGAGCCACTATTTAATTAGAGCCTAGAGCTATTTAATTAGCTGCCGGCGCCGTTGTAGCCCCTCCAATCAAGGGTATGACATTATCGGCATATGGGAAGGCATACAATAAGATGAGGGAGATGACCAGGGCATAGATGGCCAAAGACTCGATAAGGGCAAGGCCTATGAGCATGTAAATGCGCAGGGTGCCCACCATCTCGGGATTTCTGGCCATACCCGTCAAGGCCCCTAGCATGGTAAGCCCCATGGCAAAACCAGGTCCCAGGACACCCAGGCCAATGCCTAAGCCTGCGGCAAGAGCCACATTACCTATGACGTTTAAAGCAGCCACGGATTGGGTGGAATCCGCCAGAACTAGAGCGCTGGTTCCCAATACCGCCAAGAGAGTCAGGGTGAAGATAAAGAATTTTTTCATCTTTGCTTTTCCTTGAAGTTTATTTCTAGATTCCCTTTGCTAAAACATTGCTTGTGGCGCACAAGGCACCCAAAGGTGAAAGTGCCTTGAGTATAAATTATATTATCTTGAAATGTTTTAACTAAAATTAATTAAAATAAAATCGATTGGATTGCTTTTGGGTTGCTTGTAAAACATTATTGGACTTAGATAAAATTTATATAGATCTACATTAGATCTTCCTTGGAGCTATAATTGAACTATATTAGATGTTTAGCGGAAATTGTGGATACTACGGCTTTTTTTGCCCCTGGCTTTAAGGGAAGTAAAAAAAGTCTGTGGCTTTATAGAAAAGGGGCTTATTAAATATTGTTTTAAAGGTCTCTAAGCTTTAAGGTCCCTTATAAATGTCCTAAAAATCTTAGTGCTTTGAGCGCCAGCTTAGCCTAGTGGAAATAAGCCAAAAGCGGCTAAGAGGGGCTTTTTAAAAAGGTAAAGGCCCTATAGTCAGCTTAAGAGCCAAGGGGATATCAAGGGGCCTTTAGTGCTCCCCTTCCATGGCTTCTCCTATATAGACCATGGCTAGGAGAGAGATAATAAAGGCTTGGAGAAAACCGGTAAAAAGACCTAAAAACATCATAGGCAGCGGTAAGAAGTACTGGCCAGCCAATAAAACAAGGACGCCTACGACCAGGTCTTCACCCAGGATATTGCCGAAAAGACGGAAAGAAAGGGAAACTACCCGGGCAGCATGGCTTACCAGCTCCACAGGTAACATTAGGGGCGCCATGAAGGGGGAGGGTCCCAAAAAATGCTTGATATAGGAAAGCCCGTGGACCTTGAAGCCCATCACATGAGTGAGAAACACTATTGTAAGGGCAAAGGCCAGGGTGGTATTGAGGTTGCTTGTGGGGGCAAAGCTCCCTGGGATGAGGCCGTTTATATTGCAAATGAACACGAGAATGATAAGGGTCGTGGTTAGGGGAAAGAAGACCATGCCCCTTTTGCCCATGATGCTCTCCTGAAAGCCATACATATTGTCTATGATGGTCTCAAAGAGAACCTGGAGCGTCCCCGGCACCATGGAGATCCGCCTCGTAGCCAGCACGGCTAAGATTATGAGTAGGATGGCAAAAAACCAGATATAGACTACATGGGGATAGCTATGGGCAAAATGCCCCAGCCCGACCTTGTCGAGCACCCAACCTAGAAGCAACACCGGGTGTTCCATAAAACCGCCTCCGTCTCTATATACTTATGTCTAATTTCTATTTCAAGTTAGTGAGTCTTGTAATATGAGTCTTTTCTTTTGAACGCCTAAAAATAGCAAAAATAGACCTAGAAAGCAAGGCTTTTTCTGACTAGCAGGGGACTCTAGTCCAGTTTTAGCCTCCAAGAAAGGAAATCTCGCGAAATTCCCTATCTTTGGCTTTTAGCTTCTTTAAGCTAAAAGCCAAAGATATATTTGCCTAAAGGGACCCTATCAGCTTGCAATTCTGGCACCTAGACCCCATGAGCACCCCTATCCTTAGGTTTTCCCTTGGCTCGGCTAGAAATGCCGACGTCCCCTTAGTACCCTTCTAGAGTGGTCCTAAATAATTGCACCAGATCTAGTGTGACTTCAAGGCTCTTTGGTGCCAAATAGCCCAAGCTACAGCTCTTATCCGACTGAAGCTATGCCCCTTAGTATCAGGGTTGGTCTCAATGCTGCCAAAGCCCTTGGCGAAATTGGCGCAGATTTTCCATAGCCTAAGCCTTTTGCCCAGAGGGCGCTTAAGCGCCTTTAAAAGGTCCAGCCAAACGCAGATAAGCTGCGCCAGCTAGCTAAGCTTCTAATTTCTGGGTTATCCAGCTTAAAGCCGCATTTTTTCTCACTTATCTTAGAGGACTTCTAAGCAAAGTCATTCCCAAAAACGATTCCCGAAAACGCTCTCGAAAGTGTCTCACCTAGTGGCAGAGAGGCTTAGGGGCCCTATAAGCTTTTTTGCCTCTCTGGTTCTGGGTGCCAAACTCCAATGTTCCCTAAATCTGTCTTTAGCTTTCGCAGTAGCTCTCCTAATGGCCTCCCTGGCTACTTAGACCTAAAGAGACAAAGGGGCGGCTTTACCTTATTTACCCCTCTGTTCCTAGTTTGAAGCTTTCCCAAAGCCGCCAAGGCCGCAGGCTCTCACTTACACGAGCCTATTAGTTATGCTAAGAAGAAGCATCCAGATTATAGAGAGCTTAGATCACTATAGACAATAGAGAAAGGCCGGTCTGGCTT
>JAITII010000057.1 GCA_031279515.1 Deltaproteobacteria bacterium
GCCATGGCAGCTTATATTTCTTTAAAGTTAAAAATTTCATAGAAAATTTAAAACTCATATCTTTAAGAAATAAATAGGGCTAGCATATTTATGTTAAAAATTTAAGCACCCTACTAGTATATTTATGTTAAAAAATAAAGCGCCTTAATCTTTAAGGTTCTTTGAAAACAAAATACTTACCAGAAAAAATATCACCACCCATATAATAATATTGACAAGGCCCTTTATAGGCGCTATTTTATCTTTGTCTTTTAGCTTAATCACTTCCATAGCTCTTAAAAGCCTTTTTATGGTAATCAATATCTTGAATGTCTATTCTAAGATCTGCTCCCTTTTAACAATTTTTCTGTTTAAAGTAGCACATGATTATTACTATCCCCCACCTTTATCCCACCCACTAAGAAGTTCTTTTCCGGATTCTCTCTCACCATTATTGCACCCTCTCCCCTTCCTCACCTATTGTATCTTAGAGGCAGATCTTTTCCGCCCTAAAAAATAGCTAATATAGAAAATTAATATAAATTTTCTGGGGTAATTTTCTTCTTAAAGTGGTATAATTTACGGCATTTCCCGGGAGAGTATTAATGTTAAACGTCAAAATGACTAAAAATAGAGCAATCTTTTATCTGGCCGTCACGGCAGTTCTCTGGAGTAGCTGCGGAGTCCTCATTAAAAGCATCTCTTGGAACCCCCTGGCTATAACCTCTATCCGAGGACTTCTAGCTGGTCTTTGCATTTGGGCACTTCTCCCAAACAAATTTAATTATAAGAACTTGACTTTTGCCCACGGTATTTCAGGTGTTTCTTTGCTCATCATGTCCGCCTGCTTTACTACTGCTATGACCTATACCACTGCGGCCAATGCTATAGTCCTCTTATTTTCTGCGCCCATCTGGGTGGCAATTATTGCCCCTTTCATGGTCAAAGAGCGCACTTCCCTCTTGGATTGGCTCTTTATTATCATAATCATGGCAGGCATAATCCTCTTTTTCATGGATAGCATGTCCCTTACTGGTTATTTGGGAATTGTCTTGGGTATTATAAGCGGCTTTTTTTTCGCCTTACAGATCATGAGCCTTAGACTAATAAGCCTAAACTCTCCGGGTTCCGCCATAGTCTACGGTAACTTTCTCACCTTTTTTGTTTTTTTACCCTTCTGCACGCCCCCTTGGCCCAACGCCATGGATCTCCTAGCCCTTTTGGCGATGGGGATATTCCAGGTTGGCTTTTGCTACTATCTCTACACCCTGGCCATCCCTTATGTAAATGCCTTGGAACTATTGATGATAACCATGTTGGAACCCATTTTAACCCCTATAGTAACCTTCTTGGTATTGGGGGAAAAACCTGGCCGCTTTGCCTTTTGGGGAGGACTTATTGTAATTATAAGCGTAAGTATCTGGACCTGGCTAAAAAATAAGCCTTCCAAGGAAAGGGATACTATTGCTATCAAAACTTTCCCCTAGCCCTTGCCTAAGGCCTAAAAAACCTAATGTAAATTTAAGCCCTTAACCTTTTCTCTTTCCGCTTGCCTTTCCCCTTTTTATGCCACCAAAGTTATCGGCACAAGGCCTGAAGCATCTTGGAGAGCTAAGGAGAATTTATCCCAGCCCTCTCTATCCAGACAGGTCCTAAACCTTTCCCCTTTAGATCCGTAACGCCCAAAATAGTCTAAAGAGGATTTAACAAGCGTAAAGACTATCTTAAGGTCGCTTATTAAGGGAAAAATAGCCCTCCCTATGTTTATCCTGTTCCCAAAGGTGCCCCCAAAGTACACCCTGTAGCCAGGGGTCCCTTTCCAGGCCTTAACTGGACACACCTTTACACATTTTCCGCAATTAACGCATTTTATAGGGTCTATTTCCATGCCCTTATCCTTTATGAGGGTGAGGGCCTTATACCTGCAGGATTTCACGCAAAGCCCGCACTTTTTACATTTTTCCCACTCCAAGTCTATAAAAAATCCGCCCTTTACACCTAGATCGTGCTGCTCTGCCTTGAGACAATTGTTAGGGCAACCGGTGACGCCCAGTTTAAACTTACTGGGGATAGGCGTACCGGAAAATTTGCCTGAAAGCTGTTCGGCAAGTGTTGTGGTGTCAATTAAGCCCCAAGGGCATATGCTTGCACCCTGGCAGGCACAGACCGTGCGCACCTTTGGGCCAGAGACCCCGGGGACGACACCACCCTTGGCCAAAAACTTCTGTATGGGCTCCACATCTTTATATTTAACAAAGGGGATCTCCAAGGCCTGGCGTGATGTCAGATGGACTTTGCCTTTGCCAAACTTTAGGGCGGCCTTGGTGACCACCTGCAATTGCTCTGCCGTAAGGTTGCCGCCCACAACCTTGATGCGCAGGGAAAAGTTATTTTTCTGTTTCTGGGGCATAAAGCCCCCGCTTTTTAAGGCCAATAAGTCTATGGCCATTTCTCCCACCTTGTCTTCTTTTGTGCTTAAAATTTGATTGGATAAAGGAATTTTAGCCGAAGGATATCTTTCTGTAGGTGTTAAAATCCAGATACTTTGTAGCAAGCTCGGTCTCATCTAGGGAGCCTGGCACAATAAGAGCCTGCCTTAGCTCTAACCACTTTGCGTCAGAATCCGCCTTCAAGGCAAAGCCCCTCCCATTTACCATGGGGAAGCCTTCATAGAGATAGTCACAGAGCCTTGTTATGGCAGAAACCACTCCGGAGCGTATCTTTATTGCCACCTGGTCTCTGAAGACCACTATATCAAAAGAATCGGGATAATTGTAGCTTTCCCCCTCTAAGGGGACACTATCGCCCAGGTGGTAGAGAAAGCACTTCCCAGGCTTTTTGGTGACCAGCATCCTCTCCAGAGAGTAAACATACTCCTCAAATACCTCAGAACGGGCCCGGATTTCCCCATCTACGAACCCGGACAACAGCATAGCGCCTTCAGTAATACCAGTCACAATCCCCCCGCCGGCCACCTCGTAACCGTCCATCAGGACAAAACGGCCAGTTACCTTGTGCTCTGAAAAGAGATCCAAGGCCAAGGGGGTCTTGGAGCGGATCAGGACCTCAGCTACTTCATTAAAAGACACCTCGGCGGCCCCTGCCACCGGGGCCAGGTTCTCACTCTGGATTAGACCGTAGATCTTCTCTATGCTGGCCTCGGAACTAAAGGTGGCAAGCTTTAGCTTATACTTTTTGCCCTTTAGCAAGGGAGCCCTTCCCAGCCAAAATATAGACGCCTTGAAGTTGTCTGTGACCTTCGGGCTGCCATCAATGGCTGTTATAAGCTCACCGCGCTTATTGAAAAATTCATCTTCTACTATTATGCCCAGAGACTGGCCCGCATGGGCTAAAGTTAGCTCATCTTTTTTTAGCCACGCGGCAAAGGACACAATAGTCGTCTTCTTGCCCCCTGGGGAGATCAAAAGCTTATCTCCCACCTTTAAGCTACCACTTTCCAGCCTTCCGGCTATGATGCGGCGGTCATCAAATTTATAGACATCTTGGATGGGAAAGCGGACAGCTTGGGGCCTTGTTATTTTCTCTAAACTATCTAGGGTACCTATTAAAGTTGGTCCAGAGTACCAGGGCATGAGCTCTGAGGGCTTTAAGATATTTTCACCTAATAAGGCTGAAAGGGGCACAAAGGGACCAGAGACCAAATCCAAATTTAACAGAAAGCTTGTAAGCTCTTTTTGGATGGCAAAAAAGACTGCCCTGTCATAGCCCACTAAATCCATCTTATTTACCAAGACCCCAACCCTATCGATGCCTAAAAGCGACAGCATATGGGCATGCCTTTTGGTCTGCTCTTCCACTCCGCTTTTGGCATCCACCACCAGAAAGGCCGCCTCGGCATCTGCGGCCCCGGAGATCATATTCTTTAAAAACTCCTTGTGCCCTGGGGCATCTATGATAAGATAGTCCCTTTTTGCCGTACTGAACTGCAACCTCGTGGTATCTAAAGTTATGCCCTGCTTGCGCTCTTCTTCAAAGGCATCTAATAAAAAGGCGAACTCAAATGGCTGTCCAGTCTCCTTAGATATCTCCCGTACCCTGTCTATGGTTCCCTGGGGTAGGGCATCCGTATCGTAGAGGAGCCGTCCTATGACCGTGGATTTCCCGTGATCCACATGACCTGTTACTACTAATTTTAGGTTTTCCCTGGTGTTTTCATTCATCTTTTACATGTACCCGTCCCGCCTTAGCTTTTGCATAGCATAGGCGTCTTCCTGGTCCTGGGCCCTTCCAGCCCTTTCACTAATATTGGTTTTGGAGAGCTCTTCTACGATCTCAGAGACATTTGAGGCATTTGACCTCACCTTCCTGGTGCAGGGTAAGCACCCCAAAGAGCGGTACCTTTCCCCATCTTTGGAGAAATAGAGGTCAATTATTGGCATATTTTCCCTCTCTATGTAACGCCAGATGTCTAGCTCGTTCCACTCTAATAAAGGATGCACCCTAATGTGGTGCCCAGCCGGAAAGTCGGTCTTAAACTGTCCCCAGAGCTCAGGGGCCTGGTTGGTGTAGTCCCACTCGTCGGACTGGTTGCGCTCAGAAAAGATCCTCTCTTTGGACCTGGATCCCTCCTCGTCCCTGCGCACCCCCACTATGAGGCCATCAAAGCCGTATTTGTGGGTCATCTCCGCCAAGGCATCCGTCTTCAAGGCCTTGCAGCACACTAGCCTTCCCCCTTGGGGCCCCATGCCAGCTGCCAGTGCCTCTTCATTGCGGTGCACAATTAGCTCCAAGCCCAGCTCTTTTGCCACCTTGTCTCTGTAGACTATCATCTCAGGGATTTTGTAACTGGTGTCCACATGGATAAAAGGAAAGGGACAATGCCCGAAAAAGGCCTTTTTGGCAAGCCACAATAGGACCGTAGAGTCCTTGCCTATTGACCATAGGAGCCCCAATCTTCCCAAATTTCTAAAAGCCTCACGCAAGATATATATGCTTGTAGCTTCCAGCTCGTCTAAATGATTCATAGTTTTCCTCAATCCTTTAGCAAAAAAAATAAGATGCCACAATTGAAATTTCATTATGAAAAACTAATAGCCGTCCTCCCCCTCTGGTGCATCAATATTAATCTTCTTTCCCCCTGGCAATTCCACTTGCCAGGCCAAGGTCCCCTTGGAGGCTTTTACAGAAAGCCTTGCCCCTCGACCTCCCAGGACAGGGGGAAGAAACAACTTTAGAGCCCCTTGGGGACAGACCTTGATGCAGGCAGCACATCCCCAGCAGAAGGAAGGATTTAGGATGCGGACTGCCTTGTTGCGGGATACTTCTAAAAGGTTACCCGGGCACTGACTTACACATTTTCCGCAGGACATGCAGATGGATGGGTTAATAACTATGCTCATGGGCACCCTTTTCTTCTATTATTTCACCTGTAACAAGGTCCCTTTTTATTATCTCTATTTCACCCCATGACCCTTCCAAGGGCGGGATGACAGGTGCCAAAAGAAGGCGGGAATTAATAAAAAGCTCATAGTCTTTTTGCTTCAAAGGGTACCCCTTGTACTCCCCAAAGCCTGGCCAGCGCGTTTCACGACGGGCGGCCATATGCCTTATTAAGCTCCTTGCCACTATCATTCTTTCCCTCAGCTCCCAGATATACATAAGGTCCCTAATATTTGGCGCAGGAAGTTTACCCGAAAGGCCATAGAGCTCCAAAATGCCCTCTTCCGCCAGCCTTAAAGAATGATCATTATAGGCATAACCTGCTCTGGCCCCGCCGGCTAAGCTATCCATGGTTTTCTGCATAGCCTCCTCTAACCCTTGGGTGGAAAACCCAGGGGCCTCGTTAGCCCTAAAGGTGGAAAGAAGCTTAACAATCTTTTTCTCTAAAGAAGCATCCGTTTGGAATTTTTCTAGGTTTTCTTCCAAAAATACTTTTACCCCTTGGGCCGCCAGAAAACCCTCGGAAATAGCCCCTGACACGTACTTCTGGGGCGCTCCCCCGGCCACGTCTCCGGCGGCAAATAAGCCTTTAAGGGTTGTCTTTCTACTCTCATCCACTTGATAGCCTCCGGCAGTATGTCCTCCTAAGACAAAGGGCTCACTGGCCTCTACTGTGACTTGTAAGGGCGAGGGGCTAAGATTACTCCCCCAGAGCTCATCTTTGACCATCTCTTCTATAAACTTTAAAGACTGCAAAGGCGCCATGTGGAGGTAGGCCCTCACTAGATTCATCTTCTCTTTTAGGCTTATGCTCTCTGTAATAAGCCGACAAGGGCCCCTCCCCTCCTCCTGCTCTTTACGAGCGGCTAAAACCCTCTGGGAAGTTGTGTTGCCGTACTTTGCCTCATAGGCTTGTCCTAAAATGTTAAGTTGCTTGGCATTGGCCCCCACGGCCAAGGTCCCCGTGGGAGCAGCGGTGTCCGCTGCCCGCAAGGCGACAAAACGCATCTCCAAGGTAGTCATCTCGGCTCCAGCTAAGATGCCCATGGCGTAACCCGCTCCTGTATTAAAGGGGGGATACCACATTTTATGGCCACTATAGCCAGGGTTATTGGGCAGATAAATACCTGCTGCCCCGCCTGTGGCGCAGATTACTGCCTTAGCCTCGATGAAATACAAAGTGGGACTATCAATACTTAAAGCCGCTGCCCCAGATACCCTTCTATCTCCGTAAGTTACAAGATAAGAGATGACCAGCACTCTTTCCAGGATAGTTAGGCCCTCCTTGTCCTTTAAGGGTAACGCCAAAAGGGGCTTGATATTCTCTCCATTAACTATAAGGTTACGCCAAGAGCGGTACTTATAGCTACCGTCTGGACCCTTATGGATCTTAAGCCCCAGCTTTTCTAAAAATAAAGTAGCTTCGTTTAAGCCCTGTGACATACTTAAGAGGAGCCGCTCCGAGGCAATGCCGTGGGCGTCTCTTTTGGCATAATCGGCGTAATCTTGTGGACTATAGCCCGGGGCCAGGCAGGCGTTAATGGCATTGACCCCGGCTGCCAAGCAGCCGCTCCTTACAATGGGGGCCTTGTCGCAGAGGATTATCTGATAATCGCCCTCTGAAAGCTTGTGTGCCGCAGCGCAGCCCGCTGCCCCACCTCCTATGATAAGTACGTCACAATTCAGCCTTTGGATATTAAACTCAGGGTGCATCTGTGCCCTTTTTCTGTCATTTATAAGCTAAAAAAACTAGGGGAAAATATCTGCAAAATCATAAAAATACACTTTGGCTTAATGACTTTTGTAAATAAGAAAACTTCTTCTATTTTAGCCCATTATCTTAAAATTTTAAAGCTTTTTATGGTTTTTAGGAAAGGATTTAGTGAAAAAACCGAAAAATTTACAAAGAAAATAAATAAATTTAATATCTTTTAAATAATGTTACCTCTTATAAAGGAACAGTAGCTAACAAAAAAGCTAGAAAAACACTTAAAGCAAAAGAGAATACGAGGCTAAATGATAAGCTCCTAGGGTTTAAAACTGTGGTTGTATCTGGAAAAACTATTGGAAAGCAAATGTTTTTTCCCTCATGTTTATAGCTTAGTCGCAAATCTCTAGCCATCTTCCAAGGAACTAAGGGGCAAGTTATTTGCTAATAAGCTTGGCAATAAGGGGCAAGTTATTTGCTAGTAAGCTTGGCGCCATGGAAGCCCTTAAAATCAAAGGGCTACAAGGCAATATCTTTGCTGTTTTCATACTCTGTCTACTAAAGCTTAGGGCACCTATTACTATTTAAGATAACTTTCTGAATGCTGCAAATGGGCAAGTAAGTACCAGCTAATGCCCTACGCACTAAAATAAGTAGTTGGTTTTAATGCAGCTCCCTTTTTTTGCCGCCTGTATGGCAAAGACCAAGAAAACAGCAATTTAAAAATGCACTGCCCTACCCCAGTGGGCCAAAACTTACGATAAAGCTAAGTCCCCCTGTAACCTGGGCAGGGCAAAGGCAAATCCTAACTCAAATTATAAGGCCTATACAAAAATTAAAAGGTGTTATAGCCTAAGAAGCATTAACTTAAAAAGCTCTTTATTTATATTCTATATTATCAGAATAATATAATTTATTAAGCTAACTTATAATAACAATTATTAAAAATTCTCTTTACACTATAAATATAAAAAAGTACAATTTACTTCTCTTTTAGAAACGAGCTTTTCCAGTGAAAGGGTAGTTGCCTCCTAGAGAGGATAGGGTTTTATAAACTTCTTGCAAGCTAAGGAATTTTTTGCCGACATGGGGGGCTTGGAAAAGCTAGAGGGGAAAAAAGCCTAAGTTAGGCAAAAAGTAAAAGCCAAGGGAAATTCTATTTGAGTCATAGGGCTATAGAAAACTTAGGCTGGGCTAAGTCACATTACAATTTTTTATGGCAGCCATTATTACTTAAAAGCTTTAAAAAGCGCCTAAAAATCAATATAAAAAATAAATATTCAAGGTGGAGTAAATAACACATGAACTATTTTTTGAAATAGAAATATAAGGTGGACTAAACTCCTTCTTATAATAAATCTAAAATCCTTGTGTATGAAAGCTTTTAGATGTTTGGGGCAATTTTAAAACATAAATATTATTATAACAGCTGGTACCAAAAAAAGCTAATTAATTCAAATTTAAGATAAATGTCTCTTACATATTTCTACGAAAAAATATTAGGGAACAAGATCCATGTTACAAAAAATACAAAATAGAGTGTTATTAAAAGGATATCGAATTTCTTGCAGAAGTGAAATTACCTGGAATTAAGCCCAACAAAATATAAATATTCAAATTAGAAATAACTTAAAACATGATCTATTAATATTTTCAGAAAAAATTTTTTGAAAAACAGGCAAGAGATTATCCATTAGTTTATAGTATTTTAAAAAAAGAGCGCCCTAAGTACCTGAAATCATTGAGAAAAAAATAAATGTCTTCAAGATAAAAATCTCTTGATTTTATATTCAGTCTCTTTTATAAATTTAACATACAGGAAATAAAATTGAATACACACTTGGAGACTTAACAAAAGACGTCACAGGCTGAAAGATGAAAACGCATCAATGCCCTTATGGCATAACTAAATAGCCGCAAAGCCACAACAAGAACAATGTATAAGGAGGTAAAAGGGAGCAAAATCCTATTCGAAAAAACTAAAGAAGATCGCATCCACAGCCCCAGAAATTCAAAGGTAACTTTAAAAAATCCTCCATATGGAGTTCTTAAGTCTATATGACAAGAACACCCGCATTTGAGAGCACAAAGTTTTACCTTAAAAGCTAAGGGAAAACCCTTCCTTTAAATCTAAACAATCCCACAAAAAAGGATAATATAGTTCTACTTACACATTAGGTATTTTATCATACCGCTAATTACATTAAATAGTTAAAGGAACTACATCAAAAATAGTTTCACAAGACCATTTTGTCCTTTTTTTCCAACAAAATTTAAAATCCAGAGGTGCATTATTGGTAAGCTATAGTTAAACAAAGCCTTTTAAAAAAAGAACATTATAATCCTTTAAATTATTCATTAATTAAGGAACATACAATTTAAAACCTTATTTGTTAAGGTTCCACTGGAGAGCTTTACCCTTTTTCTGGGTAGAAACTATCTATAAAAGTAACACCGATTCTACCCCTTATAACGGAATAGTCACATAGAATCGGAACTCCTTTTTTTAAGACGGTAAAAGGATACCCTCAAAAACTATTGTTTGGGTTTCTAATCCTCTTTACTTAGTTTGGTCCAAAGACACCAACAGCGCTTCGATAAAGGAGAATTTATAGCTAACAACAGCATTAATCTTGAGGTCTCTGGATGTCAATTATTAAAATGTTACGTGAATCGAAATTATTTTTACTCATCGATGTTATCATTTCATTGACTTTCATGGTGGCGATATTATTGCTTTTCGTCACATTAGCAAAGTCAGATGAACTAACCTACGATGGATTGGGTGATTATTCATCACTCCCTATTTCCCCTACCAAAGTGCTCTATGCGAATCTACCAATGTTCTATCCCATAGGTTCTCCTAGTGGAAACACCCTATGGGTTAAAGCAAGCTCGACAATTTATGAGCGTATGCTCATAGGTGGTCTTGATGCCAAAACTGGAGCAGGTCAAGCCTTAAGTGAAAACAACACAGTTTATGTAGGTAGTGATTCTGGACAGCTATCTTTTTACCACCCCATTATTGCGGGTTTCGCATATGTTGCAGAAGCAGTGCCTGAAAATAGCATTGCCATAGCGCGAGGTAATAAAATAATAGCTGACAACATAGCAGTTCAGGTAGAAGACATATTTGCTGGATTTGTAAACTTGGACAACTACGGAATTGGTTATGCTATAGACAATTCAGTAGTGGTTTCCAGATTCGAGCGCAAATCAAACAACATGAATCCAATGCCTAGCGGAGCCTATATCTACTTTACAGACACTTCTCCTGCGGGAAGGGGTGAAGCCCGTGGCAACTCCATCACTATAATTGATAGCACAATGATGAGAGCTTATGGAGCATACATAAGGTTCAACAACGCTGCCGGTACTCAGATTGGTATAGCTATAGGCAACAGTGTAACTGTCATCGACTCAGAAATCTCTGGTAATATCCATGGATCAGCAGTCTGCGCTTTTGACGATCAATATGGAAATAGTTACATCCAGGCCAATTCCAACATGGTTACCCTCCAAGGTAATGTCCAGATAGGAAAATCTGTCAATGGTTCTTACAATGTCAACAACAATAACTCCATAAAATACGACATCTTCACAGGAAATACCTTAAATGTGGTTACCCCAAAAAGTGGAGGCATAACAGTAGTTGATACTGTTAGAAACTTTGAGTTTTTCAATTTCACCTTTAGTCCAGAAGCGCCTACTGGCACCATAGGACTGTTAGTAGGAAAAGCCGTATACCTATACGAGACTGTAGCACTGACGTCAACTGCTAAGTTATCTGAAGGGGAGAAACGATCCAGTACCATTGCCTCCATAAATATCCTGGAAGGGGGTACTCTACCCACTGTTGGACATACTTATGTGCTTTTGAAGGTCTTAGAAGAGACATTTTCTTTTTTAAGTGAATATGCAATCTTCAATGAAGCAGAAGTACAAGGAGTTAGCGGTGAAAACGTCTTAACATTTGAGCTGGAAGTTAAGAAAGATGAACTTGTAGCTACCCTTATGAGTATAACTCCTCAGGAAGATGAAACGGGCCAAGGAGGGGGTGATAATCCCCCAGATGAAACGGGCCAAGGAGGGGATAATCATCCCCCAGATGAAACTGGCCAAGGAGAGGATAACAATCCCCCAGATGAAACTGGCCAAGGAGGGGATGATAATCCCCCAGATGAAACGGGCCAAGGAGAGGATGATAACTTCACAGATTCAGATGAAGAACTCCCACCAATTCTTCAAACCCCAAAATTGGATGCTCCCTTGGAAGAGGATGAGGCATTATCTGCTAACTACGGCGGGATAGCCTTGATGAACGAGGCTTTGGATTCCCTATCCAATCATTTTATGGATGCGATGCTAGCTTTGGGACAAAGAAGCATTGGCTCCCAAGGCACCCAACCTCCCTGCCCCTCCCCGGCATTTTCCTTTAGCGGAGGAAGCAATTCCTTAGGTGACGAGGGTCAAGTGGATATCAATTCTTACTCTGTAGTACTCGGGGTAGGCTGTGGCAGAAGCTTTTCAAGCGGAGTTGCTAGCTTTGCTGTCCTTGTGGAAGGCGGAGCAGCAGATTTTGAAAGCACTACTGTCGGAGGACGCGATATTAATGCCGAGGGCACAACCGAGTACTTAGGCGGCGGTCTTGCTGCAAGATTCGACTTTAAAGGGATAAGCCAAGGGCATTTCTACTCACAAATTGCCTTACACTTTGGAAAGATAAGAACCAACTACAAGGCACCTCATTTCAAGACACCAGTAGGTAACGACCTAGGCTACCGGATGGATAGTGATTATGTTGGCGGTCTAGTTGGCGTAGGATTCGTGTTCAATTTATCTCAAACTGCCAGCCTGGACTTATCGACCAAATACCTTGTGACCCAGATTCAGGGTGGCTCGGCTAAATCCAACATGGGGCAAGACATATCTATTGAGAAGGCTACCTCTCAAAGGATTAAAGGGGCTCTAACCTACTTCCAGTCCTTAGGAACTAACTTCAGCTTCTCTATGGGAATGGGGGTGGAGCATGAATTCGACGGTGAACAATATACCAGTGTCGAAGGATACCGATTCGCTTCCACAGACACCAAAGGGGCCAGCTTCACCCTGGATGCTGGCATACATTTCCGACCTAGTATAAGTAGCCCACTTTCTATAAGTATCGGCACTCAGGGATCACTGGGCCGGAGAAAGGGGGTGACCGGAGCATTAAATTTAAATTACAGTTTTTGACCTAGTCGATTTAGGATAATTATGCCCCGCTGGTTAGGGGTGAAAATTTTTGCGCGGAGAAGCACTCTCCGCGCATTTTTTTTGTGTGCCCGGCATGTGGCAGCCCTTGGTGCTGAAAGTCCACCAGAGGACCGGTAGTGGAACTGCTAGCCAAAAAAGGGGTCAGCCGCAAGCTTGGTTCTTAAAAGCTTAAGGCTAAACCTTGGCCAGACGACAGAAATCGCATAGGGCGGAAAATCCTTTTATTTGGTTAAGGATTATTCCTTAGAGCTTAAAACTAGGAAAATTTCTTTTGACAAATTTAGGCCAAAAGCTAACAAGGCCAATTAATGACCTAAAGTCTTTCCCCAGCAAAAAGTACCTTAACCCCGGAAAAGAGTACTATTTATGGTCTCATGCCCCTTAACCTTTGGATACGCTCTTCCAAGGGCGGATGGGTGGCAAAGAGGTTAGCCAATCCCCTACTGCTCAAGGGGTTTACAATAAATAGACTGGCATTGGAAGGAGAAGCAGAGGCTACTGTTATCCCCCTATTAGAGACTTCCCCCAGCTTTTCCAAAGCTGACGCCAAACCATTGGGGGTCTGGGCGATGTCGGCTCCGCCTTCGTCGGCCAGGTATTCCCGAGAACGAGAAATGGCCGCCTGGATCAAGACCGCAGCTAAGGGGGCTAAAATGGCCATAAGGAGGCTAGAGATTATATTTCCGCCGCCCCTTCTGTCACCAACTCCCAAAATGGCAGTGAACTTGGCCATGTTGGCTAGGAGCATGATAACCGAGCTCATGACAGCTGCTACAGAGCAGATGAGGATATCCCTATGCTTCACGTGGGCTAACTCGTGGGAGAGCACTCCAGCTAGCTCCTCTCGGTTCATGATGGACAATAGTCCCCGAGTCACGGCCACCACAGCGTGGGAGGGATTTCGTCCAGTGGCAAAGGCATTGGGGGCAGAGTCATTAACTATGGCCACCTTGGGCATAGGAAGTCCGGCATTCTGGGCAAGGTGCTCCACCAGAGCATAGAGTTCCGGTGCCTCTTGTGGGGTCACTACCTGGGCCTTGGTCTGGGCCAAGACTATGGAACTTGAAAACCAGTACATACTAAAATTCATGACAAGGGCTATGCCAAAGGCAATAAGAAGTCCCGTCTGACCGCCCATCAGCTGACCGAACAACATAATGATGGCGGTAAGTCCGCACATGAGTAAAATTGTCTTAATATTATTTACCAAGCGGATTTCCTCCCTTAGATTCCCTTATGTTCCAAAAATCCCCCCACAAAATGGACCCTTTTACATAAAACCCCCCTGGGTCAAAGTGCGAAAGATTTCCTCATAATTTTTTTCAATCTGCCCCCGTCCCACTATGGATGGACCATGGCCAGGGATAATTATGTCCACAGGCTCTAAGGCCGCCATGCGTTTAATGCTCTCGGTCAAGGCCTTGGGGTCACCACCTCCTAAATCCAGCCTCCCGAAGCCGCCGGCAAAGATCAAGTCCCCGGTAATAAGGACCTTTTGCTCCGGCAAATGGATGCAGAGGGACCCCGGGCTATGGCCAGGGGTCAAGTAAAGTTGGAGGACCTTGTCGTCCAACTCCAAAGGCCCCTCTTCTAGGATGCGGCCTATGGTCCCAGCCGGTTCGTCTAAACCCATCCAGCCAAAAAGGTGCCTGCCCTCACCATCTAAAAAGTCAGCCTCCTCTTGGCTCATGGCCTGAGTAACGCCGTACTTTTCCTCTAACAGGGCTCCGGCATCCATGTGGTCAGGATGGGCATGTGTATGGATAACCAAGGAAAAATCACCTGGCTTTATCTGGGTCTCTTCCACTATGTTCTTTTCCAGGATGCTCCACAGCTCCCTTAAGCCTGGATCCACTATAACTTTTTCCCTGCCATCTATCACCACGGTGTTGGAACAAACACCCCCTATTGGTGGGGGATAGAAGACGTAAATACCTGTCTTTCCCAATTGCATAAATGCCTCGCTTGCCTTAAACTATGAAGAAAGGATAATTCCTTATCTCTATTTTAATTTTTTTCCCCGTCCTTTTGCAAAAAATTCCTTTGGAAAAAAGAGGCTCTTTTGCCACCATTAGTAACTTGCGCGCTTTTGATCGTCTTCTAGCCAAGATTTGGAATTCTACCTAGGAAAAAAGTTTTAACTTATGTCCCGAAAACTCAATTGGGAAAACGATGAGGCTAACACCTTATTCCTGGAGCTCTCAAAAAGTGCCCAAGTGGACACTAATCCCTACCGCAGGGGGGCCAAAAATGAGCTCATCTCCCTTTTGGGCGCTGAATTTCCCGAGGTGGCGCTCCTTAAGCTCCATGCCCTGTCACTGGGCTCTGGAGGCTGGATCCAGGCCGAAGAGCTCCACCAGATAGCTGAGCTATCGGAAAAAAAGGGCTTGGGGCTTTTGGAACTCCAGGGCAGAGACCAGATTGCTCTTTTTGCCACCAAAGGCTTAGCCCAAGAGATCTGGGAAAACCCCCTACTAAGCCACCCCAAAAGCGAAGAAAGTATCTATCTGTGCCCCACTTGGGGACCCTGCCTGGGGAAAAAAATCTGCTATAGAGAAACTCTTTCCTCCCTTGCCTGCCGCCTTGAAACTGAGACCCCGGGCCTAAAACTTTCCCTTTCCGCCTGCCCCCGGGACTGCCGGCTCTCCTTAGAAAGGGTGGATTTGGGACTTTTACTTGCAGACAGGGCAATAGATATTTGCCTGTGGCTAGGGGGAAGGCACAAACCCTTTACCCCCCTCATAGCCCCTAGGCCCTTTAAACTTATCCCTTTCAAGGAAGAAAAGGTAATTCTAAGGACAATTTCTTCTGTCCACAATTTTTGGTTGGACAAAAGAAAAGAAAATGAAAGCCTTCCGGAGCTCTATAATCGCCTCAGCCAGGAAGCTCCAGGCGAGATTGAAATTAAAGGCTGACCCTTGTCCCAAAAAGAAGACACACCTGGCACTCTGGGCCTTGGCCAATCGGATAATCAAAAATTAGATACTCATGGTGTCCAAGGCCAAAGTGCGCCCCAGGCCAATAGTCAGGATGCTAGCCCCAGCGCTGTGCCGGCTGACAGCAAATCCTTAAACGAGCCCCCCAGGGAAGGCACCTTAGATTTAGAACTCCCGGAAGCCGACCAAAAATTGGCCATAGAGCCTATAAACCTCACTAACCCTAAGGGGAAAGACTCTACCCATACCTTAACTGAGGCACCTGCCCCCATGGGCGCATACCTTAACTCCAATCCCTTTCCCCTCCCCATAGAGCCGGTCTTAGTTACAAAAAGCCAATTGGAGAAATCCAATCCCCCTTTCTTTTTGACTCGCCTTTCCGAGACCCCGGAAAACAGGGCCTATCCTACCATTAAAAAGGAGGGCCCCCTTTCCTGGAGCTTAACTAACGGAGACACCTGGCCGGTTTTCGTCCGCCGCCATCTGCTTTCAAAGCCCACCTCGGCTTTTAAGCTCTCAGAAATCTCCAGGATAGCTAGGCGCTTCGGGGCCGGAAAACTGTGCCTTACTTCTTATGGGGACTTGGATATCTTTTTCAATGACCGCAATTCTCTACAAGAGTCCTTTAAGGTGGCAGAGGCGGCCGAAGAAGAGCTTTTTACTCTCCCCGCCCAAATTACCTTCTGCCGAGGCCTTATGCTGTGCCCCTTGGCGGCCTTAGACACCCTAGCTATTAAAGAGGGACTAAGCCTTGCCCTAAGGAAAAACAAAAATGCCCAAGGAAAACCCCAGGTGCATATCTCTATCCACGGCTGCATGGCCTCAGGCGGGCAGGACTGCGGGGTCTACGAATTTACAGACCTTAGAATAATAGGTAAAAGGGAGCGCGCACCTATCTTGGACCAGGAGCTACTCACCCTTTCGCCCCACTTGGATACCCTTTTAGCCGGGTGCCCCACTAAGGCCCTTTCCCTCTCTGAAACTGAGGGAAAGGTCTTGAACCTAGACAAAAAAGCCTGTTGTTCCTGCGGCTATTGCCTTTCTATAGACCCTTCTTTCCAGTTCCCCAGTCCCCAGGAAAGCTACTTTTCCCTGGAGGCTTCTGGAAGAAGACTCATAGGAGCACAGGAATTTCTACCCCCCAAGGTCTTAGTCTCTAAGGTCAAAGATAACTATAGGGCCGTTTTTGACAAGATAGCCGAGCTCATTGCCCTTTTCCGGCAAAAGCGCGCTGAAAAAGAGATCCTCTATGATTTTGTCCAAAGAATAGGGTTTTTTTCCGATGACCTAATAAAAAAACCCAAGGCCCTGCCTTAGAGAAAAATTTTACTTGCTTTTTAGTTTTTAAAATTTTTGCTTCAATTTCCAAAAGCACTACTTTTTACCTTGTAATTTCTCCAGAGGATTTAGCTTTTTTAAAGTTTACAACATTTTTGTTGATTTTTATCTGCTATCGTATTTCAGGCTTTTTCCCTCTTGGCAGTTTTTAGCCTTGAAAATTAAGGAAATGTTTGTTTAAGAAGTATCCTAGCTAAAATGCGGCGGCATAAAATAATTTTAGCTATTAAAAGCGCCTCTTAAGGCCCCAAGGGCTAAAATGATTGAAGCCCGCAGAGACTGCGGGCTTCACAAGGAGGAACGTTTTTTAAGGACTACTCTATAGAAACTACCCAAATTTCAAAAAGTGCTTTTAAAGCCATAAAGGAAAGGTATAAAATTTACCTTAAAAGTGCTAACTTTTGTTAAAATAGATAAGGCAGGAAGCTACCTAATCTTTTTAGGCAAAGGCCTTTGCCGAATCCACTATATTAGTAAACTCAGGAGGATTGGAGTTCGTGCCCATGGTATTACGGGTACGCTCAGCTAAGAGTCTCATACGCTCGCAGAGCTCCTTTTCCTCTTTTTTTATAAGATGATGCTCGTAGATAATGGAACCAAACATGGCAGCCAGGCAAAAACCAGAATAAATGTAGGGCATGATACACCTTCGAAACTTGTATGTTATTAGGGAAATCCTTCCCCTTATTGTTGGCCGTTCCAAGGGCAACACTCTTGTACCCTTGGGCTTGACAATGGACTTCAAGCAAATACGGTGCCAACTTAAGCTGACAATTTTTCCCACTAAAGACTTTTTTCCAAATAGCTAGAGGCCAACTTAACCAGAGGACCCCATGGACCAGAAGCTCGCAGAGCGCATAACCTATATAAAACCCTCACCCACCCTCACCTTGGACGCAGAGGTGAAAGCCATGAAGGCGCAAGGTCGCCAGATTGTGAACCTAGGGGTGGGAGAACCTGATTTCCAGACCCCAGAGTACATTAAAGAAGCCGCCATCAAAGCCATCAGAGACGGCTTTACTCGCTACACTCCCTCGGAGGGCATCCTGGAGCTTAGGGAGGCGGTGTGCGAAAAATTTTCCCTGGAAAACAACCTGGAATACCTTCCGGACCAGATTGTCATCACCTGTGGCGGCAAACATGCCCTCTACAACACCATGCAGGTCCTTTTTGGCCCAGGAGATGAGGTCATCATACCCTCCCCTTACTGGGTTACCTACCCGGCCCAGGTGCTGTTGTCAGGGGCTAGGCCGGTATTTGTGGACACCTTAAAGGAAGAGGGCTTTGTCCTGACTCCGGAGGCCCTGGCCTCTAAAATAACCCCCAAGACCAAGGGGCTCATCATAAACTCCCCCTCAAACCCCACAGGCATGCTCTACGATAGTAGCCACCTTGCCGCCCTGGCGCCTCTAATAAAGAGGCACAATCTTTGGGTTATCTCAGATGACATCTACGAAAACCTTGTATACGATGGAAAAGAGTTTGTAAATCTCCCAATGGTAGCCCCTGACCTAAAGGAGCAGACAGTCATCTGCCACGGGGTCTCCAAGACCTATTCCATGACCGGCTGGCGCATAGGATTTCTGGCGGCACCTAAACTGGTGTCCGAAGCTGTAGCTAAGATGCAGAGCCAGATGACCTCCAATCCCACCTCTATTGCCCAAAAGGCTGCCTTGGCGGCACTTACCGGCCCCAAGGAACCCGTAGTGCGCATGCAGAACATTTTTGCCCAAAGAAGGCAGCTGGTCTTAAATCTCTTGGAGGGCATAGAAAGCTTTTCCACCCCCATACCCCAGGGGGCCTTTTATGTCTTTCCCGACGTAAGCTCACTTTTTGGTAAAACTTTACATGGACAAAAGATTAGAAATTCCGACGATGTGGCTTCAATTTTACTTAAAGAGTGCGAAGTAGCCACTATCCCCGGCTCCGGCTTTGGCTATGACAGGGCTATCCGCTTAAGCTACGCCACCAGTGAAAAAGAGATCCTAGACGGCTTAGAGCGCATAGGGAACTTTCTTTCCCCAGGTTCCCAAATGGCCTCCCAGGATAGGGGCTGGCTCAAAAAAGCCCTAGGCCCCCAGCCCAGGGGTTCCAAGGGGGGCCTTTAAAATTTGATAAGCCCTTAAGGCCTTTAGCTTTAGAAAAATAAGCCTTTCTATCAAAGCGTCTATCCCTAGCCCTTTACCAGATAAAGCCCTTTACCTAGTATATATAATAGTGGAGGGTTTTTTGCCAAATTTTAGCCAAAACCCCAAGTTGTAAACGCCATGCAAATAAGTTCTCATTGATAGCTGGCCCCAGGAAACTAGCCAAAAGGAATTAATAGAACCCCTGGTAATTTACAAAATAAACGATTTTTAATTCACTTCTTAATTCACATCTTTTCTTTTGGCGCGCTTAGGATTTGGCACTTACTTTTTCATTTTTAGTCCCTTTGGTAAAAGCTTTTTACTTTAGGCTGAAAGCCTCTAGAATTGGCTAAAACTTCAAGGATCTTGTTATATTTTACTATTAATAATCTTTGTAACTTTTTAAAACCCTTGGCTTTTGTGGTTTAAATGTGGTATTAGTCCCCGCCGAAGGCGGGGGTAATTACTAGATAGGCCCCGCGTGCCCAAAAAACTACAACTAATCTCTAAGCTTACCTCTTCTATTATAGTAGTAGGATAGCTCAAAGATCTTGCCAGTGGGCAGAGTTTTATATTTTAGTAAAGTTTTTTAGCTTAACTTACTTTGCTAAATAGCTTTAGCTAAATAAACATTCATGAATTTCCTTGATCTGGCCTCGATTTTGCTAGGAGAGTATGAGCATTCTAGCCCAGTTCTGGCTAGAACTTTTCTTAGAGCTTACCGGCCCCTCTCAGCTCCAATAAGTCTCTGGCCGTCCATAAGACTTTTGGGGGGAAAAATGGGCCCTTGGGGGAACCTATGGGCAAAAAGAGATGGCTTAGGTTTTTTTCTAGTGATTTATGGAATTTAAGGGAAATATCCAATAAATTCAGGCTCTTAGCCAGGTAAAATCCAAAAAGGGGAAAATTTCTAATTTAGCCCCTGAAATTACCCCAGGCCCTCTAGGTATTTTTGGAAGATTTGCAGAATTTTTTGTACTTTATGGACATTTTTCTCTAAAAATATGTTCCTTCTTTTATAAAAAAAACTAGTTATTTCAAGGAGTTACCCTATTAGCAGTCAAATAGTTGGGCTGCCACCCCTTGCCAAGCTAAAAAAACATCTTATTGTTATGCTATGAGTTGCCATTGGGAAATATACCAAATGTGGCAAAATGACTTTGTATTGTCGTCGATTTTCCCAAATTGCCTTGGTTA
>JAITII010000062.1 GCA_031279515.1 Deltaproteobacteria bacterium
TTTTGCTTCAGCACCCCATTGGCACCTTAAGCCTCACTCAAGCCCTTATGTCTTTAGAGGAAGGTATGGTGAGAAGAGCTATGGAAAACCAAGAGGGCGTGCAGGCCCATGCTGCCGATAGTCTGGGCCTTAAGCGCAATGTCTTCAAGTACAAGTGGGATAAATTTGCTGGATCTTCTCCTAACCCTCTTTCAGAAGAGATGGAGAAAGTTGTGCCTTTGGACGCCAAACTTACACAAACCCTTTCTCTTTTAGAAGAGACTATGCTCAAAGCAGCTTTGGACAAAAGCCACGGAGTCCAGGCCCAGGCAGCCGATTACCTGGGGATAAGGCGCAATATTTTACTCTATAAGGTAAAAAAATATCCTTCCCTTTTAAGCCTTTTAAAAGAGTAAGAATTTGTGCTTTTACAAAGTATTTTCACTTTTGGCATAATAATGCCAACAAAGCCTCGCCATTGCAAATTAGGAATAAGCTTATAGGTTTTACAAAAAGCTCTTAGTATTTAATAGCTAAGCTCAAAAGACAATTAGTAATCATTTCCTCAAGTTGCCGAGAAGCCTAGTAAAGCTCTAAATTTGTTTAACAAAGTTAAAATAGTTTAGCTTTTTCCTAGCTTCAAAAGATTAAATACAGTATCAAATATGAAAGTAAAATCGTCTCTAGGATAGTTAAAATTTAGAAAGTAATTAGCTATATGATTATTTGATGAATCACGATAAGTAGTTAAGAAAGCTTTATGAACTGGCGTTAAACATAGGCGGTATAAAGGTTTGAAGGCATATTGGAAACATTTCTAAGGTGTATTATAATGCACTTTAACATTTTGAAATTACTTTTTAGCTATGCAAAAAAAATATTTATAACCCAGGAAACTCAATAATAGCTTGGATTTCGCTGGAAAGTATGAAAAAATTTTATCATTTTCTTAGAGCAATATACAACTCTTTTATTCGTATGAGCTTTCATTTTTGACCTCAAAAAATATAAAAATAAGGGGAAAAGCCTTTTATATTTTTAAGTTTCAGGTCGATAAGAGAAGAGGAGAAGCAAAAGTATGCGGACTTTTGTCTTCATTTTTTGACTAAATTTATCCGCAATGGGAAAAAAGCGGCAATATTGAAAGCCGGAAAGGAGTATTTTGCCGGAGAAAAGCACTGGTAGATCTTCGGCCCTTAATTAGAACCTCCCTGCATGGATGCAGGGTTCCAACTCCCCAAAAGGGACATGTTTTCACGGAGGAACACATGGGCATGCTATTTGATAATGAGCTGACGGCCAGCTGTTTAGCCGGAGGCTTGGGCGGGACTAGGGAGCGCCTTGATCGAACCATAGGGCGTCTCATCCGTCTTTCCCCCACGGATGCCCAAGGCAATCCCGAGGGACTTTTCCTAAGTTCGGGTTGTCGAAGTCCGTCCAATGCCGCAGCTATCACTCAGGCTTTGAGAGAACTGTCAGATCTCTGGCAGGATTATTGCTTTAGACCTTCGCGCTTTCAAGAGACGGAGCGATTGTTTGGCGTTCTCAAGGACAAGATTCTTTTGGGCTTTGATCATAGCCCAACCCTGTGGTTGGAATATCATCGCCTGGCCCAGAACCTGAATGAACTAAGGCTGGACAGTAGTCAGGAAAACTCTGAACTTTTTTTCTAAAAAGCTTGAGGTTTCCTTGGAGGCCGTCAGTCAAATAGATATATATGGCTCGAAGGCTTCATTTTAAATAACCACTAACCGGAGGGCAATTGCCTTCCGCTAACAAAAGGCCCCAGGCTAGCCTGGGGCCTTTTCACGTCTATCTTATTTATTTTTTACCGATTTTGCGGCCAAATTCATGTCTAACACAGCAGAAAAAGTCCATCATATCTTTGTGGGATGTTAGAAGTTTTAGTAGGCTTTTATTCTAAAGGCAAATAGGCTAAAAAATAAAATAGTACTACGAAATTAATTAAAAAAAATTTTTTATGATTTTCAAAAATACCTTGCTAATAAAAGCAGAAAAGCTTTTAATAATAATGGCTATTAAATAGTTAGAGCGTCGCAAGAAAAGTTATTTTAAGCTCCTTTTTTAAATGCTTACAGGAAACACTAAAGACTTTAAAGGATGCTCATCAATAAAAAAAATCTTTTTATCCTTGGACCCATTTGCCTTGTGGGTCATTAGCCGCCCCGGAAGGCAAAAAGCCTGGCTATTTCCTCATATTATACAGTAGCACTTGGAAGTGGGCCCTTTTGCTATCTCTAAGCTAGCTTGGAGATAGAGGGTTTTTTCTCTAGGGAGCCTTAATAAGGCTCTTGGGCAAGAGGCTAGCTAAACTTGGCCCTATATATAGTAGAAAAAGAAATGGCTTTAACAAGATGTCTGTTAAACGTTAAGGAAAATTGTGGGATAACTTTGTGCAAGCAGGCTTTTTGGAACCCTTAGGTTTTGGGGTATGGAACTTTTAAACTTTGACAGGCCTTAATGGCTTATCATTGCATATTGTTAAGCTGAAAAGTCCCCAGGGAAAAAAGAAAAAGCCTCTTTTTTGGTTTCTCTAATGCATAAAGTACCTATTTTAGGGGTACTGCCAAAAGGCTTGAAATATGGTAGAATGATCTAAAGATTTTAGCTTTCTGGCCAAGAGCCCAAAACATTAGCCTGTAAGGCAAACTAAAGAGCTCTTTTTGGGCAGCAATCTAATCCTAAGGGTTTATTTCTAGAAGGATTTAAAGGATATGACTGAAGTTCAAAGAGAAGAAAAGTTTCCGGTCCTATCTACCCAAGATAAGAAAAACATTGTCGACTGGTGCTATGAGCTCTTGAGGGCCAGGCTCACGGGCGCCAAAGCGCCGCCGGCTCCTTTGATAGAGGGTAGGGCCGGAGTATTTGTTACTTTGAAGCGAAAAGGAAAACTCCGGGGCTGCATAGGCAGCTTTTCCTGGTCTGAACCTTTGATTAAATTAATAACTTCCATGACCGAGTCGGCAGCCTTCCAAGATTACAGGTTTCCGCAGCTTACTTTGCCAGAATTGGAGGATCTGGACATAACTATCTCATTATTGACCCCATTGGAGCCCTTAAAGGATCTAAATGAACTTGTAATAGGCCGAGATGGGCTTTTTTTGAACCATCCTAAGGGAAGAGGCGTACTGCTTCCGGTGGTGGCTGAAGAACAGGGCTGGAACGCTTTGCAATTTGCCCAGCATACCTGCCTCAAGGCGGGTCTTGGTCCCCAGGACTATTTAGACCCAGGGGCAGAACTTTTGGTTTTTACTGCGCCTCACTTTTCCCGTAGCGATTTCATGTAGACATCTCTTTTATTATTTTTAGATTTAATTGTTCTTTTTGAAGCGCTTCCCCAAAGATTTCTCCAGAAAAACCTTTCTAATCCTACTTATGGG
>JAITII010000138.1 GCA_031279515.1 Deltaproteobacteria bacterium
TGGGAGTTTAAGGGCCGTGGAAAGGGGGACTAAAAGTCCCAGTCCTAAGCCTCCTCGACTCTCTACCACAACCCTATTAAAATTTTTCTCTAAAAGTTTCCCCCTTAGTCTTTCCAGCATAAAGTCTAAGCCCCTTCCAGCTTATAGCCCATGCTTACTAGATCTTCGGGACTTAGATTTCTAAAGCTCTTACCTTTTATCCTAGCTGCCCCATTAAGGGAGTTGGCGTGGGAAAGATGGCAGATGGCCAAAGCCAGGGCATCGGAGGCGTCCATGGATATGCTTTCCTCTATGGCCAAGAGCTTTGATACCATGAAAGAGACCTGCTTTTTGTCTGCTGACCCATAGCCGCAAACAGCATTTTTGACCATGGTGGTGGAATATTCGGAGATAAAGAGCCCCCCTATGGCACCGCAGACTAAGGCTATTCCCCTGGATTCGGCCAATTTAAAGGCAGAGCTTTGGTTCTTATAGGCGAAGATTTTCTCCAAAGACATGGCCTGGGGCTTATGGGTGGCTATAAGAAGGCTCAGCTTTTCAAAGATGTACTTTAAGCGCCAAGGTATGGCAAGGGTCCTATTAGGTGAGATCCTCCCATAAGTTATGGGCCTTAGAGCCGAGCCTATTACTTCTATGATGCCGTAACCCGTATGGATAGTCCCAGGATCTACCCCTATGATCCGTTTAAGAAAAGGGGGAGCTGGCTTTTCCGCAGGGACTACTGCACCAGGGGCGCCTTGGCTTTCTGGTTCTAAAGCGTCATTATCAAGACCTTCTGGGTCTTTTGCTTTGCGCCCCTGGGGGCGGCCTTTGCCCCTAGAGAATCTACTCATTGAAAAGCCCTGCCGCCGATTCATCGGAAAAGTCTATATTGGACCAAACCTTCTGGACATCATCCAAATCGTCTAAGGCGTCTAAGAGTTTCATAGCACTACTTAATTCTCTGCCCTCCAGCTCCAGGCTGGAGGAGGGTACGAAGGTAATCTCGGCAGTGGCATAGGTTATTCCCGCCTTTTCAAAGGCCTCTTTTACTACGTCGAAATCGGCTATAGCTGTATGCACCTCTACCGTGTCACCGGAAGCAGTGATGTCTTCAGCTCCTGCATCTAAGGCTATCTCCATAGCCTCATCTTCTGTGATGGTGCCCTCAAAGACAAGGGACCCCTTTTTGGAAAAGTTCCAGGCCACAGAACCCGGTTCCCCCATATTGCCTCCGTGCTTGGCAAAGGTGTGCCGGACCTCAGAGGCGGCCCGGTTTTTGTTCTCCGTCAAAACCTCCACCAGCACAGCTGCCCCGCCAGGGGTATAGCCCTCGTAATAAAGTTGCTCGTAGTTTACCCCTTCCAATTCTCCCGTGCCCCTCTTTATTGCCCTGTCTATATTGTCTTTGGGCATATTGGCCGTCTTTGCCGCAAGTAAGGCAGCGCGCAGTCTGGGATTTCCGGCTGGGTCGCCGCTATCCTTGGCGGCCATGGTTATCTCCTTAATGATCCGAGAAAAGAGTTTGCCGCGCTTGGCGTCGGCAGCCCCTTTCTTGTATTTGATGGTGCTCCATTTGTTATGACCTGACATGGGGCGACTCCTTAATATATAAATTTTTGTAAGCTGTATTTAGTGTTAATTGTAGGAAATTAACACGAAAATTAAAAGGGAAATATGCCAGAGCTTGGGCCTCTTCTCATGGCAAGGGAAATCTTGTTAAGCTTAAGCGCAATTTGGGGCTCAGAAACACTAAGGCCTAAGGCCTTAGTTATTCTTCGGATCCCTCAGCCCCTTCAGCGCTAGAATCCCCAGAGTCCCTCAGCCTCTTCAGCGCTAGAGTCCCCAGAGTCCCCAGCCTCTTCAGCCTGGCCAGGCTCTTGAGCCTGGCCAGTACCATCAGGGGAAGCCGGCTCATTGGGGTCACTTATGCCCTTGGCTGCTTTCCAGAGCGCAGCGAGCACAGGGTCCTCTATCTCAACTTGGGCATTAGCTATAAGCTCTTCCACCCGGGCTTGGACCAGGGTGTCTATTTTGTCTTCGAAGAGGGCTTCCACTATGCTGGGCCTCAGCTCTTCAAAGCTTATAGTGCCGGCTGGACGCGTCTCTAAGACCTTGATGATATGGAGGGAAAAGGGGGTCTCTACAATATCTGAGATCTGCCCAGGCTCTAAAGAAAAGATAGCTTCTTCCAGGTCCGGAAGGGAGGAGCCCTTACTTACCCAACCCAAATTGCCGTTGGCTGTGACATTTAAGGTGTTTGGGTCCATATAGGCGTACATGAGCTCTTCAAAGTCCATTCCAGAGTGGGCCAATGTTAGAGCTTCATCTGCCTTAGCCCTGATTGCAGCCCTGGATTCATCTCCTGTGCTTTCAAGGGGCATGGGAAACATTATATGTATGGCCCTGACCTCGGGACCGTGGGCAACTTCTTCCTGATGCTCATCATAAAAGGCCCTGGCCTCTTCTTCAGAGACTGTGGCGCGGGCCAAAAAGGCAGTGTCCCGCCAAGCTAGGATGGCCTCGTTGCGGGCCACCTGGGCACGGAAGGTAGCTAAACTATCGCCGCTTTCAATTAAAGCGGCCTCCAGGGCTTCCCTGCCACCATAGTTTTCCATGGCCTGGGCTGCCAAAGAGTCCAATTCCTCTTCGGAAGGGGCAAAACCTAAGCGGTATGCCTCTTGGGTCACCAGTTCCACCCTAATAAGCAGATCTAAGACCTCCACCTTGGTGTCGTCATCCAGCTCGGGGAGCTCTTCACCTGCCAGGTCCCCAAATTGACCTGAGCTACTTTCAAGGGCCATCCCTTCCAGCTGGCTCTCGTAGGTGCGCCTGGAGATGGGCTGGCCATTTACCAGGGCAATGGAGGGAGTTTCTGGATCTACTATGGGAGGGACAGTGGGGATCTCTCGGCTAGCGGAGGTATTATCGTCCGACTCTTGGCCCGCAGGGCCAGGAGTCGGAGGGGCAGCTGAGTCCGGGCTAGCAGGGGTTGCTTCTGAGTCAGGGCTAGCAGGGGCTGCTTCTGAGTCCGGGCTAGCAGGGGGAGCGGCTGAATCAGTGCTAGCAGGGCCTGGATCCTCTCCGGGGCTTTTTTGGCCGTCATCGGAGCAGGAGGCAAATAATATTAGGATAAGGCAGCTAAAGGTAAGGACCATTAGGGTCCTTAGGGCTTGGGGCATGTTGGTACCTAGCTTTAGGTCTATCTAAGACAGGGCCAAGATGGGCTAAAAACTTTTTACAGTGTAATTCTAAATAGTCTTTAGCTAAAGGGCGGTAAGTCTCTTTATCTTGGGATTTTGGCTTTTTTTGATGCTAGGGCTTGCGTCAGCAAGCCAAAAAAGCCTTGGGGCTAGCTTTCTTCTTTTTGGGCTTCCATCTCTTCTAAGCGGGCTTTTAGGCTTTCCAGCTCCGAGTAAGTGGCGGCAATGTTGCGGTTCATGGTCTCATTGGCCTGCCTTTGCTCGGTAATTAGCGCCAGGTATTCCGACTTTAGGCTCTTTAAGTCCTCGTATTCCTTGTTGTCAAAGGAGCATGAAAAAAGAGTCAAAGAAAGCACAGAAGCTAAGATGAATATGCTTAAAGGCCTCATGGAAATGGGCTTCCTTGTAGATAAAGGTGGATGATTAGTATTGGAAATAGATAAAGGGTAGGATCCCTTGGGGTCCTAAACGCATGATTATTATAACCCAAAATGCGCACCAGAGCGACAGAATAGGTACAGACATGCGTTTCTGGACTCCGGTCATAAGATCCATTACCCCCTGGCCGCCCCATTGGCCCAGGAGGGTTAAAGCTACTAAGATCCAGGCCAGGGTCGGAGAGCCTTCCCCGGGTCTTGTGAAATCCAAGAGAGCTCGGTAGATCTCTAAGGCCTTGGGCATGGTCTCTGCTCTAAAGAGGACCCACAAAAGTGTCACAAAGTGAAAGGTGAAGAGGAAGGCTAAGAATTTTTTTAGATTGGGGTATTTTTTCTGAGGCCTCTGCCAGCTTTTAAAGCCAATGGAGTCCATGGCATCGTCTCTTTCGCGGCGGATTTTCAGGTATACATGGGTAATTGCCAGCATGATCCCATGGGCTAAGCCCCATACCAGGTATCTTAGGTGCGCTCCGTGCCAGAGGCCTCCTAGGGTCTGGGTGACAATGAGGTTTAAGGTGGTAGACCCTTTGCGGCTACCTCCCAAAGAAAAATACAGGTAATCCCTCAGCCAGGAGGAAAGGGAGATATGCCAACGCCTCCAGAAGTCCCTAATGTTGGTGGCCAAATAGGGGCTATTGAAGTTTAAGCCCACATTGAAGCCCAATAATAAGCCTACCCCCATAGCCAGGTCAGAGTAGCCGGAAAAGTCCATGTAGATCTGGGCACTGTATCCGTAAACTGCCCCTAAAACCCCGAAAAAAGAATATTTTCCTGGCATCTGGAAGACATTGCGGACCACTTCCTCAGACAGATAGCTAGATATTGCCACCTTTTTAAAGAGCCCAGTTAAGATCAAGGTTATGGCCAGGCTATAGTCATCCGCTTGGGTCTTAGCTTTTTTGAGCTGCTCTACAAAGGGTTCGAAACGCTGGATGGGACCGGATAAGACAGTGGGAAAAAAGGAGACGAATACCAAGCTATCCAAGAGCCCCGGGCTTTCCATGGCAGGATCCCGGTACTTGTCTATGGCCAAACTTAGGCCCTGGAAGGTGAAAAAGGACAGTCCCACGGGATAGACTATCTCAGGGAGGCTGAAAAGCCCTCCGTGGAGTGTCAGTCCCAGGTCCTCCAGGGTGGTTAAAAGGAAGTCAAAATACTTAAAAAAGGCCAAAATGGCCAGATTAAGGGCCACGTCTACCCAGATTATGAGCTTTGCCCTCCCTTTAGAGGTCTCTGGGGTAATTAAATTAGCCGCTTTCCAGTTTAAAAGGCCTATTGCTATGAGTAGTGGCAGGAACTTGGGAGCACCTAGCCCGTAGAAGACCAGGTTGAAGACCAAAAGGGAGGGAGTGTAGATGCGTATGTTATCCCTTAAGCGCCAGTTGAGGATGAGGACTATCCCGAAAAAGATGGCAAAGTCAAGGCTGGTAAAGGGCATCTGGCACCAGGGGGAAATTACAGTTCTTTAAAGGGGAGCATTTTTCCCTTTAAAAAAGAGCTAGGATTTAATTAGTGGAGACGAGCTAAATTATAGGCCGATATGCTAAAAGCCGCGGAAAAGAGAAAAGGCCTTTTTGAAGACAGTTTACTATTTTAGCCTAAAGTTCACTGAAATTCCTAAGAATACGGCATTAGGGCTTAAATTTCCGGCTTTTTGCAAAGCCTTACTTGCCTCCAACACCTAAAATAGTCTCTTGACTTTCTTATTAATGGGGATAAAGCCTTCTAGCATCCCAAATTCAAAAGAGCAGCAAACAGAGAAGATTTTTACCTTGCTAGTAAAATACTATATAGCATTAAGCCCTCCAACATCGGAGTTTGGCGCCCTGGAAGCCTATCTAAAGCCCATCGCTTTATAGTGGGCGCCCTGGTCCCTAGCCGCCCCCCTAGCCGCAAAAAACCTATCATAAGCTTCCTCGGACAAACTCATAGGCCTTCTGTCCTTGCAATAGCCCCCCTCCGTAGCCGTACCCCCAAAGTCAATTGCAGCTAGGCAAATTTCATGAATTAAGGGGCCCTCTTGTGGCGTACCCTGACTCTAAAATCCAAAGCTTAACTCTTGCCCAGTCCCCATTTGGCTTGCCTCTCTTTAGCACAGGACCAGCCGAGCTCTCAGCTTGCAAGCCCGGATATCTAGCTCCTCAAATAAAGGAATAGCCCCAGATAGGAGAGCTGGCAAATGAAATCCTATTTTTTTGAAGACCTTAGCCGCCTCTTAGGTATCTGGGTCAAAGGACTGGATACCAGTTTGACCCATCTTTTTAATCTTAAAGGGAGGCCAATTGCCATTATTGACTGCCCAATTTTTGTCCGCATCATCCCAAAGTTTCACAAAATTCGCATTGGCAGTCCCCTAAAGCCTAATTTTCTACTTTCTTCGAAGGGTTCAGAGAGGTCAGATTTGTTACCTTCTAAAATTGAAGCCCTTGGCAAAATGGGCACATAAGCTCATATGAGTAGCAAATATGGCTCTCATTCAATAAGGGCATTCCAGAATTATGATTTGTCATCCCCCACGAGCTTGTAGCCCACATTATCTTCTTGGCAAAAATAGCTCCGAGTCCTTTCTAGGAAATCTGATACTAGAGTCCCCCTTTTCACAATTGATATGCAAAGGTCCTTCTGGTCTAGATACAAGTCTCGAACCGGAATAGATGCCATCTGACTTGAACTTGAGCCGAGGATAAGTTGCCCCATCCGTCTTTATGCTTAGTACGGCCGGCCGTAGATTTGGTAACCTATTTAAAAGAGGCGGAGCCTTCCAAAGAGGCCTTAATTTCTCAGCCTCTACCCTAGAGGCGCTTTTATTATCTGCCATGGCTAGCAGTTTGGTGCTATGACCCTGTCAATTTAGTACCCTAAAAAGCTTACATAGCCCCCGGTCCTATATGAACCATTATTTACTTTTTTTCATACTTTTCTATGGGCCCAGGGATCTAATACAAGCTTATTTATCTAAACCATATTGCTCAATCTCACTCATTGTTAAAATTCTTAAACCAGCCTTTTCAATATCTTTTACGACACCTTTAATATCTCTAATGTCCTCTTCAGTTAATTGTACCCATCATCATCGTCATCATCATCTTCTTCATCTAAAGATAAAAGATAGTCTAATTCCTCAGAGAGCCTAAAGAATTGATAATATCAACATCACTCATGCCCTTAAATCTCAACATAAAATCATCATGTTTGTTATCAGACATAAGTTTTCACAAGGTAAAAAGGAGCTATACAACCAGAGATATCAATCTTTATACTATATCATGCCGAGATGGCAGTATTTTACTGCCAAATATTGCCTCTTTTTTTATCTGGAATTTTAAAGCTTTTTACGCCTCGATCCATATTTGAATTAGAAAAAAACCCTAGAAAAGTAAATAGCTAGCATACACAGGCCATAAAAACTAAAACCCTGGATTTATCAGGGTTTTAGTTTTTATTAGAGGCTGATTTATTTGAGAAAAAGAAGGTGGAGGCGGCAGGCGGATTCGAACCGCCGAATAACGGTTTTGCAGACCGTCGCCTTAGCCACTTGGCTATGCCGCCAATAGTTAGTGATGTTTGATATTAGCTTTTTTAAAAAGCTTAGCCTCTTTACAAAAAGCCTAAGGCTACAAGCTGGTAATAAATATTTGATCGATATTGGCTGGTGCCACAAATAAGTTGTAGCACTAGGGGAAATCAAGTGTGGATAGTTTTGGGCCTTTAGTGAGGCTTTTTAGCCTTTAAATGCCCCTTTTTCATAGGGAATATACATTAAGCCAGACAAAATGTCAACGGTACCGGTTAAAGCCGCTTTAAGCCCCCTTTAAATGGTTGTTTTGGGTTTTTTATCTCTTAAAGGCGCGGCATTTTGAGGTGGCTTTAGGTGCGGCTAAAGCAGCAACAAAATATTAATTGACAAGGGGATATCTTAAGCTAGGGCACATGGCCAGAAACTAAGATTCCAGAGAGTTCCCTTAGCGCAGCTCCTAAGGGGAAAAACAAAGGAGACAATATTCCAAATTATGGAGATAGTTTTCGCCCCAAAATTTCGAAAGCTACCCCTGGGGGGGAAATTTTAACCCGCGCTGCGCTGCTTGCGGGCGGCAAGAAAAGAGCCCCTAGAATTTGAGCCCTTTGAAATTAGCTAAAGAGCCCTAAGGGGTAGGTTAAGGTAAATAGTTCCAAATTTTTAAGCTTAATAGTGGCCGCTCTCGAGAAAAGTCCCTTTAGATGCGAGCTTTCAAAAGGATAAAGCCAGTAGCTAAGAGCATTCCGGGTGCAATTTAGCTATCAAATTTTAGGCGCCCATCTAATGAATCTTTTTTGGCAATATCGGGCTTGCGTGCAATTTTTACTAAGGTACATGGTTTAAAATTGTCTCTCTTATGCTAAAGAAGTCTTCATCAGAGCCTTTTGTAATTTTCCAGTCAATTTCTTAAGGGGCAAAAGTTTACTAGCATCAGATTCTATCTGTGATAATTCATTAAAGATTATTTCTATTGGTTAATGGAAAATCTTTCCTTCTTTGGTATTTCTGATAACTTCAAAATCACTTAACTGGGGACGGACCATCTGGCAGGGGAGGAAATAATTTTTTTAAATATATAGTGGGGATAAGTTTGAAAATATCTAATCTTCTTCTATTGGCGATGCCCCCATTTTCTAATGGTGATGCCCCCATCGGATTTTTTGATTTTTTGATTTTTTAAAAAAAGCATTAGCATTATCATTAACAATTGTTGCGATGACGCAATATTATTAACAATTGTTGCAATGACGCAATATTATTAACAATCATATTTTCGCTAAAATCTAAAAATAGCGTTAGTCATCTAATTAAAATATTTTTAGTTAATATAATAATTAACTATATGATAAATTATTAGTATTATATTTAGTAATTTAAATAATTAGTAAATTTACTTATATTTTATTTTTTACAAATATTGTCCCCTTATATTGTGCTTGCCATTGTCATCTATCTATATGGGGTATCTTCAAAAAAGAGTTGGTCTCTGCTAGAATTAGTAGTTTGTTGACTATTACAAGCCCCAGTGAGCTCTGGGCGAAAGGCGCTATTTGTGTGAGGCTCACCCGGGCTCTAAGATAAAATATGTTCTAAATAAAAAAGCTCCAATAATAGACTACGAAGGTAATTATGGAAGGATATTTAGTAAATAAGACCATAGGCCAGGTGTTGGAGGAAAATGCTTCCCTCCATCCCGACTCCGAGGCTATGGTGTATCCGGATACGGGAGATCGCTACACCTGGAAGACCTTAAACGAGGAAGTGGACCTTTTGGCAAGGGGACTTTTGGCCCTGGGGGTCAAAAGTGGCGACAGGATCTCCATGTGGGCCACCAACGTTCCCCAGTGGCTTACGGTGTGTTATGCCTGTGCCAAGTTGGGGACCATCTTTGTTACGGTGAATACCCATTACCGGGTCTCTGAGATAGAGTATCTTATGAAGCAGTCGGAGTCCCATTACCTCTTTTTGATGCCAGGATTTAGGGGCTTTAGCTACGTGGGTGCCATAAATGAGATCTGCCCTGAGCTTAAGGCCCATGGCAGGGAAAAAGACTTTCACTCGGAGAATCTACCTTTTTTAAAGAAGGCCATCTTCATGGGTCCGGAAAATGAGCTTCCCGAGGGTTACCTAAGCTACAAGGAGATCTTAAGTTTAGCCCCTAAGACGGCCCAAGAAGACTACAGAAAGATAGTGGACGCCCAGGTGCCTGATGATGTGGTAAACATGCAGTACACCTCCGGGACCACTGGTTTTCCCAAAGGGGTCATGCTCACCCACCAGAATATAGTCACCAATGGCTACTGGATAGGCAAACACCAGGGTTTTAGCCACATAGATAGGGTATGTCTGCCAGTGCCCCTGTTCCACTGTTTCGGCCTGGTACTAGGTGCCATGGCGGCTTTAAACCATGCAGCCTGCATGGTTATCCTAGATATCTATAGCGCTTTTGATATCTTGGTCAATGTTGAAAAGGAGCGTTGCACGGCGCTCTACGGCGTTCCCACTATGTTTATTAGCCTATTAGAGCAGAAGAGCTTTAATAATTTCGATCTCACCAGCCTAAGGACAGGCATCATGGCCGGGTCCCCCTGTCCCATTAAGACCATGGAAGATACCATAGAGCGCATGCACATGAAGGGCATAACTATCTGTTATGGCATGACCGAGACCAGCCCTGTGGTCTCTCAGACCAATCAGGAAGACTCCATGGAAAAGCGTACGGGTACCGTAGGAAGGCCTATGCCAGGGGTAGAGCTGAGGATAGGCGAGCCCGATACCAGTAACGTTTTAGCCCAAGGCGAAGTGGGGGAGGTGCAGGTGCGCGGTTACGTGAACATGCGCGGCTACTATAACTTAAAGGAGGCCACGGAAAAGATCCTGGACAAAGACGGCTGGATCCACACCGGAGACCTAGGAAAGTTTGATGAGGACGGATATCTGGTCATAACCGGCCGGTGGAAAGACATGATAATAAGAGCCGGAGAGAACATCTATCCCACCGAGGTGGAAGAGGCCATCCGCCATATGCCCGGTGTGAGCGATGTAGCCGTTGTGGCCGTTCCTTCCACCCTCCACGGGGAAGAGTTGGGCTGCTTTATCATCACCGACGAGGGCCATCCGCCTATAACTGCCAAAGAGGTCAAAAAATACCTAAGACCCAGGATAGCGGGCTATAAGATACCCCGCTATGTAACTACTGTACCCCAGTTCCACCTTACAGCCAGCGGCAAGATCCAGAAGTTTAAGCTCCGTGAAGATGCGGCCAAGCTCTGGGGGAAATAGGGTAAATTGCCTAAGGGTATAGGCATCCGGTGCTTTTTTCCTCTAAAAAGCTTTTTTTGCATTTTTTATAGTAGCAAAGGTAAGCTATTAGCAGGCTAGTTACAAACTTTCATTAAAAAAACATAGAAAAAATAGAGACCCTTAGGGAGACTCCTTACCATGGCATTTCAATTTTCCGAAAGGCTAAAGGCCTTGCCCCCGTATCTTTTTCAAGAGCTAGACAGCCTCCGCGATAAGGTTGTAGCCAAGGGTGTGGACGTCATAGACCTGGGCGTAGGGGATCCCGACCGCCCGACGCCCGATTATGTCATAGAGGCTTTGTACAAGGCGGCCAAAGATCCGGCCAACCACAAGTACCCTGTGTACTCTGGGATGGACTCTTTTCGCAAAGTTGTGGCAAACTGGTATAAAAAGCGCCATAACGTGGATTTGGTCCCAGATCAGGTGTGTTCTCTTATAGGCTCCAAAGAAGGCATATCGCAAATCCATTTGGCGTTTATAAACCCTAATGATGTGGTCCTGTGTCCGGAACCCTGTTATCCGGTATACATAAGCGGAACAGGATTTGCCGGAGCTATGAACTATTTTATGCCCCTTTTGGAGAAAAATAGCTATCTGCCGGACCTGGATGCCATCCCCCAGGATACTTTAAAAAATGCTAAGCTCATCTGGGTAAACTATCCCAATAACCCCACCGGAGCGTCCGCTCCGGTGGGGTTCTATGAAAGGCTTATTAAATTTGCCGAAAAATGGGATCTTATCATCTGTTCCGACGCTGCCTACAGTGAAGTTACTTCTCTTCCCAGACCCCACCCCAGCATCCTGGAATGCAAAGGCGCTCTGGAAAGGGCGGTGGAATTCAACTCCCTCTCCAAGCCATTTAACATGACAGGCTGGCGCATAGGTTGGGCTGCGGGCAACCTTACCTTGATCCAGGGCCTGGGCAAGATCAAAAGTAACGTGGACTCAGGGATCTTCCAGGCAGTGCAACTGGCTGCCATAGCGGCCTTAGAGGGCGATCTAGCCATCATCAAAGAGATGGGCGAGCTCTACGCCGAAAGGCGTAAGGTCCTAACCAAGGGCTTAGATGCTATGGGCTTAGAGTATCTTAAGACGGATTACACCTTCTACGTCTGGGCTAAGGTGCCAAAAGGGGCAAGTTCTAAATGGTTCTCATCCGTTCTTTTGGAGAAAAGCGGAGTGGTCTGTACCCCAGGTGTCGGTTTCGGGCCTTCCGGAGAGGGCTACGTGCGTTTCGCCCTGGTGCAGGAAATACCCAGGCTTAAAGAGGCTGCAGACCGCATTTCCACTATCAAGGTAAGTTAAATTTACTTCCTCTTTCTCTTTGAGCCAGAAAACTCTAGATAGTTCTAGAAAAATCCTCTTTTTTATTGGCTTAGGGGATTTTTATGGCCTATTTCTAAAGCTCGTACCCGCCGGGATCTGAGGGGGCTCCAGTAAGGTTAAATATCCACTATGGAAAAAATGAACATAAAGATAGGGATGGTAACTAAAGATAGGATAGTGGAAAAGGAGACCACTACCGAGGCGAAGCTGGTATCTGAGGAATGGTAGCCTGACATGAGGGCCAAGTTGGTAGCTGATGGCAGGGAGGATTGGATGATAAAGACCTTTATCATTAGAGATGGTAGCTGAGGAAAAAGAAGTCTGGCTAATAAGAGGACGCATAAGGGCGACAGGATGAACCTGCCGGTTAAGACCATTATGAGGTCTAAATCCGGCTTTAAAGCTTCTAATTTACAGCTAGCTAAGGTGATCCCGATAAAGAGGAGCGCCAAAGGCGTAGTAAGGGATCCCACCATGGAGCAGCTGTCCATGAATACCTTGGGCGGGTGGTAGGCCAGGACTATACAGCATATGCCTATGAGAAAGCCCAGTAAAGGTGGTGATAGAATAGCCTTTAAGGCCAATAGTCCCCTGAACTTTTCTGGAGGCCGCTCTCCGTCCAATGAGAGGCTATAGTTGCCTATGGTCCAGAAAAAGCTACTATTGGCAAAAAAGTATAATAGGACGTAGGGGAGGGCATCGGGACCAAAGAGGGCTAGATTTACAGGTAGTCCTATAAAGATAGTGTTACTGGTGGCTGCCCCCACGCTGATAATGCCCCTTCTTGACTTTTTTGCATTGCGGAGCTTGGTGTACAAGACTCCCAGGAAGAAAATAGTAAGTATCGAAAGAATGGGGATAATAGAGCCGTAGATGAGGTGCTCCAGCTGGTCTCGGTTAAAGGAATTGACGACGGAGACAAAAAGGTAAGGTGGCAGCGCCACTTGGGTCACCAGCTTGGGAAAGATCTGTCTGGCCTCAAAACCAAGGTACCCGCTCCTGGCAAGAAAAAAACCCAGAAGACCCACTAGATAAAGTCCCAAGACGCTTTGGGAGGTTTGTACGATGACGGCCCACATGTGCTAGATTGTAAGCTTTACTAAGTCAGAGGTCAAAATTTTGAAGCTTAACATTTCTTTGATCCTGGCTTAATATCATTTTTGTAAATAAAAAAACGGCCCCAGGAAGAAATACTCTCCTGGGGCCGCTTCTGGCCTCCCACGACCAAATTTAAGCTTAGGGTTCTAGAGACCTAAAGCACTTGTTAAAACCTTAAAAAAGCTGGGCCTATTCCCTTTTGGCACAAATCTTTGTGCCAAAAGGGGAAAAATATGTAAAAGGTGCCAGTAGCAAGGGGATTGCTTTCTAGCCAGGGCTTTTAAAAAATAAGCAAAAAACAGCAAAATGTAAAAAACCTAAAAGGGGAGAGAAAATTTTACAAATTTTTTTCTCCAGCGCATTAATGGCCTATTGGGGTCTCTTTTTCCTCCATAAGAGCCAGGGTTAAGACCTTATCTAAGGTGTCCACAGGGGTTATCTCAAGACCCTTTAAGACGTCGCGGGGCAAGTTTTTTAAATCTTCCAGGTTGCGGGTAGGAATTAAGACGTTCTTAATCCCGGCTCTCTTGGCAGCTAAGAGCTTTTCCCGTAGGCCTCCCACTGGCAGGACAAGTCCCCTTAAAGAGATCTCGCCGGTCATTGCCAGATTGGGTTTTACCTTGCGATTTCCCACTAAAGATACTATGGCTGTAGCCAATCCCACGCCAGCTGAGGGACCATCTTTGGGAATAGCCCCTTGGGGGAGGTGGACATGGATGTCATGGTTTTTGAACCAGTTCTCGTCCAATCCCCAATCCCGCGCCTTGGAGCGCACATAACTGATGGCGGCCTGGGCGGACTCTTTCATGACGTCCCCCAGTTGTCCAGTTAGGGACAGCTTTCCTTTACCTGGCATGCCCACGGCTTCCATCAACATGATGTCTCCGCCTCCGGCTGTCCAGGCAAGGCCTGTGACCACACCGCTGGCAGGCTCTGAGCTCAGCATTTCAGCGCGGCGCAAGGGGGGTCCTAGGATGGAGATAAATTCTGAGCGGTCTATCTCTGAGGCAAAGTCTTCTCCCAGGGCCTTGGCCATGGAGCGCGATCTAACCAGGGCGGAGAGGTTTCTAGTTAGTTCCCGGCAGCCGGCTTCCCAGGTGTGAGAGCTGATGAGATGGGCGAGCTCCTCTTTTTTAATATTAAGTTCGCCCTCATCCAGCCCGTGGCGCAAGAGCTCTTTAGGCCAGAGGTGCCTCATAGCTATTTCCACCTTTTCTTCTGTGGAGTAGCCCTCTACTTCTATGATCTCTAGGCGGTCTCTTAAGGGGGGCGGCACCTCCTCCAAGACATTGGCTGTCAGGATAAAGAGCACCTTTGACAGATCAAAGGGTAGCTCCAAAAAGTGATCTGTGAAGTTGGAATTCTGCTCTGGGTCTAAGGCTTCCAAAAGCGCGGCCCCTGGATCGCCCCCTGGTCCCGTGGCCATCTTGTCCAATTCGTCTAAGAGGACCACCGGGTTTCTTACCCCGGCTTTCTTTAAGCCTGCTATGACCCTGCCTGGCCTTGCGCCAACATAGGCGCGCCTGTGGCCTCGTATTTCGGCCTCATCCCGCAGTCCTCCCAAGGAAAGCCTCACGAATTTCCGGCCCAGACACTCGGCTATGGACTTACCTAAACTGGTCTTTCCCACGCCGGGAGGACCAGTAAGGCACAAGATGGGCGTCTTGGCCGTACCTTGGGTGAGCTGAAAGACAGCTAAAAACTCCAAGATACGCCTTTTGACCTTGTCCAGCCCGTAGTGGTCCCTATCCAAGATGGCCTTGGCCTCTTTGAGGTCTGAGGTGGCCACAGTCTCTTCTTTCCAGGGTAGCTCGGAAAGCCATTCCAGGTAGTTGGTGATGACACCACACTCCATGGACTGGGGCGGCATGGCCGACAGCCTGTCGATTTCCCTTGTAGCAGCCGTGCGGGCCTCTTCCGGTAATTCTATGGCCTCCAGCTTCTTTTCGAAATCCCTGGCAGCCTGAGACCCAGGTTCGTCTCCTTCCCCCAATTCCGCCTGGATAGCTTTTATCTGCTCCCTTAGGTGCATTTCCCTGTGCTTTTTATCCAGACAGGCCTCTATCCTCTGGGTTATGGCCCTTCCGGCTTGCCTATTGGAAAGCTCTAAGGTCAGGTGCTCCAAAAGCTTTAAGTACCTGTGCTTGAGTCCAGCAATAAGGAGGTACTCGGCTTTAGCTTGGTGATTTAAGGGTATGGAGGCCATGAGGAGATCGGCTAAGAGCACCGGCTCACTGTCTAAAAGCGTGTTTAGCTTAAAGACATCCACGGGAATTCCTGGGACGAACTTTAAAAGTTCGGCGAAAAGCCTTTTGGCCTCTAAGATCATGGGGCGCAGAGTGCTGTAATCCTCAGTGGAAAGTTCCACTTGGGGAACTATCTTAACTAGAGGGATTATCCCTCCAGTTAAGATCTGGGAAAAGGAAATACGGCACAGACCCTGCACGAGGACCCTCATAGGCTCAGGTGCCTCACCTTTTACCTCCAGGATCTGAGCTGCCACACCCACGGGGAAGAAGTCGGAAGGCAATAAGTTCTCCATATCCACCTCGCAGGTTTTAAGAGCGAAGAGAGCCAAGATCTTGTCCCCATTTTCCGCCCTTAAGACTGCTTGCCTAGATACATGCTCATCCACGCAGATGGTGGAGGTGATGTTGGGATAGGTGTTTAGTTCCATCATGGGAAGTAAATGTAAGAATTCAGGAAGCTCAAGCCCCTGTGGCGCCTCTTTGACTGCCACTTCACCAGGTTTATGACTTCCTATAGAAAATAGATCGTATGTCACGTCAACTCCATTGATAAGGCGTGGCCTTGGGCGCCTGCCAGGTTAAAAAATCTACTTGGGTAATTCTGAGCCCTGGGAGTTACTTGTCTTAATTTATTAGACATATAATTTGAGTCACTCCTGAGCAATCTTTGTCGTCCTGACATACAAAGTAGTCATGAAATTTGATTTGGCAAGAGGTAAGAGCAAATTTTTTTTAATTTTTTTTGTGAAAACAATTTAGTTATACTTAATTATATCATTTTCTCTTATAATTATAAAATTTAAATTTTTAAGTGATTCTTGATTGACATTTGAAGGGCATTTTTTAAAGTATTTTCCTGACAAACCTCAAGTATATGTAGTAGGTATATAGTATATACTACTAGTAATGTATAAACTTTTAAAAAATTAAGGCGTCAGGATAGAATGCATCCTTCTCTCCTCTCTAGATTCTAAAATTTGGATTATTACTCTATATAATTTAAGTACTTGAAATAACTAGTTTTCTTATGATTATAGTTATGGTTCAAACATTTATTTACCATAAACTAGAATTTTGATATCACATAAAAATTATTTTTTTAAAAATTTAGTGTGATAAAACTATAATTTAATAAGAACAGGATAGCCTTTATTTGGCATTTAAAATTGTACATAGGAGGGCAAGGGTACTATTTCCAGTTACCTTAAGGTCAAAGGCTGCGGGGCGAGCCAATAAAAAATGCCTTGGAGGCAGCTTGGAATGTTTTTAGAGCGTAGGCTAATGGAGGCGAAGGTGCCGGTACAGAAGGCTATTGGAAAGACTTGAGGGAAAGAGGGGGAGTGAGCTTAGAGTACGAGGAGGCTAATGGAAGGGAGGCTGGTAAAGAGAGGAAGCTAGTGTATGAGGAGGCTGGTAAAGGGAGGAAGCTAGTGGAAGGGAGGTTTTGTGTGGGGAGTTGGAGGGCGTAATAGTCAAAGGAAGGGGCCAAGTCTATTTACTAGAAAGAAAAGCCCCGCCAGGGCGGGGCTTTTGAGGATTGGGTCAATAAAAGCAGCCGCTACAGCCGTCGCAGCCTCCTTCGTCGCGGGGTAGCTCCTTTTCGCTCTCCACCACGAATCCAGAGTCTTGGCCGTTATCTTTGAAGTCTATAGTTACGTCGCCGGTTAGATCCATGAGGCTTTTTCCCATCACCAGGGTAAGGTCTCCGGCCTTGGTGCTAAAGTCGCTCTCCAAGGTCTTGTCCACTGAGAGCACAAGCTGGCCATCCCCTCCTCCGCAGGAGACGGGGATTTGGTGGACCCTGACACAGGGGGCGGCCTTTATGTCCTTCAAAAACCCGGTGAGCTGGGTCAAAGCAAGGGGGGTTATGTTTATCATATTTATCTATTCTCCTAGAAGGCAGGATTTTTTGTCAATATTTTGACAGGAAAGAGCTTAGTTGGGCTCATTGGGCCCTTAAATTAAGATAAGACTAGTCGGCCAATTCGTCAAGAAAATAAGAAAAATGCCTGGAAAATAGCTAAAAACCTGGATGGCGGCGTTTGCGGCCTCTGGCCTCGTGGGTAATAGGCGAGGCATTTCCTTTTGGCTAATGGATAAAGAGGTGCATTTTTATTGGTAAAGGTTGAAAAGCTTAGTAAGATTCCAAAGTCTTCTGGCTAGCTAATCATAAAGCTCATTTTTTTTCTGTCTTTGAAGTCTACAAAGCCCATAGGGTCCTAGGGTTTACAAGAAAGTCAGCTACTATGTTGGACAGGGCGAAGATCCCGTCCAAGGCAAGGTAATAGATGATATTAGAGTCGAAATTAAATCTAGCTTCGGCGGGAAATTCATCGTCTTCAGGTTCCAGGTAAAAATACAGCTCTACCTGGGGGAGAACCTTAAGCTTAAAGCCATTTCCGTGGTGGACCTTAGCACCGTAGCCTAGGGCAATTTTACTAAGTTTTTCGGGAACCTTCCCATAGGCCTTGGCTATGAGGTGCCCAGGTAGGGCATGGGGTCCTTGAAAAAACAGATCCCCCCAGGGGATGGAAAAGGGGCCTATCTCTACCCCGGAGATCCCAGGAGAAGGGCCTTGGGCGGCATTTATTAAGTAGGAGAGAAGGACCACCTGCTCTTGATAGTCAGGGCTGTGGTCTTGAAAAGGAGAGCTAATGGATCTCTCTAATGGGTTAACAATAAAAGGACCTTGTAAAAAGTTTAGTCTTAACTTAAGTGAGGGGCCCTCTTGGACAAGAGTAGCCTCTGATTTTTCGCAGATAGTCTTATAGTCTAGGGCTAGAATGTCGTCCCACAGGGGGCTTGCCTTGGGGTCCTGGGCTCGTGTGGGGGCTTGGCTCATAAGGTATTCCTTAAAGAAGGGGACGTTAATTAAATAGTGACCTGGCGGAAAGGAAGCTCATAGGTGAAAACGGCATATCTTCCTATGGGGTCTGGGCCAGAAGAGATGCTGTAAGGGCTGCCAAGGCGCATGTCTCTGAGCGCAGGATAAAGGGTCCCAGACTAACCCCGATAAAGCCTTTGGCCTTGATATCTTCTTTTTCTTCCTGGCTAAAGCCGCCTTCAGGACCTACCAGCAACAAGGGGGTGCCGGAAAGTTCCTTGGGAAAGGGGACCCCATTGGGGTCCAGAAGCAGCCTGGGGTTAGGGTTAATCCTTGGGGCTTCCAGAGGCTTAGAGCCTATTAAAATAGATGGTTCATCTATTTTAATAGGCTCTAAAGAACTTAAAAAGCCCTCCAAGGGAAGAGGCTCTGAGATCTCCATCAGATTATCTCTTTCAGACTGCTTTAGCGCACTTTGCATGATTTTTTGCCAGCGGGCAAGCTTTTTGTCTTTGCCTAAGGCATCTAAGTCTTGCGTTCTGGTGCGCTTGGCAATAAGGGGTACCAGATTGCCGCAACCTAACTCCACGGCTTTTTCCACAGCCCAGTCAAAGGGTCCTGGCCGCAAGAGTGATAGTGCCAGGATAGGGGCATTTTGGGGCACCTTTAAGCTAAAAGGGGCAAGGAGCCTGGCCTTTAAAATGGGTTTCGGGGTCATTGTAGCCTCGATAACGAGCCCCTTAGCGGAGCCAAGATGGCAGGAAAGGACTATTTGAGAGCCCTTTTTGAGGCGTAATACTAAAACCCCGTACCTGGCTTCTGTTGGAGGAAGGGTAAATTCCGTCCCCTCTGAAATAGGACCTTGGTTAAAGTCAAAATCTTGGGGACTTAGATAAAATCTATGTATCTGCATATTTTTTTGATCCCTTAGCAGATCTTAGCGTTTATTAAGATAGGTATTTTCTAGCTTACGCCTTCTAAGGGCATTTTTAAAGCTCTTTAAGAGCTTTTTTAGAGCACTCCTTATAGGGTTTGGAAAGTTTAAAGTATCAAAGAAATAGTTTTATCTTGGTAGTTTAAAGCCCTATTTTTTAGTTTTTTCCCTTTTCAGAACTTAGGGTATTTGTGGCCGCTTCCTAAATTTCTGCTATTTATTTTCTCTTCGTTTCATTTTCTCTTCGTTTCTAGTAGTGGCTCTGATTAACACCAATAGGGGCTCTTATTATCTATCTCTATAAGAGCACTAGTTTAAACCCTAAATATATTTACTTTAGGATCTCGGATGCCCCAGCGGCTTAAGGCATCCTTTAGGATAAAGGCGCATTAAATTTTCGGCTCTTGGTTTTTATCAAGTAGTATTGTAGCAAGCTATTTTTATCAAGTTGTATTGAAGCAAGCTATTTTATAATCTAAAATTTTAATGGGCTTAGTTTTAAAGTTTTTTAATTAGATGATGGGGGAAATCTTGCCCTTGTGAGTTCCAGCATGAACCCAAAGATAGGATCTAAAAAAAGGGCTTCTAGGCGCTGATTAATTAAAGGGAGCCATATTTTACAAGCTAAAGACTTAGCTCTGGCTTTTTACGCGCCTTATTAGCTTTCCTCGGGCTTAGGAACCATTGTTTCTAAAGAGGGCTCAAGGACTATGACTCTTAAGAGCTCTTTAGGGGATCTTCTGGAGTTGGATCCATAGATAAATTCCAAGGCTGACCATTCGTTTTGTCCCAGATGGCTTTTAAGAACAAAGTTATGCATGGCGTAAATCTTGATAGTCTCTTTTGCTTGGTCTTCTAAGATGCCGGAAAGAATCAAAATAGTGCCTTTTTTTGCTAGCTTTTCAATACTTCCAGAAAGTTCCAAAAGGGTGCCTAAGGTAATATTGGCGAAGATAAGGTCAAAGGGAGCTTCTAGGCTATCTAAAGGACTAGCTGAAAAGCTAACGCCCTCCAAATGATTTATCTCCTTATTTTCATTGGCTACGTCAATAGTGTCGGGATCGTTATCTATGCCTATTATCACAGCCTCGGGAAACAAGAGGCTAGAGGCTAAGGATAAGATCCCAGAGCCCGCCCCAATGTCTAAGATCCTATTTAGTTTTTTGCCGTGGGCTTTTAACCTAGTTAAAAGCTTCAGGCACAAAAAGCTGGTGGGGTGGCGGCCTGTTCCAAAGGCCGCCCCAGGGTCTATCCTTAAGACCTTAGGTTCCCTTGTAGCCTTGGGGGGAAAGAACTTATCCAAGGGCTCTTGGTAAAAGGTCGGGGCTATAATAAGGTCTTCGCTTATGACTATGGGGATCTGATCCAGACGGAACTTTTGGCTGTAATCCACCTGGGTCTTTAGTTCAATCTCCAGGGAGATGAGGGGCTCATCTAGGCTAAAGACCTCCCTTATTAAGATAAGCGCCCTGGGAAGCTCCACCATGAGACGCATGGCCTCTTGAGGCCTAAATGCCGCTCTTAAAACCGCCCGGCCCCTATTGTCGGGAATATCCTCCCAAAGGCTCGTGGTGCCGGCCTCAAAGAGGGCGCTAGAGGCTGCCTCTAAGGCTGGAGGCGGGACAGAGATGGATATTTGGAGATATTCGTCCATTTTAAGAGCTCATTTTTTTTCTGCCACTAGCTTTGGATTTAAGGGATTAACGGCCAAGGCCGTGGTGATAAGTTAAGCTTTTGTAGCTTTTAAAGGCCTAAAAAGGCCCTGGCGTTTTCCCCCATGATGAGGTCGCAGTCAGAGGCGGTAAGTCCTGAGGCTGCCAGGTACTTTCTGTACCTTTTAGCGTCCAGGAGGGGATAGTCGGAGCCGAAAAGGAAATATTGGGGTCCCAAGAGCTGGGCTGCCAGTTTGAGGGAAATAGGGTCAAAGAGAAAGGGCATGGCTGCCGTATCGAAGCGCACAGTCTTTAAGGTCTCTTTGAGCTCTTTTTTTAAGCTGGCATAGAAGGGAAGGCCTCCTCCGAAATGGGCCAAGATGAGCTTAGCCCCATGGGAGGCCTTTACCAGACTATAGATCTCTTTTAGCTCAATGGGTGCCTTTCCTGGGTAGTCGTGGCCTATGGGTTCATTGACATGGACCAGGATGGGGGCGTTTTTGTGAAGGCACATGAGGCACATGGCGGACAAGTTTTCCAGGACCCTTGGGGTTAGGCCCTCGTCGTAGACGCAGAGCTCTCCCAGGCCGTAAGCCCCATTATCCAGATAGTAGCGCGCCATCTCTATGGCGAAACTGGCTCTGGGATCAAAGGTCACAAGGGGGTATAAGATGTCCGGGTGTTTCTGGCATTCGGAAATCAGCCAGTCATTGTAGCGCCTGGCACAATCCTCGTCCTGGAAGGGAAAGCCCCCCACCAGGGCTTTATCTATGCCGTTTTCCTTTAATGTGGCAAGGACATCCTCTGTGGAGGCCATTTTGGCCTCCACAGAGGAATAGAGAAGCTTTAAAGCTGGTTCCCGGATGAGTAAAGAGGGTCTATCCCCTTTGATTTCCGGAGAAGAGAGGTGAATATGTACGTCTATCTGCATGGCGCGCGGCCCATGGAGCGAAAAGGTGGTTAGCTGTGCTCATTCCACAATAAGGAGCACGGAATCGGCTTCCGAGGGGTCACCCTCCTTCACTAGAAGGGATTTTACCGTTCCATCGCAGGGGGCTGTCACGGGTATTTCCATCTTCATGGCTTCCATGATTATAAGCTCATCGCCCTCGGAGACAAGATCACCTTCCTTGACAATGATTTTCCAAATGTTTCCGCTCATGGGAGCTAGGACATCTGCCATATAAGTCGTCCTCCAGCCGCAGGTAAAGCGTAAATTATGGTGTCCAGCGGCATATGGTTTTAAAGGTTTAGCCTTATGGCTATAAAACTCAAAATCGGCTAAAAAGTCAAGGGCAAAGGGGATTTGCCTTAGGGGATTCCTTATTTAGTAAGCATTTGAGCCATAAGGGCTAAAGGGACTAGCTAAGGGAAAGGCATTAAAAAAGCTAAAGCTTTGGCTACCTTGGCTAATTGGCTACCTTGGCTAATTGGCTACCTTGGCTAATTGGCTCTCTTTGGCTAAGGCGGCTTTAAAAATAGCCTTTCCAGGGTATTTTAGAGAAACAAGCAGGAAAGCTTGATGCTTTAAGGCTAAATAAGGGAAAATTTTGCTTTTTTGGGTCCAAAACCTTTTTATTAGCGCTTTTTTTGATGCTACATGCTGCTTTTTTGCCAGGATCAGAGCAAAATTTAAGTGGGCAATTGCCCCATATTTTCTTTATTTAAGGGCAAAAAAGCTATAAAGTGTTTTTTTACCTTTGGGGAGTTATATCTTGTCTTCTAAACCCACAATCCCAGGCCCGGAGCTAGAAGAGGGTCTGGATAAAATAAAGGATCCCGGGTTTTTAAAAAATCGGGCCAAAATTTTACTTTTTACCGCAATAAGTTGCAATTTATTTGGCAACATGGGCTTTACCGCCCTCAATGTGGCCATGCCGGACATTGAAAGGGACATGGGCTTATCCGCTCCAGAGCTAAGCTGGATAATTATGGCCTGCATGCTGGCCATGGCCGCCTTTTCGGCACCCTTGGCAAGGGTCTCGGATATAGTAGGTAGACGTAAGGTTACTATCATAGGCCTCTGGGTGGCCATAGCCGGTTCCATTGGTTCGGCCTTGTCACCTAATTACACAATTTTTGTCTTGACAAGGGCCCTTACGGGCATTGGGCTTATTACCTTTTTTACCACCATCATGGCCATGGTGGCCTCCGCCTATCCACCAGGTGCCCGGGGCAAGGTATTGGGGCTCACCATAGGGGCTGTGTATGTAAGTTTGTCCATGGGGCCCACGGTGGGAGGGCTATTGGTCTTTAAATTTGGTTGGGAGTCCATCTTCTGGTTTTCAGCTATATCTCTGGTGCCGTCTCTGGTTTTAATCCACTTGGTCCAAGGGGAGGACCCCTTGGAGGATAGTCCCTTGGACCTTTTAGGAACAATATTGTGGACTTTAGCCCTGGGCTTAGGCTTTGCAGGATTTGCCTCTTTGCCAGCACCCTGGGCCATAGCTGCAATGGCAGTGGGGCTTTTACTCTTTGTGGTCTTTGTTTTAAGGTCCTTTAAGATAGAGTCCCCCCTCATAGATCTAAGCCTATTTACCCGCTCAAGAAGGTTTACCTTTTCCAGCGGAGCGGCTTTTATCAGCTACTTGGCCTCTTTTAGTATCACAATGCTCCTTAGCTTATACTTCCAGTACTCCAAGGGTCTAAGCCCTCTTATTACCGGCTTTGTCCTTACGGCCCAGCCTTTATTTCAAGCAGTCCTTACCCCCATAGCCGGAAGGCTCTCGGATAGGGTGGACCCGGGGGTCTTGGGTTCTGTGGGTCTGGGGGTGATACTTATGGGGATCTTAATCATAGCTATCTTTATCTCGCCTAGCGCCCCATTGCCCCTTATTATTACGGCAATGTGCCTTTGCGGAGCCGGCTTTGCGCTCTTTTCCGCCCCCAATTCCAATGCCATCTTTAGTAGTGTCCCTCCCAGGCGCATGGGACAGGCTTCAGGGGTCATATCCGTCATGAGGCTCACAGGTCAAATAAGTTCTGTGGCAATAACTACCCTGGTATTTTCCCTGGTCATAGGGGCGGGGGAGATAACGCCGGAAAAGTATCCGGACTTTATTAAAGCCACCAAGGTGCTCTTTTGGATCTTCGCGCCCCTGTGTTTCCTGGCAATACTAGCGTCTCTGGCTAGAGGCGCCCCAAATGAAGCTAAGAGTTAAAAATGACCTCTAAAATCTTCTTATTTAATGTCCTCTATTTAGGAGATATCTTTGGCAAGGCCGGACGCAATGTGGTACGGGACTTTCTTCCTGAACTAAAGAGGCAATTAGAAGTAGACCTTGTTATAGCCAACTCAGAAAATGCCATGGGAGGCCGGGGCATTAGCCCTTCTTTGGCAGAAGAGCTCTTTGGCTACGGCATAGCCTGCCTCACAGGCGGCAATCACAGCTTTTATGCCAAAGAAATCGAGCCCTATCTGGAAAACGAGCCCAGGCTCCTGCGTCCAGCCAACTATCCTGACCCCTGTCCAGGGAACTTTTATGCCATTTTAGATACCCACCAAGGGTTCAAGGTGGCGGTGGGAAACCTGATGGGAAGAGTCTTCATACCCTTTTCCCTAGATTGCCCATTTAAGGCGGCGGACAAGATGCTCCAAAGGATGCACCAAGAGGGCGGAGATAATTTGATAACTATCATAGACTTCCATGCCGAGGCCACTGCAGAGAAGAAAGCCATGGCCTTCTATCTGGATGGCAAGGTCTCAGCTTTAGTAGGTACCCATACCCATGTACAGACATCCGATGCCCAGATACTTCCACAAGGTACTGCCTATATTACGGACCTGGGGATGACAGGACCCCAAAAGTCCATCATAGGCATGGAGCCCAAGCCCGTACTAAAGTCCTTTCTCTTGGGACGCAAATTTTCCTTCCACGAGGCCAAGAGCAATCCCTCCATGCAGGGCGCACTAATGAGCTTTGGCGAAGATGGGAAGGCGGTAGCTATTGAGACTTTCAATTACCCAAAGGTCTTTTAAAAGTATAGAAGGCCCTCGCGGCTAACCTATTTAGAGGGCTATTTTTATAGGCCAAGGGCTAAAAACTATATGCCCAAGAGGAATTTTGCCGTTAATAGCCAAGGTATGGCTATTTTTAGTAAATTTGCAAGCTAGAAAAGTTTTCTTAGCTAAGAGCACAAAGCTAAGATTAGAGAAAGAAGAAAATAGTTTTTTAAAGCTATCTTGGAGTCCTTTTAGCTATCCTAGCACCTTTAAACTGTGAGCTTTAATAATATTGGTATTTTTTAAAAAAACTCTTAAGCTCATGCTTGTATCATGGAGGGATCTATTAAAAGCTTTTAACTTTTAGCTTTGATTAGAGGCGAAAAAGCTTCTGGCAATTGGCAATGGGACTAACTTGGGAGTAAGTGTGGGAGCAGCATGGGAGCAGCTAGGGAGTAAGTATGAAGGATTAAATCAACATCAATATATAATTTATATTCTGTTAGTTTGTTGACAAGTATCTCAATGAGATTATTTAGATCGTCAGCATAAGAATTGTTAATTTGTTCTTTCCATGAATGATATTTTTCTATAGCCTGTTTAACCCTTTTTTTATCTTAAGATGGTAATTTATCATTTAATAAAACTGATGTCAGTTTGTCACCGTGAATACTGTAGTCAGTTTTCATTTTGATATTCCTTTTAGCTTTTCAGATGGGTTAACTAAATTGGCTTGTTCAATAGCTGTTGACAACAATAATTTATTGCTGGCACAAGTGTCTACTTTAAGTAATTTATTATTTAGAGCATTAACAGATATCTGTCTTGAAATGTTAATTAAATTGTCTTCGTTAAAAAAATTACTAGGATTTGTATTTGAAAAATGAAGAATATCTTCATAAATAATTTGTCCAAATTTATTTTTAAAACATCTATCTTGCCTTAAAAGTAAAGTTAAGCCAAATATGCCACATGCTATATCATATATTATTTCACTATTGCAAAAAGATTCTTTCAGCACATTAGATTCTCGACCAACAACAAGAATAATACGTGATTTTGGTTTCAAAACTCTTATCATTTCATTTATTGCTAGAGTCATATCAAGGCAATATTGTATAACAGTCAAAAATCGATTGCCTCTATTTTTTCTATTAGATCCAACTTCACATTTTGCTATTTTTAGAACATCAAATCCAAGCACTTCAACAGAACGACGATATTCTTGGTGATAGTTAAAAACATTTATATAGGGTGGTGAGGTTAAAATTAAATCAGCGGTGTTGTCATCAATATTTAAATACCTTGCATCTCCAAGTTGTGCAGATATAGTTTTGTTTGAAAATGGAAGTTCAGAAATATTACTTTTTATTTTACCCCATTTCTCTAATACTAATTTGAAGGAAAAATTATTTTTAAATAGATCCATCAAAACAATCAGCAGAGAAAAAATATTGCTATCTATTTCTGAATTACTTTTTATTGCATCCAATAAAGAATCAATAGGTTTATTAGTTTCAAGGATCTTTAACAATTTTCTATCAAGTTGGCGTAAAAGTTCGATTCTTTGTTCTGCATCAAAAATACATAATTCATATATTTTAGACATATAGTAAGCAGAAGGATTAATTTCGTTTCCAAATGCAGATAATCCTTTGCGAGCACATTCGTAAAGAACAGTTCCAGAACCTAAAAAAGGATCTATCACCACTGAATTTTGTGCTGTATAGCGCTCTAACAATGTTTCAATTAATTGTGGTGAAAATTGACCTCTCCAACCAAATAAATTAGATCGTTGTTTATTTTCTATATCTAATAGAATTTGTTCAATTTCACTTTTGTTAATTTGAATAGAGTTAAAAGGTATCAAAGGTAAATTTTGGTTAACCGTATTGAAGATATTTTCTATTTTATTTGGTATTCGTGTATTTTTCATCGAGAGTTAAAAACTCCGTCATTGCAAACCTTGCGGGATAACATATTTTATTGATTATATTAGCACAAATTATTAAGCTGAGCTAAAAACTCTATAACAGTTTTCTTTATAATAACACATTTTAAACAGGAATGCAATAGGAATTATGTCCAGAAAAAACAAATTACCCTTGTGAAATTCTTAAAGGGATCTAAGATTGGTGTATAAAAAGTATGAAAAAGATTTCATACCAGCTTCCAATTCTCGAAAAAGGGAGCATTCTACAGAAGCCTCCTTTGCAAGCCCACGTCGGAACGAGAAAGAGAAACAGGGGTCGCCCCAAAGGCAGCAAAAACAAGCTGAAGCTGGCAAATGGCCCTGAAACCAACCAAAGTCTCGGAGGGACGCCCAAGAGGACGGCCCAAAGGTAGCAAAAACAAGCTGAAGCGGACAAAAGCCTATAATGTAGAATCTCATCAGTGTTAGTTCGCGAGCTAGTCGCTCGCGAACAGAATTGCCTAGGCGGCAATCAACAAATATTATGGCATAAAAATTGCTCGGAGCTAAAAAAATATAAAAAATGTATTACCATAAAAAAATGAGAACTATGGTTTAGGTAGATTTTTTTAGTAAGCTTTAAGGGCAAGTAATGCTGTATTTACTTAGGAAAGCCCCTTAAGAGTTAGTATCACCTTTTATGTCTTGTCCTTTGGAGAGATCTATAAATTTGGTGATTGTCCCTTTAAGCTTTTCTGTGCCTTGGGTCTGGAAGCGGTTTACCTTTTCCAGGGCATCTAAGGCTTGACTGTAGGAATCCTTTAAGTCAGAGACCGTTACTCCATCACTTAGGGTTCCAGAGAGGTAGTCCTCTGCGGCGCTGGAGACATCTTTGAGCTTTTTTAAGGCTATCTTTTGGTTGTATAGGCTACCAGCTACAGTAACCGAGGTGTTAAGGGCGGCTACTGTGACAGTCTTGGTCCTATCTATGCCGTTTAAAAGTTCTTGGTTATTACTGATAATAATATCCATGGCCATGTACCCTTGTTGGTTTACCAGAAGGGTCTGCTGTAGGTCTGTGAGCCTTTGGCTCACAGGAAAAAGGAGCCTTTCCTCCACAAAGGAGGCCAAATCTTCTTCCTTCTTTTCTTTTAAGATGGGTAAATCTTGGTTGAGTTTCCCGTAGACCGCCTGGCACACCTCTATGGCGGAATGTAGCTCTTCCATGGTAGCTTTTAGCTTCTTTTGCTCCAATGCCAGTGTGATATTGTCGTTTTTGAGCCCGCTTCTGTCCTTTTCCAGGTTGGAAAGTATTGAGGAAATATTGTCCTCCGAATCCAGGTAACGGTTAAAGTAGCTCTTCACCGGGTTAAAGAGACCGAAAAAAGAGCTCTTTTTGTCAAAGTCCACTTTGGAGGGGTCCAAGAATTCCAATGCGTCTTTTAGCTTCCCTAGGGCATTGGCCACAGGGCCGCCTGAGGAACCCGCCTGGGCAAGTTGGGCAACAGTTACTGATAGGAGCCTGGACCTTTTGGCAGCGCTTTTCATCTCTCCGGCACCTATTTGCTCAATCTTTCCTATGAGCTGTTGGCGAAATAAAGGATCTGTTAAAGAGTCCGGAAAGTCCCCTAAGATATTAGCGGCTTTTGCATCAGCCTCAGGGTTTGGCTTAGGAAGAGGGGCCCCATCTTCCTTTTTTGGGGCGCTCTTAGAAGTATCTTCTTGGGCTTTTGTAGTCTCAGATTCTTCCTTACTACTAGTTGCATTTAGACTGGGCTCTAGGGTGAAGATGTCGTCGTCCATTTTGGTCTCTTTTTAAAAGCTATTGCTAAATAGGATGAGTTTATAAGTTAAGCTCTTAAGGGAGCTAGCGTGGGCATTTTAAGTATCGGAGCATAAAACCTAATAGAGATGCTTATTAAATCATTATTCTCAATGCTTGTAGCTAAGATTTATGAAAGGGCGATTAAAGTATTTTTGGAAGGGGCCTATTTAAAGTATTGTCACGAGGAAATTTTTCACCCCGTGGTCTAGAAAGGTGTCGTGGGTCAAGAGATAGGTGCCCCCGGAATCTAAGGCCAGGTCCTGGAAGTCTTGGGACTCACCGGCAAAGATTAAGGCATGGATGGCTACGTCCAATTGTTGTATCGTCTTGTGGGCTTTAGCATAGCTGTGCCCAAAATTTACTATGCCATCAGAGAGGGCTATGATAATAAGTTCTGCTTCTGGGTTCCTTTCCCTTTCGTCTAAGAGCATCTTTTCGGCCACCAAGATGGCATTCACCAAGGCCGAGGCGTTTTGGTCACTTTCTCCATTATGGAAGTTTAAAGAGGAAACGGATTGTAAAAAGCGTTCCCTATGGGGCAGATCGAAACCGCTTGCAGGGAGGTGGATACTCACCTTGGAATCAAAGCTCAATAGCCCCACGCGGCTATCCTGGCCAATAAGATTGGCGGCATGCCGCATGTAGCTTAAAATGGGATTGGCGTAAGGGGCCATGCTAGGGGAATTGTCAACTACAAAGGCCACTATGAGTTTTTTGCCGCCCCTTTTGTTTTTCCGAAACAGCTCCAAGGCCTCCGGAAGCTCTTCTCCTATCTTGGGGTTTCCCTGGAAGCTATAGTCTTGAAAGAGATTAAAGCCTTGGTTTTGGGCAAGGAGCTGGTTTTCCGGCTCCAGGCAGAATTCTGTAAAGCTTAAAAGGATCTCTTTCTTTTGCTTGCTAATGTTGTGGGTACTATAGAGGGGATTGTCGTGGGGCAGCCCAAAAGGGACGAATTCATATCCTTCTTGCAATTCGGCCGAACTTTTGTACTGCTGATGCTCCAGGACAAAGCCGTCTAACATGCCTCTTCTAGCCGATTGTACCATAAGGGGTGTGTCGTAGGCGATAAAGGGGATCTTGGTCTGGAATTTTTCAAATTCTAGCATCCTCTTAGGGGCATGCAGGGGAGCGTCAAAAAGGGGTCCATAGAGGACAGTTAATAAAAAATTAGCCCCTGTGGTGGAGACATTGGGGGAGGTGTACCCAAAAAGTAACTCTCCAGCTGTTACCGCCCTTACCACAGTGTCCACATTTACAGCCTCGTATTGCTTTAAGATCTGGGAAAAATTCTCCTTTTTTATGGCCATACCGGCAACATTACCTACTAAGCTTTCGGTTATGAGATCCAGTGTCACGCCCCTGGCAGCCAAGGCGTCGACCCAGAGCCGGCTAGCTGGAGTAAAGGCATCGGGTACGTACTTGCCCTTGACTATGTAGTCAGCAGCCACCCCGGAAGGGATGGCCCTTATGGAGATGGCCACCATGTTCCCGCCAATTACCCTTTCCTGGGCATTAAAGGCCTCCGCCATGTCAATTAACCAGCGTCCCGGTGTACCCGGAGAACTGGGGATGGCTTTTTCAGTGGAGGTGACTATTTCAGCTGTGAGCTTCCCCGAGGGGGGGAAGACTTGGGCAGGAAAGCGGGATATGTCAGGTAAGAGTTCTAAAAGGTCAGTTTCAGGCGGAGTGTAGGTGCTGGAGACCGGTACCCTGCCGATGGTCTCCGTATTTACGTCCTTTAAAAGATTAGTAAGATCTTTGGAAGCCCCGGAATAACTTCTGGGGGAATCGGAAGTTTCTCTAAAATGTGCCCTTAAGGTTATGAAAGAAAAGACAGAGATAAAGATTATCAAGATGATGAAGGCTATAAGTGCCCACATCTGTTTTTTACCGAATCTTGATAAGTCTTTGGAAAAAAGGCTCATGAATCATTTCACCATCAAAAAGAGTTCTAGCAATAAGAGGACGCCTATAGCTTGTCTAGGCCGTCCTTGTAATACTTTATGTCGCTTATAATGTCGTCTAAATCAGAGACCGCTTCCTTAGATTGTCCGGCTTTTTCATCTAAGGTGGATATCTTAGAGATCTCAAGTTGCAGCTTGTCTAAGGAAGCTAAGACCTTGTCGCCCATGTCCACGGAATGTTTTACGTACTTTGAGTATTCGTCCAAGATGGCCCTGCGTTCATCTAAGACCTCTGGGGAGGTGTTGATGTCACTTACTGCCTTCTCATAGCCGCGTTCGTCAAAGCCCTGGACCCTTTGCACTATCCCCTTGGCGTTTTTGAGCATGAATTCCTCTACGTTCTCCACAGCTGTGACAAATTTCCCGTAGGTGAGCTCGCTGGGGGAAAATCTTTCCCCCAAGGACTTTCTGATGGCCAGTCCTTTTTCCTCCAAGGTGTCCAGCTGGGAGAGGAGGATTTTTAAATTGTCATCGAAGAGAAAACCTTCTCCGTCTATGAATTTACTAATGGTGTCCCGGTATTTTTCAAAAGTGGCCCCATCGGACATAGACGTGCCCACCTGTCTAGGCTGATTCTTATCTAGGAAAAGGACCTTGATGTTGAAATAGAAAAAAGCTATGACAGAGACAAGACCTAAAAGGATAGCCAGGGGGGTATAAATGGGGTTACCTAGAAAGGTGCCAAGCAAGGCTTTAGAAAAGATGACGACATTGAGGGCTACGATGCCCAGGTCAAGTAAGAGAAGCTTGCCAAGTTTTACGGGGTTCATAGTGATTTCCGGTTAGTTTAAGGCTTTAAAGCCTATTGTTAGCTTAAATAAGGGCCTAAAAAGGACCTTTTCTTTATACAGTTATTATAGCCTTAAATAGTAAGTTTTTTCTTCTTTTGTGGCTAGATGCCGCTGGTTAAGCCAAAAGGCTTCTAGCTAGAAATTAGCGTCTTAAAGGGCGCCTTTATCTTCTTTTTAGCCGGTTATCAAGTTATTTTCCTAAAAGTAGATTTTCTAAATATTCCAGATAATGGAAAAGTTTTGGGGTGCAGTAGTAGATAAAGCTTCTGGAAAGCCTGTCATATTAGTAGGGCTTTTTTGCAAAAGGTAAGCTTGGACCAGATCCCCAGGGCGCAGATTAGTTTTTTTGGGTAAAAGGTTTAGCTAAGCCCCAAAAGCCTCTCTTTTGGTCTTAGCTAAAGGCTAGGACCAATTGAAAAGGCGCTAATATTCCAATTAAAGTAGCTTTTTAAGTGCTTTGGTCTTTAATCTTAGCAGATTTTTATCCTCCTTCCCATAGTTTTCAAGGGGTTTGGGAAAGGCATATCCAGTTAAGCATATTAGCAATCATTATCCATATTATGGAATAATGGCGGATAATTTAGAAAACTATCCCAAAGGCGGAAGTAGAGCTAAGGCAATATTTAATCCTAGGGGGAAAGTCTTTCTTAGCTAGGAATATTATTAAAGCTAACTACTTTTTAAATAGGGGCCTTTATTTCAAAGGTACTGGGGCTTTCTTTTAGCCTTAGTTCACCCTGGTAGGGGGCCAGTAGGGTTCTGGCCAAATTTAAGCCCAGGCCCGTCCCTCCGCTACTCCTGTGAGTGGTGTAAAAAGGCTGGAAGATCTTTTCAGCGTCTTCAGGTAGGATCCCTGGGCCGTCGTCTGAAACAATTATCGTGGCAAAGCTGCCATTTGTCTCAGCCGAGATGGAGACTTCATGGGCACCAGATTCCCTACTATTTTCAATAAGGTTAATGAGGACCGTCTCTAAGGCGTCCTTTTCCACTTTCATTTCCACCTCACTTGGGATCTCTATCACATTGATAATAAAGCCCTCTTCTAATTTGGAGAGCCGGGCTTGTAGAGTCCCTACGAGCTCCGCTAAATTTACCCTGGCATCTTCTGCGGGTTCTCCCATGGCGTCGGATTTGGCGAGGGCTAAAAGGCGGGTAACCAGCCTTTCTAAGCGGCTTAAATCCTCTAAAATATTAGATTCAAATTTTTGTATTGTCTCCGGGTCCATCTTGTTTCCGTGCTCACTTATGAGCTCCATGGCCCCGCGGATGGACGACAGTGGGGTCTTAAATTCATGGGAGACCCCGGAGGCGAAGGTTTTAAGGTATTCCGAGCGTTTTTTTAAGCGCTCTGCCATAAAGCTTACCGAGCTTTTAAGCTCGCAAATCTCTTTTACCTGCCAGAAAAAAGATGAAAGCTCTGGAAGAGAGTCTCTCCTCCCTTCCGCGAGTTCCCTGGCCTCCAGGGCTAGGCGCTTTAAGGGCCTGGCTATGTGGTAGGAGCTTATTAGGCTCACTAAGAGCAAAAGCAGCACTCCGGCTAAGGCAAGATATAGTAAATTGCCTCTTTCCTCGTAGAGGGCTTTGGGAAGATCTTTGGGCGTTCTAGAAATATGCACAACGCCTATGAGCCTTGTGCCATTGAAAATAGGAAGGGCGATAAAGACCCGGTATTTGGCGGCACGACTGGGAGAGGAGAGTTCCCTTTTCCCCTGTTGCCTCGATCTTAGTAGGGCAGAGTAATTTCCTTCCAGAGCTTGGCTCACCTCAGGGTTGCGCTCCATGGAAAGGCCCCTTGCTTGGGAAGAGGAGATAACTATTCCGTAAGCGTCAGTAATGGTTATCCGAGACAGGATAGTGTTTTCAGATTCCTTCAAGATAGGCGCGATTCTTTCCGCGGCCCGTAGGGCCGCGGGGTCAGGCTCCCTCGCGGAAGGCAGATAAGAAAGGGAGCTATTTAATATTTCTGACCTTGCCAGATCCAGCACAGGGAGGATTGGAGAGAGATAGGCGTCTTCAGATAGAGGCTTTGGAGGTGAGAAATGGGGCCTCCCGTAGTCAGGACCGGATAGCTCTAAGACCTCTTGCTTAAAGATACCTCCTACTAGCACAGCCTGGCTTATTAGCTCTATTTCCGTCTGACGCACGAGTTCATTATCATAGAGGCGGGAAAAATAGATCGCTGTTATAGGGATGGCGAGGATGACGAGGTTTACTGCCATGAGAAAGGTTCCGATGGAAGAAAAGCCTCTTTTGGCTTTTAGCTCTTTGTCATGTGCCGCCAAATTATTTCCCCGTTATTTTAAAGATTATTTACTTTCATCCTGGTCATCAACACCTAGGATGGCGTTGGCATAGGCTACAGGGTCAAAAGGCTTTAGATCGCTAAACTTTTCTCCGATTCCTATGAATATGATGGGTATCTTAAGGTCATGTATGATGGATACCACTACACCGCCTTTGGAGGTGCCGTCCAGCTTGGTGACTATGATGGAGTCTATCCCCACCTCCTCATTAAAGGTCTGAGCCTGGCGTGCGGCATTTTGGCCGGTATTGCCATCTAAGACTAAGATAGTCTCGTGGGGAGCCCCGGGCAAGGATTTGCCGGCTACCCTCTTTATCTTTTTTAATTCTTCCATGAGGTTGGATTTGGTGTGGAGCCTTCCAGCTGTGTCTATGATAACTACGTCCGACTTTCTGGCTTTGGCAGCGGAAAGAGCATCAAAGACCACTGCAGCAGCGTCGGATCCTGTCTTTTGGGCGACGCAGTCCACCTTTAACCTTTCTGCCCAGATCTGCAGTTGCTCCACCGCGGCTGCTCGGAAGGTATCGCCTGCGGCTAAGAGTACCTTTTGGCCGCGGGAGGTAAAGGTCCTCGCCAGTTTGGCGATGGTGGTGGTCTTACCAACGCCGTTTACACCAACCATGAGGATTACCCTAGGGGGTTTTTCTGGAACTAGATCCTTTTGGGGTATGTCCATCATATCCACTATGGAATCCCTTAGGGCCAGCTTTAAGGCATTGGCATCTTTAAGTTCTTTTCTGGCTACCTTTGTCTTCACGTTTTTTAAGAGCTCCATGGTGGTATTAACCCCCAGGTCGCTGGTAAATAGTATTTCTTCCAGCTCTTCCAAGACAGTATCGTCTATAGATCTTGTGGAAGCAAAGATGGATTCTATCCTCCCGGCAATCATTTTCCTGGTTGAAGATAGTTTATCCTTGAGGCGGGCGAAGAATCCTTTTTTTTCAGTCTCTTCTGGAGGCTCTTCATCCATAATTGGATCTTGAGCTTCCGGCTCAGGTATGGGATCTGGTGCGGGAGCTTCTGGCTCAGGAAGAGGGGCAGGGGCTTGAGCTTCCTGCTCAGGTATGGGATCTGGTGCGGGAGCTTCTGGCTCAGGTATGGGCTCTGGGGCAGGAGCTTCCGGCTCAGGCATGGGATCTGGTGCAGCCGCTTCCGGCTCAGTGACTAGCTCAAGAGGCCCAGCGGGGCTGGGCGGCTCTTGTGGGGTTTGAGCTGAAGCAGGGCTAGTTTCCACTGCTTCTTGTTGGGATAAGAGAGCCTCCAGAGAAAAGAGTTCTGGCTCTGGCGTAAGAGTTGGGCTTGGGGTCTCTTCTTCTTTGAGCGGGGGTTCTACAGAAGGCTCTTTTTTATCCTTGCGGAAAAAGGAGAAAAAGCCGCGCTTTTGTGCGCTATCTTCTTCATTTGTTTCTTTTTGGGTTTCCTGACTTTTTTCAATTATAGGGGTTTCTTGGGTGGGCTTTTTTTTACGGAAAAAATCGAACATCAGTTAGTTAGCACCTCCGCCTGGGTTAGATTCACGCTCACAAGCCGGGAGACACCAGGGGTTTCCATTGTGACCCCATAGAGGGTATCACTTATTTGCATGGTCCTTTTGTTATGGGTGACCATTATTATTTGCGAAGACTCGGAAAGTCTTCGCAAAAGCCTATTGAAGCGATCGATGTTCGCCTCATCTAAAGGGGCATCGGCTTCGTCCAAAAGGCAAAAGGGGCTTGGTTTAATTAGATAGAGGGCAAAGATTAAAGCTAGGGCAGTAAGTGCCTTTTCCCCACCAGACAGTAGGCTCATGACCATTATTTTTTTGCCCCTGGGGTGGACGTGTATCTCCACTCCAGCTTCCAGTGGGTCGACTCCAGGTGACATCTTGAGCCATCCTTCACCCCCTTCGAAAAGTACAGGAAAGATCTCCTGAAACTTGGCATCTGCTTCAGCGAAGGTCTTGGTGAAACGTTCCCGGCAGATCTGGTTTATCCTGTTGATGCCAGCTCTTAGATCTTTTATCGCTTTATCTAGATCATTGTACTGGACTTCATAGAAGTCATAGCGTTTCTTTAGCTCCCGCTCCTCTTCTATGGCTTTCAGGTTCACTTCCCCCATGCTGTTTAAGCGTTGGCGCAATTTGCTTGCCCTTTCCTCAGAGTTTTCGGGAAGCTCTATAGCTGATAGTTCCAGGGGATCTAAGACTGCCAAAGGCGGAGGGATATCTTCTTTAGGGGACGCTTCTAATGTTTCAGGCCCCTCTTCTGTTAGGGGGGCTTGGTTAGAAGCTTCAGAAGGATTTAGAGGTCCGTTGGATGCCTCAATGGGTCCGGCTGGGCCTACTAGTTCTTCTTTTTTCGCTATTAGTTTTTCAAGTTCCTCTAGCTCTTCCTCTTCTTGTTCCTCTTGCTCTTCTTGTTTTTCTTGTTCTTCAAGTTCTTCTAACTCTTCTTGGAGACTAGTTTTTTCGTCAATTTCAGAAGCTTTTTCTTCTTTTGCATAGGGGTCATTAAAGACGGCCCACCAGTTGCGTTTTAAGGATTCAGAGAGTTGGTTTAAGCCGAAGTTTACCTCCAGGAGGTCTTTTTCCAGACCGTTTAAGGTGTCTTGGGCGCTTTCCCTGTTTTTGCGGGCTTGGCGCAACAAGTCTTCCATCTGAACCATTTTATCTTTGATAGCCAGTCTGTTTTCCCTAGCCTTGGCAAGTTTTTGTTCTGCAATCTCCAGGGCCTTGGGGTAGTCGTCAACTATTTCAGAAAGGTCCTTTAATCTTATCTCCAGGTCTAAAAGCTCATTACTTAGCTCGGCTATTTCTGTGGTTAGGGCCTCGCGTCTTCCAGAGAGGCTATCTAAAAACTTGTTGGTAGCAATAAGTTCTCTTTTAGCTCCCTGTAGTTTTTCTTGGGCTAGATTAGACTCCCGGGAGGCAATGGCCTCTCTTTCCTTTAATTCCCCAAGGCTTTGTCCCAAGGCTTTTAGGGCCTCTTCTAAGCTTACTAGCTCTTCGCAAATAGCTGCGTATTTTTCTTCAGAAGCTAGCTTTTGCTCAAAGGCTATTTTTTCCTTTTCCCCAGCTGCCTTAAGATCGCCTTCTACCCTTTTTATTTCAGAGTCTAAGTTTTCAGCCCTGATAGCCAGTCCCCTTTCATCTCCCTTAGCTTCATTAAGCTTAGAGTCCGCCCTGTTTAGATCCCCTTGGAGACCGGCCTTTTCACCCTGTTTCATGGTCAAGGCTTCTTTGGTCATTTCGTGGGCCTCTCTTAAGCTTATTAGCTCCTCTTTAATAGCTAATAGAGATTTTTGGGCCTCTTCGTATTCCAGGCGCACCTGGCTCAACTCTTTTAAGCGCATAAGTACGCCCTTGTCGTTTTGGGCTTTACTTGTGCCTTGTCCAGTAATGATTTGGGGACTTATAAAGTCCCCTTTTAAAGTAAGGTAAAAGGAGTTGGGATTAAGTGTTGCTATATCCGGCTCTTCTGCCTGGGCAAGGTTTATAGGGCCCAAGAGGGTCCTGGATAAATCTCCCTTAGGGATGGCGGAAAGGATTACAAGGCCGTATTTACCTAAAGACTTTTCTTTGGCTAGGGACATGGTCTTTAAAGCGGTATCCCTGTCTTTTACTACGAGCCAAGAGAGCCTTTCACCTAAGTAGCACTCGAAAGCTCGTTCAAAACCATTGGGGATCTCTATATTGTCAGATACTGGTCCCATGAGGCCGCTTTCAATTAACTCTTCATGGCCCATGAGCTCAGAGACTGCCGGAGGGTGCCAGGAAAAGGAGGCCTCCAGGTCTTCCAAGGCGGAAAGGGTCCCTTCAAGGGAGGCCGCTTTGGTGTCAAGGGGAGAAAGCCTAGAATTTGCATCATTTAGAGCCTTTCTGGCGTCGGCCTCATCTTCTTTTAAAAATTCCAAGGTTTCTTCCAAGCCCATAAGATCGCTCTCTAAGTTAGCTTTAAAGCGAGAGCGCGCCTGAATCTTTTCCTTGGCTTCTTGCAAGGTGTAGGAAATTTCGTTCTTTTCTAGTTCCAGCTCCCTTTTTCTGCCTATTAGGTGCTCAGCTAAGGATTTTGCCCCGGCTACGGTCTCAGAGTAGCGGTTAAGCTCATCTCTGGCAGAAAATTCGCGATTTTTGGCCTCCGTCACCTCATTTTGGGCTGCCTCAAAGCGGGACTTTAGGGAAAGATAATCCTCTCTGACAACTATTGCCTCTTCTTGGGCCTCAAGGTTATCTTGGGCCAGGGTTTCCAAAAGGCCCTCTAGGCGCTCTTTATCCAAAAGGTACTTTTCCTTTTCAGAGGAGAGCCCTAAGAGCTCTTCTTGGCATTTGGCCTGCCTTTCCTTTTTGGAGTTTATTGTCTCTTCCAGATGATTCTTTTCCGCCCTCTTATTATTTAAGATGGCATCCAGGTTGTGAAAGGAGGTGAGCTCGTCTTCCAACATTTGGGCGGCTTGGTTATCTGAGAGCTTAAAGTTTTCGCTTTCCAACTCCAGCTTACTGGCTTCGGCTATGAGGGCTAAGGCAGTAGCCATTTGCACAGTTATAAGCTCAGTTAGTTCTGACTTTCTTAAGGTTAAACTAAGAAACCTTTTGGCCATCAAGGTCTGTTCCAGTCCCATTAATTCCAGCTTAATGGCCTCGTATTTCCGAGCCTGGCTGGCCTGCCTTGCCACAAGAGCCAATTGTTTCTTGGTCTCCGCCATAACGGCCCCAAAGGCCGCTAGGTTCTGGGAGGCTTGCTCTATCTTGCGTTCAGAGTCCTTTTTTTGTTCCTTGTACCTAGTGATGCCAGCTGCTTCATCCAAGAGGATCCTGCGTTCCTCAGCCCTGGCATCCACAAGCCTTCCCACTTTTTCCTGCTCTATGATGGCATAGGCCCTGGTGCCCATGCCCGCCTCAATGAAGAAACGCAGGATATCTTTGAGCCTAGTTTGGTGCCTTCCTATGAGGTATTCGCTGTCCCCGCCCCGATAGAGGCGCCTGGTAATGGAGGTCTCAGCCGGTCCCTTTTCCGTTTCCCGGGCCAGGGTCAGGGTTACCTCAGCTAAGGCTGCCGGCCCCTTTCCCTTGGAACCATTAAAGAGGAGATCCTCCATGTTGCGGGCCCTTAAAAGCTTGGGACTCTGCTCCCCCATCACCCAGCGGATGGCATCTATAATATTACTTTTCCCGCACCCATTGGGCCCCACTACGGCGCTTATCCCCGGGCTAAAGGGGACAGTAGTCCTGTCGGTAAAAGACTTAAATCCTACAATCTCTATGCGCTTTAGAAACATTAATAACCTGGTGGGATTTTTGGCTAAAGGAAAAGGGCAAGGGCATTATGACATATTGGGCAAAATTAAAAAAGTGCCCCTAAAGATTGTAGAGTACAGGGCAGTTTCTCTTTCTAAGCTTTTTTGATAGCTCTAGGAGAAAAGAAAGGGAAATAGTTATTTAAATTAATAATAAAGATTTATTATTTCTAGTTCTATTTATTTAACTTAGTTATTTTATTTATTATAATTAACATATATTTTTAGTATATTTATTTGTTTGACATGTAAATTATTTATTATACTTATCTATTTGAGCTAATTAATACTTTTCCCCAAGGCTAAAGCTGCCCTTGAGGCGGCAATTAAAACATCCCATCTAGGGCGTTTCAAGGGCACATTGTGAAAGACCCCCGGGGACGGGGGTCTTTCACTAGGTCTTTATTCTATGTATGGTCGGGACGACTGGATTTGAACCAGCGACCCCCTGAACCCCATTCAGGTGCGCTACCAGGCTGCGCCACGTCCCGAGAAAAAATGTACTTACAAGCACCTTAACAAGGTGGCTTGGGGCTTTTAAGGCGGAGGAAATAGTACCTTAAAAGGCTTGGAAAGGCAAATAAAAATAAGGGCCCCATAAAAGCTTTTCTGGGCTTTTGGCCGCTATCTTCTGGACTTACGCTTTTCTCTATCTTTTTTGGAGGATTCTAGCTTGCGCCTGAAGTTGGCAAAAGAATCTAAGAGGCTCAAGATCAAAGGTCCATTTTTGTCTTCCACGGCTTTTTTAAGCTCCGAGATGACCTCCATGAGGCTTCCTAGATCCCTTGCTAGGTTTTCCGCATTATCCAGGATAACAGCTACCCATTTTTCCGGAGGGGAGGCGCTTACCCTGGTGGTATCTTTAAAGCCAGTCCCGGCAAAGGAGAGTACCTCTGGGCCGCCACGGCCCATCACAGTACCTGTGAGGGCCGAGGCGGTGAGATAGGGAAGATGGCTCACCAAGGAGTAGAGCTCATCGTGCTCTTCTGGGCTTAGGATCTCTATGTGGCAGCCCAAGAGCTCATGGAGGGCCTTTAGCCTGCCTAAAAGCTCCTTTTGTCTCGCTCCAAAAAGGGGATCCGGGGTTAGGATAAAAAGGCAGCCTGGTATGAGATCTGGTGTAGAGTTCCCGTAGCCGGCCACTTCCTTGCCAGCTATGGGGTGCCCTCCGCAGAAATTGAGCCCGGCCTTTAAAGCGGCCTTATTGGTGGCGCACTTGGTACTCCCGGAGTCGGTTACGGCATAGCTTACCTTTCTATGGCCCATTTTTTCTATCATCTCTATATTTCTGTGCACCGGCATGCACAGATACGCCAGATCCAGGTCCAGGCCAATAAAATCATCTGGGTCTTGGACCACATTTTTGTAACGACGCACCAGCTTAAGCTCCTCAATAGTTGCGGGATCACCGTCATAGACGTTTATCTCCAGCCCGTCGAAGGGGGACAGGGCCTTGGCTAGAGAGCCTCCTATGAGGCCCAGTCCGGCAATTCCCAAGCGGCGGAAAGGGAGCCGCGGTGGCAGTTTAAATATTGGCATAGGGAGAGCTTAGTAAGAGAGAGAATTGGGTTGGCAGAGCTTTTAAAGGCCCGGCCATTATAGCACTAAAAGCTACAAAGGCCCTAGCTTGGGACCAATTTCTATATTTGGATTTTTCCCATTAGTTTTACTTCTGTAGCCCACTTAAAAGCGCCTAGGCGAATATTCTTGACCAAAGCCCCATAATGTAGTTAACTTATAAAAAAAGGCGTAATATAAAACAATAATAAAACTACCTAAAAATAGGGGCACACTTAATAAAAATCGTGTGAATTTCACTAAAATTCTGTGGCGCAATTTAAGATATAAAGAGGTTATAAACTTATGATTTTAGCGTGTTTGGCTCATCTGGGGAGAGCTGCCATTTTTTTCATGGCAATTTGTGCCTTCTTTTTGTCCCTTTCCCAGCATGTAGAGGCAGATACCAAGACGGTTGTGACCAAATATGGCCCTATCATAGGCTTTAATCAAGAAGATATTAGTATATTTAGAGGGATTCCCTACGCTGCCCCGCCCGTAGGCGAGCTGCGCTTTGCACCACCCCAGGACCCAGGGGCTTTTACGGAACCCTTTGAGGCTAAAGATTACGGAAAAATATGTTACCAGGTACCCGACGGTAATGCCCTCTTAGGCAGTATCAAAGGTACGCCGCAATCAGAAGACTGCCTTACCTTGAATATTTGGGCCCCCAAGGGGGCCAAACCAGGTGACAAGTTGCCGGTCTTCTTTTATATCCACGGCGGCGGTTTTGGCATAGGTACTGGGAGCGGTGTTCTCATCAATGGGAGCAATCTAGCAAAGAGGGACATAATAGTAGTAACTATTAATTACCGCTTGGGGGGCTTGGGCTTTTTAGCTACTGACCAAACCCTAAAGCTCTATGGCACCACGGGCAACTGGGGCATTTTGGACCAAATAAAGGCCTTAGAATGGGTCAGAGACAACATAGAGGCCTTTGGCGGGGATCCCGCTAAGGTGACAATAGGGGGTGAATCCGCCGGCAGCATGAGCGTCTCCAGCCTCCTTGTAAGCCCCCTTATCAAGGATAAAGGCCTTTTTAGGGGCGCTATTATGCAAAGCGGGACCTTTGGAGCATATTATAATTGGCCCAATAACCTTAGTTTTGGGGATCTTACCCTAGCTTTAAATCAGGGGGCGCTTATTATGGCAATCCTACGCGCCAAAGATGATGCAGAGGGACTTATGATTTTGAGGGCTGCCGACCCGGAGTTCATAAGCAATGTTACGCAGTTTAATTTTGATTTTTCCAAGTTCGTCCCCTTTTCATTGACCCCTGTCTTTGATGGACATACCCTTCCAGAGGACCCTTTCTCTGTCGTGTTAAAGGGAGACTACAACAAGGTGAATGTTTTAATAGGCTATAATGGAAACGAGGGCTCTTTGTTCATACCTAATGGAAGCGATCTGGAAAGCTCTAAAAATCTTCTCGCTTTGACTGCAGGACAGAATGTAACTAATAAATACTGGGATAGATTTCCACCTGACGGGCAGAATACGGAATTGGATAGATGCCGCGATTTGACGGGTTTTGTGATGATTCTAGCAGGTGCTAAACGTTTTGCCGATCTACACTCAAGGCACAGCCAGGTGTATTTCTACAATTATTCCTATGCAACTTTACTTTTCAAAGCAGGAAATTATGGAGCCTTTCACAGTTCCGAGTTGCCCTTGATCTTTGGCCATCCGGAACTAATGGGATACCAGACGGAATATGAATACCGCCTGGGCGAAGATATGCAGACCAGATGGGTTAATTTTATCAAAAATGGGGATCCAAATGTGGGTGATGAGGCACCTACCAAGGTCCACTGGCCCGTTTATGATCCCGAAAATATGCAAATTATGGATTTTGGCGATGAGGTAATAAGTATTGGCTTACCCAGGGCCGAGGATTTGGATTTTATGGCAGAATTGCTCTACGGACCTATCCAAGGGGAAAAATAAGCCTTTGGTAAATGGGATTAAGTTTTTAAAGCTTAAAAATAAGCACCAAAGGTTTTTATCTTTTTAGTTTTTTTAGGCGATTTAACACAACTAATAAATTTCATTTTTTAACACTAATACGGGAAGACGCATGCATAGAAGGCTACCAGTTTATTTAGTTTTGGACATTTCTGAGTCCATGATAGGAGAGCCCATTACCATATTGCAAAATGGGGTGGCGCATTTAATAAAAACCCTCAAAAAGAACCCTTATGCCTTGGAATCAATGTTTGTAAGCATCATTACCTTTGCTTCTAAGGCCACTGTCATATCGCCTTTGACTGAACTTACACAATTTACGTGTCCGCCTTTGTCTGTGCGACCTGGCACCTCTTTAGGGGCAGCTTTGAGTTTAGTTAAAAAGCAGATTGAAAAGGAGGTAGTAAAAAATACCCCCACTTCAAAAGGGGACTTTAAGCCTCTGGTATTTATTCTCACAGACGGGGAACCCACCGATAATTGGAAGGAGCCTTTGGCCGGACTCCAGGGCACAAAGCCTGTGCCCAATATTATTGCCGTGGGCTGCGGAGAGGAGGTGGATTTTGGAGTGCTTGTCCAAATTTCCGAAACGGCTATCAACATATCGGATATCACCGAAGACACTATTTACAAGTTTTTTACCTGGATGAGTACCAGCGTAGGTCGCCACTCAGAAGCCTTGACGGAAAATAAACCGGAGATTAGTTTATTGAAGACCAAGCTTCCTGGCGGTATAAGTCTTGTAAAGGCAAGTGATGTCCCGAAAAAGAAAGCTCCGCCTAAGGTCTTTTTAACCGCCACTTGCAGCCGAACCAAGAAAAAGTACGCCTTGATATACCGTTACCAGCCTGTTACGGAAATGTACCTGGCCTTTAGGGCATATCCGCTACCTGAGGACTTCCCCATGGATGAGGCCTTTAAAGCACCATCTGTTGAAATGTCTAAATTAGTTGGAACACCCCATTGCCCCTTCTGCGGGGCTGAATTGTGGTACCACTGCGGAGTCTGCGATAATCTTATTTGTTTAAAACTAGATGAATTGGACAAATCTGTCACATGTCCCATTTGCCAGAATTCTAGTAAGTTAGGGGGGGGCGGTAGTGGTATTAATCTAAAGGGAACAATAGGTTGATTAATTTGCCGCCAATCTGCATGGGGCAAAGTATTCCTGTAATAAAAATCTTGTCTGGGATTTATAAAAAAAGCAAAATGTATTAGCTTGCAAGTCCTTTTGGGCTTACCAAGGCTTTAAAAAATAGCTTTAGAGATTCATAATAAACTTACGTGATTATCTTGGTAGCCCTTACAGCCAGTTTTTGGGGCTTTAATTTAGGAAAGTATTTGGCTTATATGTCGTATCAGTTCACGAGGTAAACTAGAGTCTTTGCTATATATATAGCGTAGATACATTACCCTGGTTGTTACCCTTTATATGGGTGATGCATGCCTGTCTGTCTTGCGACAGACGAGCACC
>JAITII010000066.1 GCA_031279515.1 Deltaproteobacteria bacterium
CATGGCGCGCCCTGGCCAAGGGCCAAGAAGATCATGCACCCGCCTTTTAGTAATATCTAAAATTTATTCATGTGCGCCTTTATGTAAATTAGCTCTTTGCCCCTTAGCATCTCCTCGAAGGGCCTATTTTCTGCTAAGATGCTTAACATGAATGGTATTTCCATACGCAAATTGACCCCAGAAGATCTTGGCGCCATCTTGATGATAGAAAAGGCCTCCTTTGATTACCCCTGGTCAGAAAAAGATTTTTTAGGGGAATTTGAGATGAAAATCTCTGGAAATCTGGGTATCTTCCTGGACAAAAAGCATCTTTTGGGCTACACGTTTTATTGGTTAATAGAATACGAATGCCATATTTTGAATTTAGCAGTAGATCATAAGTGGAGACGTAAAGAGGTGGCCACCACCCTGTTAAAGGCGCTCTTCCATAAGGCTCAGCAAAAAAAAGCCCATATCTTCTTTCTGGAGGTAAGGGAGACCAATGTCCCAGCCATTAATCTCTATAGGCGCATGGGATTTACTGTAGTGGGAAGGCGCGAGTCTTACTATGCCGATGGACTGGACGCGCTCGTCATGAACCTGGACTTATTAGCTCGTCCAATTTAGGAATTTATTTTTATGGCCGATACCATACTGGTTGTAGACGATCAAAAAGATATAAGGCTTACCTTGGGAGGTGTCTTAGCCGATGAGGGCTATTTGGTGGCCCAAGCCTCCACTGGAGCTGAGGCCTTGGAACGCTTGGATGAGTCCTCTCCGGAGCTTGTGTTGTTGGATCTCTGGTTGGGGGGTAACAATGACAGTGAAGGTTTTACGGTCCTGTCCCATATCCAAGACGAGTACCCCCAGACCCCTGTGGTAGTTATTTCCGGTCATGGCACCGTGGAGACGGCTGTCAAAGCCGTCAAAAAAGGGGCCTTTGACTTCATTGAAAAGCCCTTAAAGGCGGAAAAGCTCCTGTTAACTGTAAAGAGGGCCTTGGACTTTAGGAAACTAGCTGCGGAAAACAAGATCTTAAGGACCCAAAACCTCAAAGAGGACCATCTCTTTGTAGGTGAATCCGAGTCCATGAGGGCTCTAATGAACACCATCCGCATGGTGGCACCCACCACCTCCTCGGTATTAATTACCGGAGAAAACGGGGTGGGAAAGGAACTGGTTGCCCAGACCATCCACAGCATGTCCCCCAGAGCTGATAGGCCCATGATAGAGCTAAACTGCGCAGCTATCCCTGAGGACCTGGTGGAATCCGAGCTCTTTGGCTATGAAAAGGGGGCCTTTACAGGGGCGGATAGGAGGCACCAGGGCCGCTTTGATTTGGCCAATCGCTCCACCCTCTTTTTAGACGAGATAGCCGACATGAGCCTTAAGACCCAGGCCAAGATCTTAAGGATCCTCCAGGAGCAGAAATTTGAAAGGGTGGGAGGCAGCAAGACCCTAAGTGTAAATGTCCGCATCATAGCAGCCTCCAACAAGAACCTTATTAACCAGATAGAAAAGGGGCTCTTTCGTCAGGACCTCTACTATAGGCTAAATGTTGTACCCCTAGTGGTGCCTCCCTTGCGGGAACGCAAGGAGGACATTAAAGGACTTGCCACCATCTTTCTGGCCAAGTGCTTAGAGACCAATAATCTGGGACCTAAGACCCTAGACCCAGTTTTTTTAGAGGAACTAAAAGAAAGGGAGTGGCCAGGGAACATCAGAGAACTCAAAAACACCATAGAAAGGCTGGCCATAACCACCAAGGGGCCGGTCATAAGCTTTGATCCAGAAAAGGTACCAGCGGAAGGGGAAAGTACCTCCGACTCAGAGTCCCAAGGGGCTACGCCCTGGATGCTCCATCCTTACAGGGAAGCCAAGATGGAATTTGAAAAGAGGTATTTCAAACTGCAACTGGAGGTCCACGACTGGAACGTTTCTAAGACAGCTGAGGCGATAAATTTGGATCGCTCCACCATCCACAAAAAATTAAACGAATTGGACCTCAAACTAGGGTCAGTCAAGGGAAGCTCCGGTGAAAAATCCCTTTGAATGGGCATATAACTTCTATGCCAAACTGGATAAGTCTGGGATGACCAACTGGCCACTTTTGGCCGCTGCGCTTTCTTTTTACACGGCCTTAGCCGTGGTGCCTATTTTAGCCATCTGCTTTGCCGTAGCCCGCAGCCTGGGACTGGAAGACGCCTTGAGCAAGGCCCTAGTGGAGAATTTCGCAGGACAAGAGGCGGTCTTGAACCTTTTACAGAGTTTTGCTGAAAACCTAATCCGCAACTTTTCCGGGAGTATCCTAGTCTTTACGGCCATGGGCTTCATTTTCTGGTCCGTTTACGGACTTTTGTGGCAGCTGGAGATAAACTTTTCCAAGATCTTTGGGTATCTGTCCGATCGCCAAGCCCTCCACAGGGCCACAGATTACCTGACCATTATGCTGGTCATTCCCATCTTTCTTATAGCTGCAGGCAGCACCAATATCCTAATAGCCAGTGCGGAGAACTCCTCGGCCCGCATCTTCCGCATTTTAGAGATAAAACCCCTAACCTCAGGGCTTATCACCATCTTACCTGTCCTCATTTGGTGGCTGGTTCTGGCTTGGACCTACGCCTATTTCAGCCGCGGCATCGCACGATGGAAAGAAAGGCTCATAGGGGGATTTATCGCAGGCTTAGTCTTCCAGCTCTTCCAGAAGTTCTACTTAAAGACCATCATAGCTTTGACCAGCTACAATGCCATTTACGGCAGCTTTGCTGCCATTCCCCTTTTTATGATCTGGCTCTATATAAGCTGGTTCATAGTCATCTGCGGAGGGGAGCTCACCAGAAGGTTTACGGACTTTTTTCTCACCCGGCTACCCCTTACAACTATACTCATGCCCCTTACTATTTTTGAACTTAAAAAGCTCTGCCTAGAGGTCATGAAACTTATCATAGCTAACTATGTAAAAGAGACCCCTCCCAAGATCTTGGGTTTAAACCAGATGGCGAAAATGCTAAATACCCCCATACCCTATATGGGAAGAGCTATAAATGTACTCCAAAATTGTAACCTCCTAAGCCGGGTAGCCTCCTCGGATAATGGTGAAGGCCCAGAATTTCTCCCTTCCATTGCCCCGGAAAATATAACTGACGAGCTCATCATCAATAAAATAGAATCTTTAGAGCAGATTTAACCCCCTAAGGCCTTAAATCATAAAGAAAAAGTAAGAAAAACAGCATAGCAATATAGCCAATGTGGTAAAAGATCTGCCCCAAAAAATGGCAATAGCGCCCAATTCTGGTGGCACTATACACTGTTTGGTTATCCAGACGCCTGGGAAACTACTCCTTATATTTGAGATAGCATAAAAGTGAAAAATCGGTACTATAGATTAATTTTTGAAAACATAAATATCGTAAAACTGATATCTCAATTTTTTAAACGTTGCCTTGTTAATATAAAACAATAATACTATCTACTTAACTC
>JAITII010000065.1 GCA_031279515.1 Deltaproteobacteria bacterium
GGACTTTTATATAGTACTGGCGATGGAGTTGAAGAGGATGACGCAGAAGCTGCCAAGTGGTATAGGAAGGCTGCTGAGCAAGGACACGCTGAGTCACAGTTTCTTCTTGGACTTTTATATAGTACTGGCGATGGAGTTGAAGAGGATTACGCAGAAGCTGCCAAGTGGTATAGGACGGCTGCTGAGCAAGGACACGCCCTTGCACAGTATATTCTTGGGCTTTCGTATTTTTATGGCGATGGAGTTGAAAAGGATTACGCAGAAGCTGCCAAGTGGTTTAGGGAAGCTGCTGAACAAGGGAACGCCGATGCACAGTATCTTCTTGGCTTTATGTATGCTACTGGCACTGGAATTGAAGAGGATTACTCAGAAGCTGCCAAGTGGTTTAGGGAAGCTGCTGAACAAGGGCACCAAGCTGCACAAGAAGAACTTGCTATATTGGGCCAATAGCCCATTTTTATCTAAATTGAATATGATTCCACTCTAATTAATAATGGAATTATTCAAAAAAATCTTTTTTAAAAAGTATCGCTTCTGGTTTTACTAAATAGCCTTTTTTCGTCTAATTTTTAAACCTACAAAAATTTTTTAACTTTATTTGCCTAACCCATAACAAAAAGCATGACAAAGGCTACCATCTAGTGTAAGCTGTAGGTATATTAATGAACCTACAGCTTATTGTAGGTCGGATGTTCTGATGGCACTAGCTCTTCAACACATGGGCAAATATACATACATAAAGGAATCGATATCATTTCGTGCCGAGAAAAGAAGGCCTCGCAATCGTAAAATTTCAGTGGGCAAACTTGACCAGATAACTGGTAACTCAATATTCAACATGAAATATCTCGTTGAAAAGAGAAATAAAGCTTATAAAATTGTATTTAAAGTACAGAGATATGACCCGTTTAATTTGATAGAATTATGTGTGAAGTCGGCTTCACAAACAAAACAATCACTGATCCTACATCTTCTGGCAATTCAGTCATTTCTCTAAATCCATCTGATACAATTAATCTAAATGTTCAAAGCCTAGAAGACTATCATAATTGTAAAGCTCTTGAAAGCACAAAAATATATGGAGTTTTCTATTTTCTTGTCAATATTCCAAACAAATCGGTCTTTTGGCAATATTACAACATTCGATACCTAAGTATTATGAGCAATCATTCACTTTAGTAATGTATACTTTAAAAAATTCAGATGCTTACGAAAAATGCAATGACTGGATAAACAATAATCTAATTAAACGCCTTTAAAATAAAGATTCATTGGGTCGCCCTTGAGTCATTAAGACAAGTGCAGCCTTCTTTGCCTCTTCAATGGATTTACTGTCCCCAATTAGCCCCAAAGCAGACTTATTTAATGTTAGGTACATTGAAGCCGCCCTTTGGACATCTTCTGGAGTTACTTTCTGGATCTCTTCTAAATAGCTATCATTAAAGTCTAAACCCTCTCCAGAAAAGATATAGCCCATAGTTTCAGAGGTTAGAGATGCCAAGGTGAGGTGATTTAAGCTGTTTGTACTAATAAGGCGCCTTTTGGCTGCTAAAACCTGCTCCTCGTCAAAGGGTTTCCTTTGACTCAAATCTATTATTCCCACGAGTACTTCCAGCGCGGGGACAGTGTTTTCGGAAGATGTGGCTAGATAAAATGTCAAAGACCCTGCGTTATGAAGCGGACGGTAGACGGTATCTACGCTGTAGGCCAAAGCCCTATTCTCTCGCAACTGGGTATAAAGATCCCCTCCTAGGCCGCCTAAAATGGAGTTTAATACGTCCACTGCGGCCCTGTCTGGTGATGTTAGATCCGGGGCCAAAAAACTTAATGTCAGGTGGCTCTGATTGCTATCCCGCTCCTCGAAGAGAAAGCTTGGTTCTACAAGGGGAACTGGTTTTAGAGGGGCTGTAAAATTAGCCGCCTCTTTTTTGGGAACCCAGCTGGAAAGGGCGTCTTCTAAGGCCAAGCAAAAATCCTCTGGATTTATATCACCGGCTACTACAAAGACAAGGTCTTTGGGATTTAGTAAGCTTTCGTACTGGGTCACAATGTCGTCTAGGGATATTGCCGAGATGGAATCCATAGTGCCCAAAATGTCAAAGCTTAAAGGGTTATCCCCAAAAAGAGCCTTCCTTTGCAAAGAAAAGGCCCTCTCAGTCAAATCAAGAGAAGAGTACTCAAGCTCCCCTAAGATGGCAGCTTTTTGGGCCAAAAAGTCCTCCTCATTAAAGCCAGGGGCTGTTAAAAAAGGAATAATTAGAGAAAGGGACTTGTGCCAGTTATCGCTTAAAAAAGATGCTGAAAGGCCAGTGACTAGATCCCCCGAATAACCAGAAATGCTAATCCCTTCCCTATCTAGGAGATCTCCCATCTCGCTTGCCGAGCGTTCTTTGGTAGCTTGTGCCCAAATTTGCGCCAGGAGATAGTTTATACCCTCCTGGCCAATCTTTTCAGCCGCCCTTCCGCCCAAGACCCCAATATTTAGATCCACTATGGGAATGGACCTGTCCCTTAAGGCATAGAGCCTGGCCCCATTTTTTAAGCTATAAGACTCAAATTCCACTTTTGGCCCCGCATTACGGGGGTCTTCTTCTGGAAAATAAAGGCCCATGGCCGCATTTCTAACATCTGCGTCAAGCAAGGGTTCTGATCCAGCGGGGAGCATAACGATAATCGACATATTGGGAAGAGTAAAGACCTTGCGAGCGGCTTTTTCCAGGTGGTAGGCTTCCAATTTCAAGGTGATGGGAAGATAGGCATCTTTTAGCCGAAAGTCTCCTGATTCCATCTCAAATTTGGAGATAATGTTTCCCAGGTAAAGGGGTGTTTCTTGGCTTAAACTAAGGGCTTTGACGGTAAGATTTTTGACCCTTAGAAGCTCTTGGCTTGTAATGGGTTTAGTTATTATCTCGTTTAGCTGCTCTATTATCCCATCTATTGCTGCTATAACGTTTTCTCTCGTTGTATCGCATGAGATTAAGACTTGGCCCCCTTTTAGGTATTCCCAACTACTGGCATCCAGGAAATTAACTAATCCGTCCTGCATCAAGGGGCTTTCATTGAAGCGGTAGGCCCTTCCACTTGAAAGGACTGACATCAATAGGTTTATTGCCGGATTTAAGCCATCGCAACTTTTCACTGTGTGAAAGCCAATAAGAATTTTACTTTGAATGACATTCTTACTATAGATAATCTGAACCTTGGGCCCATCCACGACTATTGGGGCGTCAGTTTGAAAAGGAGCTTGCCCCTTACTTTCTATAGGGGAAAAATATTTATCTATGAGGATTTTGGCCTCCTCTACGTCAAAGTCACCTGTCAAGATTAAGACTGCGTTATCTGGACGATAGAACTTCCTGTGGAAGTCTCTGACCTTGTCAATTGTGACTTTATCTATAGTATCTGGATTACCCAGGGTGCTGTGGCCGTAAGGGTGCAGAGGACCGTAAGCCAACTCGAAGTAGCTTAAAATTAGCTCCTTATCGGCAAAATCCATGCCCATGCTGATCTCTTCCGCTATTACCTTTTTTTCCTTTTGAAGTTCCTCTGGATCGTAAGAGGGGAAAAAGACAAGATCGGAGATTAGATCCAAAGAGAGATTAAGTTCCCCTTTAGGCATCATAATAAAGTAGTCTGTCTCGTCAAATCCTGTCTTAGCGTTGGTAAAGCCGCCATTTGCCATGACCAGGGATACTGTCTCACCGGGCTTTCTCTTGGCTGTTCCTTTAAATGCCATATGTTCCATAATATGGGCAAGTCCATATTCACCGGCCCCTTCTTCCGATGCTGAGCCTGCTTTTACCACTACCATGGTGTAGATTAGTGATTTACCCGCCCTTGGAGCCAAGATGACCTTTAAACCATTGGAAAGAACGTAGCTTTCCTCAGTCTGTGCCAATGCCTTTGATGTAGAAAACGAAAAAATCAATAAGAAAGCCAAAAAAAGTCTCACTTTGCCATAGCCCCAAGCTTGCATGGATGCTCCTCATTTTAGAAAGGATTGGCTAAACGCTCATAAAGCTATCCCTTAATAGATAAGGCCCTTGGCAGCTCCAAAAACAAGCGCTTAGACAAGTTTAAATTAGCACTTTACTAAGCTCTTTTTCACTTGCTCAAATAATCTTTGCTTAAACTAGGCTTAGTTAAAACTAAAGAGCCAAAATAAACTAGTTAAAAGTATAGATGCCCCGCGCCCCTTTGACAATGTTTCTAGCCCATGGGACTAAAAGCTAGTATTTTTCCTTTTTCTATATATTAATAGTAGACGAGACTGTTCTCTTTCCTCTCTATATATTAGTAGTTTGGGATAAAGTCCTAATTATGGAATTTAGTTGATGGGGGGCCTTTAAAAGATTTCAGCATTTTACAAATATTTTACATCTTTGGAACAGTTACCTAAAGCTTAGGTTTTATAAAGGTTACATGTTTAGTGTGACCCTTAAAAACCAAATCTTTAAATCAATGTGTGCCTTTTCCGCGGTAAGCGTCCTTTTAATTGTTTTGGGCATGCTAATAACCCTGGTAGTCGAATCCTTTCCTGCCTTAAGGCATTTTGGCTTCCTAAATTTCTTAACTACCGCAGACTGGAACTATTCCAAAGAGATCTTCGGGGCCCTTAGGCCTCTTACAGGAACTGTCATAAGCTCTATTATAGCCCTAATAGCAGCAGTTCCTGTGGCAGTGGGGACGGCTATATTTTTGACCGAACTGTGCCCAGACAAGCTCAGAAGGCCAATAGGAACGGCTGTTGAGCTCTTGGCGGCAATCCCCAGCATCATCTATGGCATGTGGGGCCTTTTGGTCTTTGCCCCTTTCATGGAAAAATATGTTGAACCGGTAGTTTCTGCAAGCTTAGGAAATCTCCCTATCATAGGGAACTTTTTTCAGGCCAATACCCAGGGAGGCGTAGGACTTTTGACCGCATCCTTGGTCTTGGCCATTATGATAATACCTTTCATAGCCTCCATCAGTAGGGATGCCTTTAACCAGGTGCCGGATATGCTTAAAGAATCCGCCTACGGACTTGGTGCCACCCGCTGGGAGACCCTGTATCAAGTTGTCATACCTTACAGCCGTAATGCCATGGCCGGGGGTATAATAATTGCCATGGGCCGCGCCTTGGGCGAAACCATGGCTGTAGCTTACGTCATTGGCAATAGACACGCCCCCTTAGACTCCATCTTCTCCCCCTATTCCACTATAACCTCCGTCATGGCAAATGAATTTAACGAGGCGGCAAATCTTCAGATGTCCTCCCTTTTTGCCTTGGCCCTAATCCTCTTTCTCGCTAATTTCCTGGCAATTATTGCCGCAAACAGGTTCCTGCCAGCCAAAAAATGAGCTACCTCAAAAGACGAAAAATTATCAATATCCTGGCGCTAACCATCTCCACCTTATGTGCCGCCCTGGGGCTAATACTATTATTTATTATCCTTTTTGACGTACTTAAGGAAGGCATGGAGTCTTTGTCTTTTAGCATCTTCACCAAGGACCCTGCACCCCCGGGAAGAGAGGGGGGCCTAAGATGCGCCTTTTTAGGTCAAGGCCTCATTACCCTCATAGCAGCCCTGGTGGGGGTACCCATTGGGGTCTTAGGTGGCACCTTCCTGGCTGAATACGGCAAAGACATGAAGCTCACCAAGTTCTTAGGAAGGCTTTCAGACATGGCCATGTCTGTCCCCTCCATAGTAATAGGGGCCTTTGTCTACGCCGTCTTAGTCTTACCCTTGGGCGGCTTTAACGGTTGGGCCGGAGCTGCGGCCTTGGCTATCATAATCCTACCTATCATAGTAAGGACCACCGCAGATATGATGTCCCTGGTGCCCGCCGCCTTAAGAGAGGCCGCCTTTGCCCTGGGGGCTTCCTACCACAAGGTCATTGTGAGCGTGGTGTGGCGCTCTGCCATGAGCGGGATCCTAACAGGGATCCTCTTAGCCCTAGCCAGGGTAGCCGGAGAAACCGCACCTTTACTTTTCACCTCCTTTAATAGCAACCATTTCCAGCTAAATCTCAATCAGGCAGTCCCCTCTCTTACAGTTAGCATCTACCAATATGCAGCTTCCCCCTATGAGAGTTGGGTGAAGCTTGCTTGGGCGGCTGCCTTTGTCATAACCGTGCTCGTCCTCTTTTTAAACATCCTGGGAAGGGTAGTGGTACGCTTAAGGACCAAAAACTAACAGAATCTAAAAGGAAACCGGCTTAGCATGGCTGAACAAAAAAGCCCACCAGAAGACATCCTTAATGTCAATAATCTCTCCTTTTACTACGGGAAAAACTTGGCCTTGAACCAGGTGACTCTTCCCATCAGAAAAAACCGCATTACCTCCCTCATAGGCCCCTCTGGTTGCGGCAAAACCACACTTTTAAGGTGCTTTAACCGCATGCACGACCTCTATCCCAATAACCGCTACGAGGGAGAGATCCTCATGAATAGCCACAATATCTTAGAAAAAAATGTGGATATCATAGCCCTTCGGAGCTCTTTGGGCATGGTCTTTCAAAAACCTACACCCTTTCCCATGAGCGTCTTTGACAATATTGCTTACGGCCTTAAGCTCAAGAATATCCGCAACCAAAACACCTTAAAAGAAAAGGTGGAAAAGGCCCTGCGCCAGGCGGCCCTTTGGGACGAGGTAAAAGACAGGCTCAAAGAAAATGCCACCGGCCTTTCCGGAGGCCAGCAGCAGCGCCTTTCTATAGCCAGGACCCTGGCCGTGGAACCCATGGTCATGCTCTTTGATGAGTGCACCAGCGCCTTAGACCCCATATCCACCCAAAAGATAGAGGACCTCATAGTGGATCTTAAAGAGGAAATGACCATAGTAGCAGTTACCCACAATATGCAGCAGGCTGCCCGGATCTCTGACTACACGGCCCTCATGTATATAGGAAAGCTGGTGGAATACGATGAAACTGACAATATCTTCACAAGGCCTAAAAACAAGATGACAGAAGAATACGTCTCAGGCCGCTTTGGATAATTTGATAATTGCTTACATAGATAAGCATTTAGGAGCTAAAAAAGTTATAATGCCAAATGAAGAGAAGGAACTAAGCAAAATAAGGGGCACCTTAGCCTATATGGCCACGGTCATGAAGGGCATGTTCGAAAGGTCTTACCGGGCTATAGCCTCCCACGACGAAGACTTAGCCCGCCAGGTCATACAGGATGACAGCATAGCAGACAATCTGGAGACAGAATTGGAGGAACTGGCCTTAAGGCATCTAGCCCTCTATGCACCCAAGGCCCAGGAGCTGCGCTATGTGGTGGCGGTCCTTCGCTTAGCTACTGACATGGAAAGGGTATCTGACCATGCCACTGCTATGGCAAGGCAAGTCTTCTCCTCCCACCTATCACCTTTTGTGGCCTCCTTTCCGACCTTTGGACAAATGGTGGATCTATCTTCTGGGCTCCTAACAGCTGCCACAGATTCCCTCTTTAAGTTGGAAGACACAACCTATAAGCGAATCCAACAAGAGCTTAAAACCATTAAAGAGTTCAAGAACAACTTGGAGCAGCAATTAGTCCAAAGTCTTTCCAAGGATCCAGAGCTAAGCCAACCTATTGTCTCCTTCTTAAATGTCATCCGCCGGGTGGACCGGGTAGCTGGCCACGCCAGGAACATAGCTGTAATGGTCCCCTATATTACCCAAGGTACCCTCTACCGCCACAAAACGGAAAGCGAGCAAGATGCAGATACTCTTGATTGAAGACGAAAATGCCCTAAGGGAGATCATAGAGTTCCACCTCATGCGCGAGGGTTACCAGATCTGTTCTTTAGGTAATGCCAATGACGCCCTCATAGCCATGGAGGACGCTCCACCGGATCTCGTTTTATTGGACCTCATGCTCCCAGGACTCCAGGGGATGCAGTTTTTGGACATCTTCAGACAGAAAGACCACAAAACGCCTGTCATTATAATATCTGCCAGGACCTCAGAAGAAGACATCATCAAGGCCCTGGAAAGGGGAGCGGATGACTACTTACCCAAGCCATTTAGCGTAAGACTCTTAGAAACCAAGATCAAGGTAGCCTTGAGGCGCCAAGGAGAACAGCCAGACGCCAATTGCTTTGAAAGCGGAGGGGTAAAGATCCAATTGGAAAGTCACAAGGCCTCCTCGGAGGGTAGGGAGCTACAGCTGACCCAGAAAGAATTTGACCTTTTGGCCCTTTTTTTACGCAAACCACAAAAAGTCTTCACCCGCAACCAACTCCTTTCCATGGTCTGGGGCTATGATAGCGATCTAAACAGCCGCACAGTGGACGTCCATGTGGCTATGCTCAGGAAAAAACTGGGTGAATGCGGAAGCCATGTGAAAACCATCCCCAAGATAGGTTATCAGTGGGATCCCAAGGTGGCGTAAAGAAATGATAGACAAATATAAGCTCTTTATCCTGGTGTTTCTGCCGGCAGCACTGGTCTTGATACTGGGACTGGCCTTGGTCCAGAGCAAAAATAAGACTATAAGTTCTGAACAGTTTGCCAGCCAACTCAAAAACCAATGGCTTCTAGTCTCAATTATTGAGGACCATGCCCTAGGTTCTGAGGACTTTCAAGCCATTACAAAGCATATGGGCTTAAGGGTCACCTTGGTTGCCAAAGACGGAAAGGTGCTCCACGATACTGGGACACCTTCCGGAGAGGTATTAGAGGACCACAGCCAAAGGGAAGAGATAAGAAATGCCTTTTTAGGCCACCCCTCCATGGCCGTGCGCCAGAGTCGCACCACTGGTCTTTACACCATCTATTATGCCGAAAAGTTGGACGAGGACAGGGTATTAAGGGTTGCCTACCCTGCCCAATATTTTCAAGAAACCCAATCTGCACTCCTGGCCCAGACCACCTCTGGGCTCTTAATACTCCTATTTGCAGTCTTCGTCTTCGCCCTTCTGGTCTCCAGAAAGGCCTCCAAGACCTTAACTGAGCTGAGCTACGCTGTGACTATGGCCAAAAACGGAAACACCTTATTGCCATCCTTTAATAGCGAGCATCTGGACTCGGCGCTCTTTGCCCTGGCCCAGACCACCAATAATCTCAAATCTTCACTTGACGAGAACTCTCGCTTAAATGCACGGCTCCAATATATCCTGGCACGGATCCAGGAAGGAGTGGTTCTCCTTTTAAATAAAGAGCAAATCATCTATAAAAATGAACGCGCCTCTGAAATCTTAAACTACCAACTCCCGGAAAAGACCGGAGAGATTACCTCGGCGGAGATTTTAGCGTTCTTCCAAAGCTTTTCTACGACAAATCCAGACAAGGAGCTAAAGATCCAGGACAGGATCATAACCTTCGACCTTGAGATAGCCGATCCTTACACCTTAATCATCCTCCACGACATCACAGACAGGGAAAAATACCTGGGATACAAGTCCAACTTAGTTGCCAACATCTCCCATGAGCTAAAGACCCCACTTTCTATCATCATCACCACCAGCGAAGTCATCAGTAAAGATACCGATATTCCCCCGGAGATCTTACATAAATTTCTAAAGACAATCCACATGAACTCCAAGAGGCTCAGCATGCTCTTAGACGATCTAATATCCCTCCATCGTCTAGAGACTAGGGAGGCTATGGAGTTAAATGAAGTTTCGGACATAGTACCCACCAATCTAGCCGAAACCTTAGAAGACGTCATGGACATGATTGACCCAGGGGACAAGAAGATAACCTTTTCCGGGGAAACTGGATTGGTAAATATTAATCCCTGGCACATCTTAAGCCTCTTAACTAACCTCATTACCAATGCGGTGAAGTATTCCAAAGAACCTGACATAGAGGTCACCATCAACAAAAAGGGACCCTCTGTGGAAATAGCCGTAGCCGACGGCGGACCCCTCATCCCTCTCCAGGAAAGAGAACGCATTTTCGAGCGCTTCTATTCCCTTTCTGAATCCAGAAACAGGGAACTGTCAGGTAGCGGAAGCGGCCTGGGACTATCCATAGTAAAGCACATTGCCAAGATCTATGGAGGAGAAGCCCAGGTGAAAGAAAATAGCCGCAAGGGCAATACTTTTACAGTTAGACTCACAGAAAAGCAAAGCTAAAGCTAGCCTCAATTCTCCCCCCTACTACCCGCCTATTACCAGCCTATTACCAGCCTATTACCCTCTTATTTCCCGCCTATTACCCTAAAGGGAGATAGCGTTAACAAAAAGGCCGTTAGCGGCCTTTTTGTCCCAAAACAGATCTAAAAGTTTAATGGCATTAATCATCTCCAAGGCTCAATCCCATATTGGACAAAATTTTAGGCACCTTTCTAGGCCTTTCAGAATTTTTACTAAAAGAGAAAAGTATAAGCTTTTTTCCTAAGATTATAGCCAAGGGCTAAAAAAACCTAGGAGATCAAAAAGCAATATGTTTTTTGCCAATAGTCAAAAAAAATTGCCAATAAATTGTTTCTATTGGGCTAGATGATAACAGCGCAAAACATAATTTTTCTTTTGGAAGCTGGTAAAATATTTAAAGGGCACATAAATTCTATAGATAACTAGAAATTATCATATTTAAATATTGTCACCTTAAATATATATTTTTCTCTCCTAGTATATATCATCGCTGTCATTAAGCGGCTTTTTTGTTAGGGCAGAAACAATTACGTACTTTTGCTTGCCTATGGCGGCTTTAAGGCATTTAATTTTTTGATAAAAAACAAGTTATAATAGCTTTTATATTCAAGAAGAGAAAAATACATTTTTCAAAGAAGGCGCCCCCTTAGATATTTTTACTAATTTTAATCTAAACTATTGACTTGAAGATTATAAAGGTGCACTATAAAAAAGGAAGTGAAGATTGTAACCCATTTTTGCTTACAATCTTTTAGGTTTTGGGCGAGAGATTTTCTCTTTGCCCATTTTGTTTACTTTGACATTTAAGCTTCTAAAGGGGCCTTACAAATTTTCTTGTGGCATTTATGTTTCATGGTGCTAAAAAGCAAAAAGGCTACCTTCCATGCGGGAGCCCTTCTTTCCTATAGTAGTAGCCTAATACCTATGGTACAGTGGCCATTTAGCTAGCTGCGCCTTAAATGCCGGGGAGCTAGTTTGGGTAATATCTAAGCTGGACTATGGGCGAAAGCTTAGTGTGCTCTTTAGCTTGCCTACCCCAAGGCGGTCTACTTCCACAAGGCCTTTTAAAGGCAAAAAAGGCATTTTTGACTAAACTATCACATTTTTAGCCAGAGGGTGAAACGGAGTCTTTTTACTACTTCCCTTTAAGCCCCTCTTCCTTTCAAGTAATATCGCCTTTTGCCGCCAGTATAAGGCCCGAAAGCCTTGCCATTTTGGGCTTCCAGCTTGATATTTTAATGACAGAGAAAAAGTGCCGATTACCTTAGAGGAGGCAGCGACACATGACAGATAAAGCTGACAAGATCTTCTTAAATGGGAAGATTTTCACCTCAGATGAAAGCGGCACTATTTGTGAAGCCCTGGCAATAAAAGACGGCAGGATCATAAGTGTGGGAACAAGGGCTAAGGTCTTAAAGCACCAAGGCACTCAAACGGAATTAGTCAATCTAGCTGGAAACACTATGATCCCTGGGCTTATAGACAGCCATATGCACCCTTTGTGGGGTGCCAAGATGCTTCAAACCCATTCCTTGAACTATGAGCCCTTGTCCATAGAAGATACCCTTTCTAAATTGGAAGACTTCTTAAAGGAAGATACTACAGAGGAGGAATGGCTTAAGGTTAGCGGCTGGAGAAGAATGGGGGGCTCAGACATCTTAGCTATCGATCTGGATTTGCTTCCCACCAAAAGGCCCATAATGCTCTTTTCCAATGACTGCCATTTTATGGCCCTAAACTCCAAAGGTCTTAAGCTCTTAGGGATAGACGAAAACACCCCGAATCCCCCAGACGGCACAATAATCCGCAATTCTGACAAAGTCCCCTTAGGAATCATAGAAGATGCCCCTGCCATGCGCTATTACGACTCAATAACTCAATCGTATGGAAAAGAGGCTTATCACATCTTTAAACAGACCTTTGAGGCCCTCCACGCCCAGGGCGTGACCACCATCATGGACGCCAGGGCCTTGGACGAGACCTTTGAGTGCATTAAGTTCATGCGGGAAAATGGGGCTCTTACCCTAAGGTTCTTGGGAGCCAGGGAGATAAAGGCAGCGGATTGCCCCACCCCGGAGCATGCTGAACAAGCGGTTCTAATAGCTAAACAATTTATCCAAAAGTACGATGAAAAGCTGATCACCCCCTCCCCAGGGATACACATAAAGCATTTGAAGTTTTTTATAGACGGCATGCCCAAAAACCTTACCGCTTATCTCCAGGCACCTTTCTATGTCAATCAGGGAACCTACGATGCTCCCCTCTGGATCCAGGGAAACTGGGCTGGTCAGCCCTATTTCTCTGAACAAAAGCTAGAAGCCCTCTTTATTGTGGCAGCCAAGCATAACCTTTATCCCCACTGTCACATAATAGGTGACGGGGCTGCAGCCATCTCACTTATGGCAATAGAAGCCATGCGTAAGGCCTATCCAGACAAAGACATTCGCCCTGCCTTGGCCCATTTGGACATTGTTACAAAAGATATTTATAAGAAGGCTGCCGACTGTAGGGCTATCTGCGTCCTTTCTTTCCAGTGGTGCGGGCAGCCAAAAGAGCTAATTGAGTACCAGAGGAACTTATTCGGCCCTGAACGCTACGAAGGCTTAGAGACCCACGGAAAATTTATAGATGCCGGAGCCATAGTGGCCTATGGCAGTGACTGGCCCATTGAACCTTTAGATGAGTGGGGCAATTTCCAGGTGGGCCTAACCCGCAGGATGATAGGTGAAAAACCCGATAGCTTTGAGCGTCTGGACAATGATAGGGACCTTACCTTAGATGAGGTGCTCCGCGCAGGTACCATTTGCGCAGCCTATGCCCTGGGTCTGGAAAAAGAGCTAGGCTCTTTGGAGCCCGGCAAGATTGCGGACATGGCAATAATTAAAGGGGACCTCTTTAGCGTCAAACCCTGGGAAATAAGTAAGACCAAAGTCTTGCAAACTATAGTAGGCGGCAAAACAGTGTATGCCACCAAATAATTAGCCTCTGGCTATAGGCCACAGTAGCCCCAAGGTAGCTTATAGCGTAGCATATAGACAAGACTGCCCTAAGCTTCAAAAACCGACTCTTTTGCGAGCTTTTTTTTCTTTCTGAGGTCAAAAGTTAGTAAATTGGATTTTACAATTATTTTACTCCACCATAAAGGCTATTTATCCGCCTTGATCTACCATGAATTCTAAGATTAGTGTAGTCAACTTGCAGATAATATTGATAACCAATAGCTTTTTAAGGAGTATTAGATGAAAAAAATCTTGTTCATGCTCTTGGCCTTAAGTCTCTTGGTAGCCCCATCTATGGCCTTTGCCAGGGATATCACGGGAGCCGGAGCGTCCTTCCCCTACCCCATTTACTCAGCCTGGGCCTATGCCTATGAAAATGAGACCAAAATCAAGGTGAACTACCAGTCCATTGGCTCTGGGGGCGGCATCAAACAAGTCACCGAGGGCACGGTGGATTTTGGGGCCTCCGACGATCCCCAGACCACCGAAGACCTGGCCAAGGCCGGGCTTATCCAGTTCCCTGCCGTGTTGGGCGGGGTAGTGGCCATTGTAAACCTAGATGGCATTCAAAACGATGAGCTTGTCCTAAACGGGAAGACCTTAGCCGACATCTTCCAGGGGATCATCACCAAGTGGGACGATCCCGCAATCGCTGCCTTAAACCCCGGCAAGAAGCTGCCTTCGGAGACTATAAATGTAGTCTACCGTTCTGATAGCTCTGGTACCTCGGCTATCTTCACCAACTACCTGTCCCAGATGTCCAAGGAATGGAAGGACACTGTGGGCGCTGGTAAATCAGTCAACTGGCCCACTGGCGTAGGCCAGAAGGGTAACGACGGAGTAGCTGGAGGCGTCAAGAGGGTGAAAAACAGTATAGGCTACGTTGAATTTGCCTATGCCTATGAAAACAAGATAGTCTGGACAAGCCTTGTGAATAAAAACGGCAAGACTATCAAACCCTCCCTGGAAAGCTTTACTGCTGCCGCCGCGTCTGCCACCTGGGATAGGAGCAAAGACTATTTCATCTGGCTCGTGAACACAGATGGCGACAACTCTTGGCCCATAGCCGCTGCCACCTTCATACTTATCCGCCGCGACAAGCCAGAGTCCATAACGGAAGTAACCCGTTTTTTTGAATGGTGCTTTCAAAAAGGCGATGCGGAAGCCAGTAAACTTCAATATGTCCCTCTCCCAAGTTCCCTCAAAGACGATATCCGTCAATACTGGCAGAGTGCCGTCAAGTAAATAACATAAACAACATAAATACCTCCCCGAAAACCCGTCTCCCGCTATTTAATATGGAGGCGGGTTTTTTTATGCTGATTTTTTTACCAGATTTAATCTAGGCAAAAGGAATTCCCCACTTCCCTCGCCAAAAATAGTTACTAGTTGCCCCGCGGGCCTTACTTTTTTTATCTTAAACAATCATGCCACTATATTTAGCTTTAATAAATTAATAAACCACTATATAATGTATTATTCAGCATATAAAGTTTTAAAACTCTGATTCATCTTGATGTAAAATAATACTTATTTCCAATGAAATATGATACAATTATCATTATTGACGCCACCAAGCGTAAAATTGTTTCTAACATTGCCCCAGCTAAAAAGCGCTACTTTTCTCTCCAGCTAAAGCTTTTACCCCTAGAGGGCAGAAACTATTAGATCGCACCTTAAGCTTACTTTCAAATATCTCTTTGTACCTATAAATATTGGTTTAAAGTTTAACTATGGCCCCACTCCTATGACAGTTCGCAGACGCATGTTTACCCCTAAAAAGAAAGCTAAAAGCCTCAAAAAGATCTTTTTGCTGACAGTATTAATACTTCTCGGGGGTATTTCTGCAATTTACTTCCTAGCTCCCAGAGCAGAAGAAGCCCAGGCCCTCCCCTCTCCCACGGTGCACTATGCACAAAACGGCACTCCCGCAGATATCCCCCCAGCATCTCCTACACCCAAAAAGGAGGTCTCGGTTAGGGCCATCTTACAAAATGTCCTTTCACTATGGACTGAGGCCCTCTTATCCGGAGATTTCAAACAGTTCCACCAAAGCCTAGCCCCGGCCTGGAAGGCCCAAGATAGCCCCCAGGATCTACTTGCCATCTATAGACCCCTTTCTGGTCACAAGGAAGCTTTAGAGCGCTTTCCTGAAAGGGGCAAGCTGGTATTACTAGAATCCAGTCCCTTTACTTTAGGGCAAGAACATAGGCCAGATAATGCCATCTTAAGAGAAAACGTAGGCCCTGAGAGCCCCTGGCTGGTGCGAGGAGAATGGAGGGCAGGCAATACCACCTTAAATTTCACCTTGATCTTAGCCCAGGACCAAGATACCTGGAAACCTGTTGGTCTTCAGGTGGAGATCTACGAAAGATAAGCTTTATATATCCTAAATTGGGCTTAATTTTTATCATATACAAATTAGCTGCTTAGTCGAAAGTCAATAGCAATAAGGCTTTAAAGCCTCTAAATAACTTAAAATTAATGCTTGACAATCCCCAATGTATGTTCTATAA
>JAITII010000069.1 GCA_031279515.1 Deltaproteobacteria bacterium
ATTTTTCTATCTTCTTATTTAAAAACAAGATAAATATCTAGCTTTGAGGGCAATTTTATGGTATTAATAAGACCATGAAAGCCCTAAAGAGACATAATAGCTTAGCTTACAATTTTCAAAGTGGCATCTTTTTCCAACTAGCAGAGCGAATATTGCCAGTTTCTGCCAACAATAGCTACAATATCCACAATAGCCACAAAAGCCACAAAAAAAATCAATGCCGGCTGCCCATTTGCCACAAGCAAGATAGGCATGCACTACAGGGTGGGGGAACAAAAGAGTTTAATCTGGCCTTTATATAAGGAGTACTTTTAATTTTTCCCGTGAACTATATAAATATGTTGTCCTTGGAAAATGTCATTAAAGAAAGCTTTATCCCTTTAGGACGGGCTGGCACGGTAAGGTCCCTTTCTGAGCTTTTAGCCGCCGGTCAAGAGAGGGCTTCGGCCTTGGCCATGAAAGAGGACAAATACGCCCAAATTTTAAAAGATAACTTCTCTGAGGCCATGAGTCTCTGGGAGCATAAGAGCGCCCGCTTTCCCCTGGAGGACTCATTTTTTCAAGACCCTTCTATCTTTGAGCTGGCCGCAGAACTTATGCGGGAATGGGCCCTATTGGGCTCGGTAAAAACCTTAAATGCCGTAGTACTAGGGGCAGGGGTGGGTTATTCGGCAATTTCCTTGGCTCTGGTCTTATCTTCCACCAATCTTCTTTTAAGCGGCTGGGACATAAAGATTACCGGTTTGGAGCTCTCACAGGCCAATATCAAGAAAGCTAAGGAAGGGCTCTATGAGGACAAGGATATTAAAGGCCTTCCAAGGGAAATCCGCAAGTGCTTTCGGCAAAAAGGTGGCCTGTGGCGTTATACAGCTAGCGCCCCAAAAATAAGCTATCTCTGGGGAGACCCTTATGTTAGTCACCCTTCTAACCAGTTGGCTAATTTCCGGGGTAGTGCGGACTTAGTGTTGTGCCGCTATCTATCCAGAGAAGCAGCTGGAAGTCTTTACAATGTCATCCCCGATACAGTGGAAATGTTGTTAAAGGAGGGCGGCATTGCCTTTGCAGCCCCCGATGAGCTGTGGGTGCCAAAGGGAGCCATCAGCTTGGAGGAAAGGAGCGGGGTCCTATACTTCAGGAAAGGCGCCAATAAAAATAAGCGTAACTTCTTTTTCAAGGCAAAAAATGAGCGGGAAAAGGTGCCCATTTTAACCTTAGAAACTAACGATGATCCTGGCCTTCACTTCTACCTAGAGAAGACTAAAAAGGCCTTAGAAGAGGGATCTTATGCAGCAAGGGACCTGGCCTCTCAGACTTTAACCCTAGCCCAAGAGCTGGGCGTTATTTCACCTAAGGCTATAGAGCAATTGAAGCTTGCGGAAATAAATGATGGTAGATATGAGTTTGCCAAGATGATAGGTGAGCTTTTAGAGCTATTGGCCTAACTTAGAGCTTGAGGCTTCTTGGCCTAAAACTCTAATAATTCACCTGTCCCCGTTTCACCAGCTGTAAACTTTAAAATACTTCCCATGGGAAGGTTGCCGCCATCTCCAGTTATGATGGAGCGATCATTGCGGGTAAAGGTGATGGGGCAGTCATCTCCAGCTCCAGCAATTCTAGCTAAATTGCGCATGTGCTTTCCCATGATTTGGGAGGTAGAGGCCACCAGATCGTTTAGGTTATTGCTATCTAAGAACCTGTCGGGCAGAAAGGCCCTGTAGGTCTTAAGGTTGGGTAGGGTAACTATGTCCACCCTGCGCATGAGGGACACCGTAGTGGTGGCAGCTCCAATGGCAGAGGCCACCTCGAACCTAGGGGGCGCTATGAAGCGGGCTTTTAAGAATTTTTGAGCCCAAGGCAGAAGGGTTCCCACAGGGGCTCCCAGGAGGATTACTGGATCGGAAAGGGAAAGATCCATAGCCAGGGTCTTTTGGTTCCGCTTGGAAATGGACCTATAGATGAGGCCCTTTTTTCCAAAGTCCTTAGGATTTTGGATTATCTCATCTTGGCGCAAGGCTGCAGACACTAAGAGCTCGTCCATAAGTTGTCCGCATCTGTCTAGGACCATCTCAGAAAACTCTTTTGGACCCTTATCTATTATGCCCCCTAGAAGATAGGCTGCTTTAATGGAGGCCCTTGGATCCCCTTCATTAAAGAGACCTAGAGTTGCCATGGCATCGGTGGGCGTAAAGGCTGAGACCATCACAGAGGGATGGGTAAGAAACTTTATCCCTGGAAAGATATATCCATTGTACAGGCAGTGCTGCTGATAGGAGTCAAATGTTAGGGGGGTCTGGGATTGTAAGAGCCTTAAGATCTCCTCTTCATGTTCATTTATCCCTGGATCTGGCGTCAGGTTGGGGATGAAAAAACGGCAGAGGTAGGTAGGTGATGCCGCTGAATGCGCCCCAGGGGAGATTAGTTCCAGGGCATGGGGATACATCTTGGCCAGCCGGCACAAGGGCAGTACCCTCCTGGGCCCTAAGATGATATCTTTGTCATCGTCAAAATCCACCAGGCTATCGCCTCCCAGGCCCCTGGTGGTGGTCTCCACTGCTTCCACCATGGTGGTCCACTGGCCCACCACAGCACCTTCTACATTGGTTTTAGGCTTATCGTCTATAAGATAAGCCAAGTCCGAGGTGGTGCCGCCCACATCTAGGATCCAGATATTTTTGTCCTCTGGAGCTATGAGGTCTTTAGCCAAGATCTTGGCCCCTAAGATGCCAGCAGCCGGTCCGGATACCACCGTCTCTATGGGCCTCTCCCGGGCCCAGAGCTCGGAAGCTACGCCCCCGTCTCCTTTTACCACCATGAGGGGGACATTTAAGTCCAACTCTACCAAGCTCTGCTTTACGGCATCCAAGAGTTTTTCTATGATGAGCACTAACCCGGCATTTAGTGCAGCTGTGGCAGCCCTACGGGCTGCCCCAAGCTCCCCTGTGAGGTTTTGTCCTAAGGTTATGGGTTGGTCCCAGCCGCGGGTGAGCTCTTCAATTATCTCTGCCACCTTCATCTCGTGGGCGGGGTTTTTGATGGAGAAGAAGCTGGAGACTGCCCAGGCGCGAACCTGGAATTTTATCTTAGCTACCTCTGTCTTCAGGGTCTCTTCATCTAAGGGGGCTACCTCGCGGCCGTAAAAGTCGTGGCCTCCATCTATGAAGATAGGGCTGCAAGATGGGAGCTTTTGGATAAGTTCCTGGACTATGTCCTGACCCTTGTCAAAGCCCACCAGGATGAGTCCCACCTTGTGGCTCATGCCCTCGGCTATGGCATTGGTGGCAAGGGTGGTGGAGATATTCACCGACTTGATGCGTTCTTTTTGATCTGTGTCCTTTATCTTTTCTAAGAGCTTTTTAATAGCCCCTCTAATGCCAATGGAAAGGTCAAAGTGGGTGGTGTAGTCTTTGGCGATCTGGAGGATTTTCTGAGTCTCTGGGTGGAAGAGCACGGCATCGGTGTTGGTGCCGCCAGTATCTAGACCTAAGACCAGGTGGTCTGCGCCATTTATCTTGGAGGTGTTATTAGAGGCCTTCATAGATGAGAACTCCGGGAGCGTTCCGGTCCTGGGGAAACTTGTCACTTAGAAATGAAAGGAAAAAGGTAGGTGGATAAAGAAGATCCCCTTTTTTAAGTACTGGGCTAGCCAAGTCAAACCAGGTCTTTAAGATCCAATTTGCCTGGTAATCGGATAGCTCTTTATAGGGATCGCTTAAGGCAATGGGACTAGGAGATTCCAATAAAGCATGGGCGCCGGCTAAATCAGGCTTTAAGAGCTCGGAAAAAAGATGGGCCTCTTGCATGTTGGCGTCTGCGATAAAGTCATTAGCCTGGCTGGCGGAAAGGATCTTTAAAGTGAAGATAGCCATGGCCAGGTGGGAATAGGCATTTTTAGAGCTAAAAGTACTATTTTTATCCTGTGGGTCTAAAGCTGCCAAGATGCCCTTTTGGGACTCTGGACCAGAAAAGCCGGAGGCAAAAGGCATTATTGAGTCTTGGAAGCTCACCTTATCCATACCCTCTAAGAGGATGGCCAAGGAATTTAAAAAGCTTTCCGGCCCTTCTATAGTTAGGGGCTTGGCCTCTGGGGCTAAGGCAGCTGTTAGGTGAAAGTCAATGGGAGGCGGGCTCTTGGGATTATCCCAGCAAATGGAGCTTATACATTTTTCCCAGGAAGGCCAGGAGAGATAATAGATGCTAGACCCTGGGCTATAGGCTTTCCTAGGGAAGAGATCCGGCAGGTGGACTATGCGACTTTGGCTCATTATTTACTTTCAAATAGAAGGCAATATAACTATTATAAAATATATATAGTTATAAATAGTTAAATAAAGCTAAGGTGCTGAAGAGCTTTTTTCAAAGCCTCTCTAAAAATTCCCCAAGGCCCTAGTAAGCCCTAGTCTATGGGAAGAGGCCTTGGCGCAAAAGAAAATGGGGCAACCTAAGCCTCATTAGCGCATTATTTATGGCTTCATTACTAGTTAAAGTTAGCCCCTTACGGCCTTACCATTATACAAAATTAAAAAAGATACGCAAGTTTTCTAGAGTGGTGTATTTGAGCAAAAGAGCTTTAGTCCTTTCTAAAACTACAGAGTAAAAAAGCTAAAAGAGGCCATAGCTTTTTAAATAACATAGATTTTTTCCTTTAGCTTAGAAGTTCTATTTAAAGGTCTTTGTTAATTTTTCCCTAATGGGCGTAATTTCAGCCCTTTTTTTATTTTCCAAGGCATATAGTCCCCTGTAGCAATCTATTTCCCATTTTTTAAATATTTTTTAAGCTAACAAAGATGGCTAGTTCTGGAGTATAGATTTAAAGGGTAATTTCCACATGTATCTATCATGGTTTCTAATAATAATTTTAGGCATTAAAATCCTAGGTTATCTATTTGTTTATGTGCGGCTCTACTTTTTTTAAAAGAAACGTTTCCTAGCTATTAAAAGCTATGCTAATTTAAATTTTGGGGAAGGTTTTTTTACAAGCTTTGGCAGCGTAACTTGGCTATTTTTTTAAAAGAAATAAAGAAGTTTCTTTTTCAGAAGCTAGAGTGCTTTTTTTAGCGCCTTTTTTTAAATAGTTTTTTATTATTTGGGACTCATATTATTTGAGTTGCAATGAAAGGACTTTTCGGCAAAGACAATATGTTATTGGAAGCTTTGCCAAAAAATTTTTCGCTATTTTCAAGCCATTGGCAGTGGAGTTGGGCAGAAGCTAATAAAATATTAGCATAAATTATATATTTATACATATAAAATTATTAATACTACTTATTTATATAACAAACTAATATTAATTTTATTTATAGATACATTATGTTTTTTTTAATCTCTCTTACCGGCTTGTTTTTATCCAAGGCTTTATCGCTTAAAAATCTTTTTTCCTTAGGCAGCCTGGAAATCGGCTAAAATGATTAGAAGAAATTGCTGTTAATGTAAACCACAAATTTAGCTTAAGGGTAGAGAGTTTTAATGAGTCTTCTAACTAAAGGTTTTTATCTAGGGCGCAAGGGTATAACCATACGTACACTTAGTCCCTCCAAAATATTATTTAGGACTTTAGTTTCTCTTATTGTCCTTTTGGCGCTTATGTTTTGCTTATTACTATTCCTAAAGAACCATTTTATCTTCTATCCCTCTAAAGACTTGACCGCGTCTCCGGCTAGCTTAGGTTGGGAGTTCTATGACCTCTTTTTGGAAGGTCCCGATGGGATCAAAATAAATGCTTGGTATTTGCCGCCCTTAGACGAGCGCATGCCTACGGTCCTACTTTTTCATGGTAATGGGGGAAACCTCTCTGAGATGCTAGGCAGAATTATGGCCTATTATAATTTGGGCTTTGGGGTACTGGCCATGGATTACCACGGGTACGGTCTTTCCCAGGGAAAACCATCTGAAGAGGCATTGTATCTGGACGCGGTGACCTCATGGGACTTCCTGACAAAGACCCGAGGGGTGGCCCCGGAAAATATCATCTTCCACGGCTTTTCCTTGGGGGGTGGAGTAGCCTCTTATATGGCGGTTAAATACAAGGAATACCACAATCCTTTGATTTTAGATTCAACTTTTTCCTCTTTAAAAGATGTGGCTAGGACCCAGGGACTAATTTTATCCACAGTTGGACCTTTAGTCTTAGGGGATGCCTTTGATACCAACAAGAGGTTAAAAGAAATGAGCCCCAGTATCCTTTTAGTTTTTCATAGCCCCCAAGACGAGATAGTCTCCTTTGCCCTGGGGGAGAAAAATTTCAATGACTACCAAGGCGGACCTAAGGAGTTTGTGCGCCTCAAGGGAGGGCATATGGATTTTTTTGACAACCAGTCAACTTACATTTTGGCGCTTCAGACTTATTTGCTCCCTAAAGAGCTAAGCTTACCCACTGAAGCGGACAATTTGCGAAACTTACCTCTTAATCCAGCTTGAGTTTTTTCTGGAGCTTGCCAAAAGGCGTAAAATTAAATAGAATTTGCTTAAAATTTGTATCTTGATTAATTTTTCTAAAAAGCTACCAAATCTTTAATCAAATCCGCTTTGATAAAGTCTTTGCTTCCTATAAAAAGAGTCCCCTATGAAGAAAAAGCACCGCTTAACTCAGGTGATCCTCTTGTTATTGTCAGGGGTGTCTTTAGCTTCAATTATCATCATAGCCATCCTTTGGATAACTTATGAGAAGAGGGAAACAGCGCAAGAAAGCCTAAAGATGAAAGTCGATTTCCAGACTGAGTGGGAAGAGCTGGTAAATAGCGAGGTAACTAGGATAGCTGGTCGCGTGGCCGAAGATACTGAGACAAACGAGTTAAACTTCTTGGAGGACCTGAAACGTAAATCCTACGAACTCTGGGAAACTTTGGATTCAATGGACCGGGAACTGGGAGAAAAGCTCACCCAAGCGGAATATCAAGATGCCCTGGCTTCATTTTTAGGCTCTGTCAACTCTGCTCGTGGAACTGAACGCTATGTGGTCCTCCGCCTTGCCGATGGCAAGGTGCTATCAGGACCCCAGCCCAACTTGGAAGATTATGAAAGCTATAGGGAGCTTTTGGCAAGCGTTAGCGCCATAGGGGAGGGATTTTACCACTTCGATTTTAAAGAGTATAGCTCAATAGGAGCCGGTGACTTTAAAGAGGAGAAGACCGTTCCAAAGGCCCCAGAAGAGGAGCTTGGCTCAAATGATGCTGCCTTAGAGGGCGAAAGCCCAGGGCCCTTAGATGAGGGAAGCTCCGCTCAAATGGCTCGGGGTTCAGGGCAATCCATTACCTATCTCAAGACCTTTGAACCCTTAGGCTGGGTCCTAGGGGTCACGATGTTGACCGAGACCATAACGGCTCAGGAGGAGGAAAAGGTCCTGGCCTGGCTAGAGAGCGTTACGGTGCCAAATGGCATGAATTTTGTGGTTTTAAGCTATGAGGGAGATATCCTCTTGCATTCCGATAGAGAGCCCCATAACAACGTCTTTAGCGACTTTTCCGACTTAAACTTTACCAAAGCAGCAGCTTTGATGGTAAAGGGCGCCAGGGAGCAGGGCTGGGATTACCATAACTTTATCCTAAAGGATTCCGAAACCGGGGATCCTACCTTGGCTATGGTTTTCTACCGGGCTGTTGCCACCAAGCCCTGGTTGGTGGCTGGCTGGGTGGAAATGGACAGGCTAAACGCGGCATTGCGTGAAAAACAGGCGGTATTGGACGCCAATGTCAACCGAACTATCTGGCGGGTAGCTATCATATCCCTTTCCATGCTGCTTATTATCTTATTCATCAGCCGCTTACTAGCCGCCAAGGCGTCCCAAAGCTTTTCCTCCTTTTTCGAATTTTTTGAGTCCGCATCTTCCACTTCTGTCCTCCTAAACCCCAACCAGCAGCCCTTTAAAGAATTCGCTCTTTTAGCCGAGGCCGCCAATCGCATGATAGAGGCCAGGGCCCGGACTGAAGAGCTCTTAAGAGAAAATGAGGCCAAATTTCGCACTATTTTTGAGTTCTCTCCCCAGGCGGTGATGGTCTTGGATAGCGATTTTACCCTCAAAGAGGCCAATTTAAACTTTACCAGGATAACGGGCCTTAAGTTGAGCCAGGTAACTGGAAAGTCCATAGTCCCCATCTTGAATATTGACGAGGCGGCCTTTAGAGAGAGCCAGAAGGGCGAAAAACCTTCGCCCTATGCTAAGGAGCTAAAGTTCATCAGAGCCGACGGCTCCAAGGTCTTCATTTTGTTCATGGGTACCTTTCTGTGTCTGGGGGCAAAGGAGTATATCCTGGCCATCCTGGTGGATATCTCGGAGCACAAGGCAGCGGAAAAGGAAAAAAGGCAGCTCATAGAAAAGCTGGGCCGTGCCCAGTCCATGGAGACCTTAGGTCTTATGGCTTCGGAAGTGGCCCATGAATTAAATAATATCCTTTCCGGCATCATTGGCTATCCCGAGCTCTTATTGAGGGAAGGGGATCTAAATCCCGCGCAAAAGGCCTCGGTGGCGGAGATCTTGGATTCAGGCAAGAGGGCGGCAGCCGTGGTGGACGACCTCTTGACCCTGGCCAGGGGCGTAGCTACTCAGAAGGTCCCACTGGATCTAAACGAGATAGTGACCTCCCTGGGCGTCTTGGGGAGCGGGGACACTGGGGTAAAGGTCACTACCCACCTGGCTGATGAAAAGCTGTGGGTCTCTGGATCACCAATACACCTTAAAAAGTCAGTAGAGAATTTGGTGGCCAATGCCATCCATGCCTCCGAGATGAATGAAACAGGAGGGCAGGTAACCATAGTCTCCGGGAGAGTAAACTTAAGCTCCCCAGTTCCCGGCTTTGACAATATGGAAAAAGGGCCTTATGTCTTTCTGGAGGTCAAGGACAATGGCTATGGCATAGCCAAGGATGACGCAGAACATATCTTTGAGCCCTTTTATTCCGGAAAGCTTTGGGGAGGAAGGGGCCTGGGGCTCACAGTGGCAAGTAACACAGTAAGGGAGTTAGGTGGTGGGATGGAGTTCAATACCTCCAAGGAAGGCACTACCTTTAAGCTCTACCTACCTGCCATAGAGAATGTGGAAAAGCCCAAAAAGAAGCAAAAAAAGGATCTCTCCCGCTACCGCGGCCATGGAGAGACTATACTGGTGGTGGACGACGTGGACATCCAACGCAAGCTAGCCATGAAGATGATGACCACCTTGGGCTATACCCCGGTGGCTGCCTCCTCAGGGGAAGAGGCCTTAGAGTTTTTGCAGAATAATGATGCGGATCTTTTGATCCTGGACATGATCATGCGCCCGGGCATCAATGGCAGAGAGACCTACGAGCGCATCTTAGAGTTTAAGCCTCTGCAGAAGGCTATCATAGCCTCCGGCATGGCAGACGGAGAAGAGGTGGACAAGGCCAGGCGCTTGGGTGCTACCCACTTTGTCCACAAACCTTACACCATTGAAACCATAGCTGAAGCCATCTACCAGGCCTTAAATGAGCCAAATAGAGCCCAGGAAAGTGGGCTTTCTTAGCTATTTTTGTGGGTAGCCTTTAAATATCCCTAATTGTTTCTAGTTTTTTTATTGGCATTTTAAATTTTCGGTAACTAAAAGACCCTAAAGTAGCTTAAGATGGATTTTTAGGCTAACGATTAGCTAGCCAAAAAGGCCGCCCCTCTCTAAAATGGACCTCTCAAAGGTGCTTTAGTATAGAGAAGAGCCAAGAAGCCTTTTGAAAACCCTATGGCAAATTTTCTTTTTTGGGGTGTTTTTGGTACAATTTAGCTAGCTTTCACCTCTCTGGTAAATTATTTTTAAAAGCTCTCTTAATCACTTGCCTCCCTTTCTTTTTTTGTTTCACCACATTATTTGGTATTAAGATTTAAAGGAGACGGTTTGACATTCAGTTGCGAATTAATCCGTGACGCGGAAAAGGACAGATTGGCCGGGCACCTGGCGGCCTCTTTAACCGAGCTTGTGGACGTGGATCTCCTTTTGGAGCGAATACTTCACGAGGCCCGTTCCATCATCTCAGCTGAGGCAGGCTCCATATATCTTAGAAGGAAGGACAAGCTGGTCCTGGCTATTTCCCAGAACGACTACCTAGAACGTGGCGGTATGGACCACAACAGGTCTGAGCTTCCCTTTTTGAACTACATCCTGGATATAAATAAGGAATCCTTGGCCGGTTACGTAACTATTGAGAAAAAGGTATTGGCCATAGACAATACCATGGAAATAGACCCGGATGCTCCCTTTCAGCATTACACGGCCATAGACAATAGCACCAACTATATCTGCGAGGCTGTCATTACCTTGCCGCTTCTATGCCAACCCGAGGAAAGCATGGGGGCTATCCAGCTCATAAATCCTTTGGATGAGAATGGAGCGGTCAAGGGCTTTGCCGATGACGATGTGCAAGTTCTGTCATTTTATGTGAAAAGCGCCGCCCTAGCCTTGGAAAAGGCCATGATGCTGCGCTCCATGACCCTTAGGAGCGTAGAAGTAATCTCCGCCCACGACCCCCAGGAGACCCCAGCCCACGCCCAGAGGGTTGCCTGCCTTGCCTCAGAGCTCTATGAGCACTGGGCCAAGGCGCACATGGTGCCCAGCTATGAGCGCACCCGCATCTTGGATCACTTGCCCTTGGCGGCCATGTTCCATGATATAGGCAAAATTAGTGTCCCTGCCTCCATCTTGACCAAGCCTGGGAGATTGGACCATCAGGAAAGGGCTCTTGTGGAAGGCCATGTCTTGGCCGGGGCCAGGCTCTTTCGTATCCACAGGACCCCCTTGGACAAGCTCACCTACCAGGTTATCCTGGATCACCATGAGCGCTGGGATGGTCAAGGCTATCCCGGCTGGGTGGACTTAGATACCGGGCTCCCCTTGAAAGACCGAAGCGGACCAGACGGCAGGGCCCGTGGGAAAAGGGGGGAAGAGATCTCCATCTATGGGAGGATCCTAGCTGTTGCCGATGTCTATGACGCTCTGGTCTCCCGCAGGAGCTATAAAGATTCCTTTGACGAGTCCCTATCCATCCAGATTATGGAACAAGAGAGCGGAAGGCACTTTGACCCCCAGGTCATAGAGTCCCTCATGGCCAGGAAAAAGGTCTTAAAGAGGATCCGCGATAGGTACCCAGACAGCATGGAATCTCTGGAGCTAACTACAGATCTTCCCTTGGCCCGCGCCCCTGTGGCCTATCCATTAAACCATCCGCGCATGTGATGGCATGACTAGTGCCAGTGCAAAGAGTGCCCCCTTACAATTTTAATAGAAGAAGAATTTTTGCCCTTTATCCTAAGCTTATTTATCTAGTCTTTGCCCAAAGCAGCAAAAAAAATATTCGCTAAATCCTCCGTCAAGTATTTATCTAGGGTTTTTTATGCCCTTTTTACTCCCATAGGCGCCCCCCCATGGCTTATAGTAAGATTCCAAGTAAGGCATTAATCCTAGATTATTTCTAGCTCTTTAATACGCTTTAAGCTAAAAGGTGCATCTTTTGGCTAAAAGGGAAGGCCTATTAAATTTTTGCGTCTATGCTAGATGTGTCTTTTATACTAATGTGGCAAAGCTAATAAGCTTTGGCACTGGTCATAGTTTCTAGCTTTTAGTTGGCGCCTAGTAATAGCCCAAAGCTAATTCTTTTCTAAGGAGTATTAGCATCTAAAGGAGGCAAAATATATATTCTGCCGCAATTTTAAAGGGCGCTTATAAAATGAACAATAATTATTTTCTAAAAAGAAGATAAAATATTATGCTACTCATGAAAAAAACTACCTCTTTTTAAGCCATTAGAGCATTTTTTCTTTGAGGCAATTTATAATACTTGAATGCGCTTTAAAATATCTATGGTATTACTATAAATAATTATCATGCTAGAAGTGCAATATTTCTTTTAGCATGGCTATTTTTTAGTATTTACAAGCATTTTATATTTTGCCTTATTTTTAAGAACTTTTTAATTTTCTATTTCCAACAATAGATTTTTTTGGGGGTTGTAATATGGGCACATTTGGGAGGTTCGTCAAAGGGTTTTAAAAGTAAAGCACCTTTTACCCTGGTCAAAAAAACTGCATAATGCTGCCGATCATGGCGATCCTGCCGACTCTGTCCATCCTGCCGACTCTGCCCATCTTGCCCATCATGCCCATCATGCCCATCATGCCGATCCTGCCCTAAATCTGAATTAGAGGCTGTGCCTATGGGCTAAAGGGATAGTTTTCTCCGGCGCCTGAAGTAAGAGAGCCAGCACAAAAGGACAATGAGGGGCCAGAAAACAACAGGTACCCAGAAAAAGAGCCGGCCTATAGTATCTGTTACATGGAGAACCTCTCCGGATCTGGAAGCTAAGAGCTCGTCTTGGGCGCCCAAGAGCCAGAAGAGCATGCGCTCGGATAGGGTACGGTTACCGGCAAAATCAATAAAAGCGTTGGATATTAGATCGCTATCTGCCACTATAACTAGCCTTCCGCCCCCATTGATACTGGTAGCTGAGGCTAAGACCAAGGGCCCAGGGGGATCTACTCCGGGGCTATAGCGCGCAGCATTTTCCCCAATGGAAGCTAAATCTGTTTCTAACCAGGCAGCCTGGCTGGTAAGGGCTATGGCCCAGCTGTGGCTTTCCCATTTCTTGGGAGGGGCTTTGTCATAGGCACTAGGGCGACTTTCTAGGGCGGGATCTTCTATTATTGCGCCACCTTCCGCATCGCTTTGAGCCTCTGCGGGGACTGTCCTTATGGCTCCGGCCAAGGGCCAGACTACGGGCTGGCTAAGTCCCGTGGTAATGGGATGAGCCGGAAAATCCTTGGCTACTATGAAGCTATCGTCTGTTCCGCTCCAAGCCATGTGCTGGTCGTAGAGAAGACCAGCTTCTATTTTTAGATTAAAGGGTGCCAGAAAGTCATTGGATACCGATGCCACCAAAGGGTCTACAAAGACAAGTACCTTTCCGCCTGCTTTTAGATAGCTTAGTAATGCCGCCTCTTTTTCCTCTCCCAAGGGCATGCGGGGACCAGCTAAGATTACGGCGTTTATTTCGTAAGAGAGAGAAAGGCCTTCTGGCCAAGGGCGGTCAGTTAGATAGATGCGTTTAGATTCTAGGGCTTCTGCCCACAGACTTATGCCCCTGGGGCTCGTATCCATTTGGCTACGCTCCCCATCGCCCATGAGGTTATAGACCAGGCGATTAGGGGAGATGAGCCTTTCTAGGGCAGCATTGATATTGGAACGGGTAATGGGGTATACCACTTCAGAATAGTCTTGGCTACTTATTACTACGCTGTCTAAAGTAGCTACGCTAATGTCAGTAGAGAGCCTCTGGGCGCCAGCTGGGGCGGCCTTGATAGTAAGAGCTATATTATTTGAAGCCTTGGCGTAGAGCCTTAAGAGGTGTTCATATGGGCCCTGGGACCTTTTCGAGCTATCTAGGGTGGCATTAAAGCTAATCTTAGTATCGAGGGCAGCTAAAAGAGCTAAGGTGTCGGGATCTAGGGCGGCTTCTTTAGGGGCGGCCACATTTATTTGTGGGAGAAAGGTAAAGATGCCAAAGGCTAGACAGATTGCCAAGGCCAAGAGGGGCGTAAGGATAGGGGCAAAAGATTTTTGCCTCTTATCTTTGCCTCTATAGGTCCCTGTGAGCCACAGGGCCAGTAGTATTAGCCCGGCTGCGCCGGGCAAGAGGTAAAATCCCAAGATAGAGGGAAAGACAAAAAAACCGCAGGCGGCTAGGGCCAGAAGAACTAGGGCCGGGTATAAGAGTTTTTGGCGTTTAGCTTCTGCCACGGAGAGAGGTCCTCAATTCTGCTTCTAGCTCGCCCATGATTTCTGAAAGGCCTGTTACCATGGCCTTGGCCAGGGCAGCGGGCCGAGAATTGGCGTCAATTGGGGCTCCCGCTGGCACCTCCCTTATGTAGTTGCGGGTAAATACCAGCCTGGAGTTTGTGCCCCTAAGGTCAGTTAAGGTAATAGAAAGGGCAATATGGGCAATTAAGGTGTCGGGAATAGTCCTATCACCGTAGAAGTCTAAGACAGTTATCTCTAAGGCATAATCAGGAGGCGATACACCTTGGCTCCTTATGAAGTGATAGTGCCTATTATTGTATTCTAAGTACTTAGCGAAGCTATCGGCTACGGCCCTGGTGGGCGGAGCATAATATTCATTGTAGAAATCTGCCGCCAATTCCTGGGACGCCATCTTATAGACCATCTTCTTGCTCTCATAGGCGGCCGGGGGAGGGGCCGTTAAGATCATGATTGTGGCCCTGGGTTTGGTGCTTTCTGTTATGGGATTGGTGTCTTGGGGCATGGGCAGATCCAGGGTAAAGGTGCGCACCAAGGGGTAAGGCTTGGAGGATAGTCCGCAAGCCGAAAAGAAGAGTAATATGAGGGCAAGGCTAAAAAGCTTTATGGAGTACAATTTGTTCATCAAAAAACCTTAGGTTAGATTATTTAACTATTCTAGGGCATGGGGAGGAGGAGAGCCCAAGAGGATCTGGCTGGGGTATTGCCTTGCCAGTTCAGAGAGCTCCCTTAGATTTTCCGACATCACCCGCAGATTTTCCAGGGTAGTGGGAAGTGTAGACTGGGGTAGTTTCAAAAGGCTATCCAAATGCCTTAAGGTGGTACGGGTTTCTACTATTGTCGCCTCCAGCTCTTTTAATTGCCTTTCTAAGTTTAAGCCAGATGCCGTCTGGTTCAAGGTGTCTGCTAGATTTCCCACCTGGTTGGCGGCTATCTTTATCTCTTCTATGGCTGCCACCAGTTCATCTGTAAAGCCGCCTGTGGAGCGGTTCAATCTTGAGGTTATCCCATTTAAATTGGTGAGTAACTCTTTTATGTCATTGTTTAAGCCTGCAAAATCCACCCCTCTGATGGACCTTAGGATCTGGGTCAAAGATTCGCCAAATT
>JAITII010000054.1 GCA_031279515.1 Deltaproteobacteria bacterium
AAGGGCCTACATTGCCCATTAAAACCAATTTTAAACTATATAATCCTGGTGTGGCATTGTATTGGTACTAAATATAGTACTAACTTTTCTCTCTTTTAATTCTTGAAGACTTTTAGCCATAGCTCTTATTGGGTCAGAAGGTAAAAAGTCCCGTATAAGATGTGAGAATCAAGATTTAAACTATATGATGCCTAAGGAAATCACATTGCTACTAAATATTGCGTAACATTTCGCAGGTAAAATTTTTAGATGCTTTTATATTTCGCTGCTATTTTACCACGCATTTGGCAAAAATGCGCTAGACAATGCACTATTTTTTGTTGATTAAATGTGAAATCTTTCCAAAAATATTGTCAACTATAATAGTTAATACATAAAAAAAATGGGTATTTTTTCAAAATTTACTTGTTTATAGAATACAATATAATATATACTTAAAATTTATTGGAAATTTATTAATTTTTTTTAATTTAATGATTTTAGGTCTTAGCTTTTTGGGGAAGAACACAGTTTTTGCTGTAATTTTAGTGCTATGTTTTTTTATAAACCAATATAATGTATAGAAGGCATGTGAAAGAGAAACACCAAAAAGCGGCCCAAAATGTATTTTTATAGGCTTTTGCCTTTTACCTGGCGCAAGTTTTTACATCTTTAAAAGAGGGAAAAATGCTAAAATTGCGCTGAACCTTGAGTCTTTGCACTCTATACTGACCCCAAGGGAGAAAAAGGTGCCCTTATGCTCATGACCATGGATGTGGGTAACTCCAACTTGAAGTTCGGGCTTTGGAAAGAAGATGAACTCATAAGCAATTGGCGGGTTTCCAACCGCAAGGAACTCTCAAGCGACGAACTGGGACTTATGGTGGAGGGTTTTTTGCGAATTTCCCAGCTTAGCTTCAGCGAGGTGGAAGACCTAGTGGTAGCCTCCGTAGTCCCTCCCATGCGTCCTGCCTTAGAGCGCTTCTCTCTAAAATATTTGAAAAAACAGGCCATCTTCGTGGAGGGCTACAGCCAAAAGATGATGCGCATAGATTACAGTAATCCCCGGGAGGTGGGAGCCGACCGGGTGGTGGTCTCCATAGCTGCCTGGCATCGTTATCACAGAAGCCTTATAGTGATAGACTTCGGTACAGCTACCACCTTTGACTGCATATCAAAGGAGGGAAACTATTTAGGAGGTGCCATAGCCCCGGGCTTCCGTCTTTCCGCAGACGCCCTATTTCAAAAGGCCTCCATGCTTCCCAAGATGGAGAGCTTTTTTTCCCCCAAGAAGGCTATCTGTAAAGACACTATAAATGGCCTTAATTCAGGATTGGTCTTGGGTTACACTTACTTGGTGGAAGGACTTGTAGGACACATCATCCAGGAGATGGACACGAAACCTATGGTGGTGGCAACAGGAGGATTGGCAGGTCTTTTTGCAGCTCAGAGCGAGGTAATTGAAAAGGTATTGCCAGATTTGACTATGGAAGGACTAAAATTGGTCTATGAAGAAAAAAAATGGTGAGCTTTCCGCCACTGTGCCGCAGTTCCTGAACTATGCAAAGCTAATAGGCGCCTTTTCTCCTGGGGGGAAAAACGACGCGGATGAGCTTTTCACCTCTTCATATATTATGAGCTTAAAGGGCTTAAGGATAGCGCCTGCGGCTTTCGAGCCCGGGTACTTAGATATATTTTCTGCCCCGGACTCCCAGAGGTTGCAAGAGATCCTAAGGCTTATGGCAGAAGACGGCATCCAGGCCCTCTGGGCCACGAGAGGCGGCCATGGAGCTATGCGACTTTTGGATTCTTTGGAAGAAAAATGGAGCTCCTTTCCGAAAGACAAACCCATCATAGGCTATTCCGACATAACGGCTTTGCACCTAGCACGCTTAGCCGCCACCGGAGTTGGGGGCTGGCACGGGCCCAATTTAACCTCTTACTGTAAAGAGAGCTTTCCTTTGGAAGAAGCCCCCCTTTTTGGCAGTAAGGCTCATCCCTGGTATTTCCAGGATATAGCGGTCTTGCGCCCTGGTGCAGCCCAAGGTCCCCTCTTGGGAGGGAACCTCACTCTCTTTTCCCATCTCTACGGGGGTAAGTACTGTTCGCCTAGTTGCGGCTGCATCCTGATGTTGGAAGATGTTGGCGAAAAACCTTACGCTATAGACCGCTATCTGGTGGCATTGCGCCTTAAGGGGGCTTTTGAAAAGGCTGCCGGTATAGTCTTTGGGCAATTTACCGACTGCGGGAATCCCAAAGAAATAGAAGAAGTATTGAAAGCCTTTTCTGATAGCTTAAGGGTCCCCGTGGCCATGGGCGGCCCTTTTGGCCACGGGCCCATAAACATATTTTGGTACGAAGGCGAAGAGGGGCTTTTAGAATTAACCTCTGGTGGGGGCAAACTGTCTTTTCTTATGCGGTAGAGCTAATTTAGTACAGTTCCAGTTTTAGCTTAAGAGTACCTCTACATAGACTTCCTTCTGTCTTTTTGTGACAGTGTAGGTGATGGGATAAGTCTCACGACTGCCTGTATCGGGGTCATTGACGGTAATAGTAGCGGAGCATTCGCAAACTTTATTTTTTTCAGAAGTTGTTCTAATGCTGCTCACTTGAGTGCCCAGTCGGGCTATCTCTTTAGCGGTAAAATAATCGGTAAATATTTGTTCTTCTAATATTTCTACCACTAAATCTTTTACTGTAGGATGGTCGCAGCCGTAGTCAGTTTCAACTCCTAGATGATGCTTAAGGGACCCTAAAGGAATAACTCCAACCAAGACTAAAAGAATTATCAGTATAATACCTCCTATAACAATCGTTCCGCGCAGATGGTTTTTGAGAAAAGTAACTATTTTAGACGGTTGTTGCGGCCTCTGCGGTCCTTGAGGAGGCTGATTTCCCCAGGGGGGGCCTTGAGGAGGTCCTTGAGGGGGCTGATTTCCCCAAGGCGGGCCTTGAGTCTGCTGGGGTGGCATCTGTGGGCCTTGAGGAGGCTGATTTCCCCAAGGGGGGCCTTGGTTGTTTGTCATGAATTTACTCCATAATTGCTTTAGCTTTGGACAATTAAATTTTAAGAAGAAGAATCTGTCTGCTTAAAGTGGCTGATCTAAAAATGTTATTAGTGGTCTCAAAATAATTATTTTCTAATGTGGATGGTTTGGTAACACAAAAGAAAATATTGTATAAGGGTATGTTAATGTAAATAAGTGAATTTTTTAACTCCCTATAAAGGAAGCTATTTTTTCAAATTAGATTTATTTTTATCTGACTCTTCTTTAGTAACTTTGATATAATAAATTTTCTCTTCTTCGGCTTTTTTTGTTGTGTGAATAATCGTGTCGCAGAAGATGCAAGTTTTAAGATCGTCTGGAATCAAGCTTTTGCAGCCTGGACATCTGATATGGCCCATTGGAACACCAGC
>JAITII010000102.1 GCA_031279515.1 Deltaproteobacteria bacterium
AGTAGCCTGAAAGCTCCCAAAGTAGCAGGGAAAGTTCTTCGTTTTGAGCAAAACCTTTGGGCGGAAGAGCTCCAAAGGTAGCTTGACTCCCCAAGAACAATAGGCACAAGACCCCGGAAAGGAACCAGGAAATCCTAGCTTTGGTTAAATAAAATGGCATAGATATAATAATTTAATACACTATAATAATGTATTATAAAGAATTTACTATAATAATATATTATAGACCATTTAGTATAATAAAAATTTGTAAAAACAGCTTAGACATGAAGGCTGCGTCTAGCCCTAAAACCCAAACATTATAGCACAGCAAAAACCAATGACTCCTTTTTGCCCTTGGTGGCACAATAACTAAGCCCTTTAGCCAAGAATTTCATAAGTAAATTGGTATTTGGGCCCCTTTTGTAAGTTTTAACAAGGGAGGGTCAAAGCTAGCAAAAAGAAGGGGGGTTACCCCCCCTTCTTTTTATTGGTAGATTGTATTTAGAGCAGCTTGTATTTAGAGCAAGCTTGTATTAAAGCAAGTTTGTATTTAAGTAAACTTGTATTTACGGCAGCTTGTATTTAGAGCAAGCTTGTATTTAGGCTCACAAGGTAAAAAGGACTTGTATAGCCAGATATATAAATTAACACTATATAATGCTGATGATGCATTATATTACTACTAAATACTCCCTATCTTTTTCGTCTTAAATGTTAAGACATTTTCTGCCTCAAGCATTTAACAAGAGAGAAAAAAGTCTTTTAGTATTCGTAGGAAAGACTTAGGAGAAAATGCCTTCCTGCCTGAGGATAGGGGTTTATTGTCTGATAGTCGACATTGGTAAGATTTTTAATGTCCACACCCAAGGTAAATTTACCTGCATCCTGGAGGCTTAGTAATTCTTTATCGATATGGAGGCTATAGACCGTATTGCCACCAACCTTAAAGGTACGATAAAGCTCCCATTGATGTCCGAAATAATCTGCGTCAATACTTGCGTTTAAGCCGATATCCGGATAAGAAAATCGCACACCATAGCTCATGTTCAAATCGGAAATTAAAACTATCTCCTCATCCACACCTCCTTCATTGCTGTGATATTTTAACATTTTGGTTAGGTAAATGCTGGGCTTGAGGCTAAAGGGCCAACCGAAATAGAGACCTAAATCCCAGTCAAATGCGAGTTCCAAACCCCTAAATTGAGAGCTGGCCACGTTCCTGTAAGTGCTTTGAGGGGGGTCGCAGGTGGGACAAAGCGGCGCCTCTACAATCATGTCCTTGTAATTAGTATTAAAATAGGTTACCGCCAAATTAACCTCGTGAATAGCTATGTCAAAACCACCTTCGAAGGTAGTAGCTGACTGGGGCTTGATGTTGGGATTGCCAATTAGGTGTCTGCCTGAGGTAATATAATCAGCGGCCATCTGGTTCGGAGTGGGGAGACGATAGGCGCTGGAGTAATTTCCTCTGAGCCTTAGCCAGTGCACAGGTGAATAGGCCACTCCAAAGGACGGGGTCGTTCTGGTTAAAGAGCTAGTTTTGACCCCTGTAAGCCCTTCCAACTCCACAGTAAATTTGTCATAGCGAATACCTCCAGTAAGCCACAAGGTGTCGTTTAGAAGACTTATTTTAGCTATGAGAAAGGCGGCTAGGTCTTTTTGAGAAGAAAATGTGGGAAAACTGGTTTTATTCATCTCCTCTAAATAATAATCGAATCCACCCGTCAAATAGACAATGCCGTTGTTCCAAGAAGCATTGAGGTTCGCCCCCTGGTAGTCGTGCTGGATATTGGAATATCGGCCGCCCATGTAGTTTAAACGATTTTCAGTTCCAATATAGGTGTCATGTCCTTTGTGGAACCTCGCCAGAAAGGTCAAATTATTCTCTGGTATTGCTCCATTGTAATTTAAATCCCAGTTCCAATTTTTCCTCTGGTACTCGCCGTAGGGATAACGCACAGCATAAGGGTTGGCAGCCGTGGGCCTCATCCCACCGCTTCTATTCATTACGCCGTCAAAATAGTTAAAGACAAATCCAATGCGGTGATCCTCAGTGAAGTTATAGCCCAAGTTGGCGCTTCCCACTACTTTATGGGGAAGACCAGTATTAGCAAAGATAGCCCCATTGGCCAGGCTATAAGATGAACTTCTGGCATACTGGCCTCCCAGGGAAAAATCAAAATTTTGTACCCTACCTGAAAAGGAGGCCTTGGTCCTGGCTGTACTAAAACTGCCAATTTCCTGGGTTATCTTGGCCTTGAAGTCTTCTGTGCCCCTACGACTAATGAGGTTTACAACGCCTCCCACCGCCTCTGGTCCGTATTGCATGGACACAGCTCCCCTTATGATCTCCACTCTTTCGATGTTTTCCATGGAAATAGTTCCGGGGTTATTTAAGCCGTACCTTCGGCCATCTACTAAAAATAGCACGTCGCCTATGTCGCTGGCCTGCTCTCCATTTTTAAATCCCCTTATAGTTACCACCGCAAATCCGTTATGGGCTCCGTAATCAGCCACCTGTATGCCAAAGTGCTCTAAAAGCGCCGATAGGTCATAGGGGTTTAAGCGTTGGATATCCTCTGAGGTGATAACCGTCACGGCCACCGGAACGCTCACCGCCTCTTCGGCCACGCGGCCTGCGGTGACGACAATCTCTTCCAAGATGTTTTCCGATTGCCTCTGTTGGGCTATCAATGTTTTGCCCAAACATTGGAATCCGCCCATAAATAATAAAGCTAGGACAAAATAGTGTAATTTTCGCACGCAATTCTCCCTTTTTTTGATTTTTAGCTTCAAAGTTGAAATTTAATCCTTGTCACTATTAAAAATGTGTTACAAGATTTAGACCTTCCAATGAGGTCATCTAACAATTTTCCAAGGCAGTTTTTGGAGTAATAATCACAAAAAAATGCAAGAAACCTTTTTACATCAAGGCTTTGCCCAAATATTCATAGGCTTTTATCTTTTAGCTAAGAGCATAAATTTTAAATATCTTCTTCTGGCCAAGTCTAATGCGGCTTAAGGTCTTTTTAAGCCATCCAAAAAGAGATAGAAGACTCTAGTGGAAATTTAAGTCATTCCCTTTATTTCTATTTCTTAAAAAGGAGCAATAACTGGCGGCTCTTAGTTATTTTGAAATTTGAAATGATTGGAGCGAAAAGAGCTAAGATTATTAAGTGAGGCAAAAGGACTTATATGTAGCGACCAATGGAGTAGTTTTTAAGCTTATCACTAGTTTTGGTATCTTACCTAGCCCATTTTTTTACGCTTAGTAACAAGAGAAGCCTTGCACTAACTTTTGGAACTTCTTCTTAGATACGCTAAAGGTCAAAGCTTACAACTTGCGCCGTTGAAGCCTCAAAAGGGAGGCCCAAAAAGAGAAAGCCCTATAGAAAAAGTAGCTATAGAGAGAAAGCCCTATAGAAAAGGGAGCCCTATAGAAAAAGAAAGCTATAGAAGAGGAAGCTATAGAAGAGTGTTAAAAGGGTTTTTGATAAAAATTAACTTTTTTATTAAGATAAGAAATTTTTTACTCGCCTTTTAGTTTGAATGCCCTTGAAAGGTAAAAATACAAAAACTTAGTTGCTTTTCTTTGGGAACAGCCAAGCCTTTCCCACGGGGAAATTAGTATATAGCTTTTCCATTTTTCAGAAGAATTATACAAAAAGCTAAGAGGCCTGTCATTTGGCTATTATTGTTCGTGTAAATTATAGACCTATTTTAGGCCACAATACAAGTGCTAAGCAAAAACAAATCGCGCCTCACTATTAAGACCCACTTGGACCAAAGTGGGGGCACTTTATTTCTAAAATCTTAAACTACGACATTTTTTAGTCCTATTAGGCTATTGGCACTTTTCTTTTCCCAAGACCCTTGGCTCTCTAATTTAGAGGGCTGAATTTTATTAAGACCTTTAATATCCCCTCTAGTGAGAGCTACCCAACCCTCATGCCAATCTAGCAGGCCGCTTCTAGCTCGCAATCCTCTAGTGGAGTAAAATCCTTCTTGCATTAAAGGGCAAAATCTTTAGCCCTTGCATTTCTAAAAATAATGCTTATCTTGTTTACTTAGCTACCCATTTGGGCATCCAAGAGGCTCCAAAGGGCTACAATTAGGGTAAAGCCCTAAATTTCTCTTGACTAATGGGTCAAAATTTGCTTTAATAGCAGATCTAGTAAAAGCTGGACCTTTTCCCCAAGACTCCCCCCAAGAGTCTAGGGGACAAGAAGGGCTTTTTTTAGTCTTTATTAAAGTTTACAGGGATTAGACTAATGAAAAAGGATATCCACCCCGCCTTCAAAGAGATCACCGCCACCTGCGCCTGTGGCAACCAATTTACCACTGGCTCCGTCTTAGACAATATTCGCGTTGAAATCTGCTCTGCCTGCCACCCCTTTTTCACCGGCAAACAAAAGCTGGTAGATACTGCTGGTAGGGTTGAAAGGTTTCAGCGTAAATACGCCAAGACTCCCATGCCCTCCGTCAAAAAGAAAGCTGAAACCAAGAAATCTTAGCTTTATGCTCCAATATAATGGCACCAAAGTCCCGCCAAAGGCAGTGGGCTTTGGTGCTTTTTAGCTAAAGACCCGAAATTTATCATTATTTTGTTAATTAGCTCCAAAAGCCAAGAGCATAATGTCGTTTCTTTTTTTAAGCCTTCTGGCCGCCATAACCCAAGCTGCAAACCCCAAAGTAAACCCCAAAGTAAACCCAAAGACCCCTTCCAAGGACTTGGTGGGGGGACAAGCAGTTCTGGAAGGGGTTATGATGCGCGGTCCCAAAAGCTGGGCTGTAGCCATCCGCTCTCAAGATGGTCAAGTAAAATCTGTTGTCAAAGACCATATTCCCTGGACCAAAAGGTCCAAAATCTTCTCCCTTCCCCTGGTCCGGGGCGTTATCATCCTTTTTGAGTCCCTAGTCATTGGCTATAAGGCCATGAACTATTCTGCCTCTTTCCAGGCAGAAGACTTAAATAAAGCCAAAGAGGCTCCAAAGCTTAGCTTAAAAAAAGGGCTAGAAATTAACCCTCCAAAGGGCCTGAAAAATGACCTTAGCTTAGCTGAAGGCCCAGAAAATGACCTCCCAGCCAATGACACCCCAGAAAATGACCCTATAGATGCAACGGCTGCTCCCGCAGCCTCTCTGCCACAAAAGCCCCCTACCCTAGTAAAGCTGGAAGGCGAGGGCAATATTAGCCCCGATCCCAATAGAGGGGCTGATTCGGCACCTAGCCTGGGCTTGGCCTCAATACTCTTTACCCTGTTCCTTTCCATACTCCTGGCAGCAGGGCTTTTTATGGTGCTTCCCCATGTCCTTTCCATGGTCTTGGGGCACTACCTGAGCTTCAATGAGGAGCACCTAAGCTTCCACGTGGTGGATGGGATAATAAAGTTCATAATCTTTCTGCTCTATGTCTGGGCCATCGGCTTTATACCGGACATAGGGAGGGTCTTTGCCTACCATGGGGCAGAACACAAGGCTATCTATACCTATGAGGCGGATCTGCCCTTAACTCCCATGATGGCAAGGCACTTTCCCCTCTGGCACAGGAGATGCGGCACAGCCTTTATCTTTCTCCTATTGGCTATAAGCATCCTTTTTTTCGCCTGCTTCTTTCCCCTTCTTTTCCACTATTCCGGGGACAGCAAGGTCATGAGGGCCCTTTTGGCCACTGGCATTAAGATGCTCTTAATGTTCCCCTTAGCCGGCATAGCTTACGAGATAACCAGAAGGGCAGCAGCCCGGCAAAGCTCTATCCTCTGGAAGGCAGCCGTCTTCCCTGGCCTTGTCCTCCAGAGACTTACCACTAGAGAACCCGATGATAACCAATTGGAGGTGGCCTTTGTGGCCTTAAAGAAGGTGGCCAATGCCCCCTCCGGCCCTAAGACTCAAATTTCCACAGCTTCAAGCTTAAATCCCGAGGACCAGTCATGTTCAGCAACACTTCTCAACTAGAACAATTTTTAAAGCTTGAGAAAACGCAAGCTGACTTAGAAAAGAAGTTAAACAATCCCGCCTTGCATAAGTCCTCCAGGGAATACGCACAAACCGTGCGCCGCCACCACGAACTTACCAAGCTTTTAAACGTTTGGCGCAACTTAAACAAGGTGGATGAGGAGCTAATGGGTGCCAAAGAGCTACTTTCTGATTCCAACCAGGATCTCCGCGAATTGGCCCTTTTGGACATTGAAAGCTTGAACAAAGAAAAGGCTAAATTAGAGAAAAAGCTAAAGATCCTCCTCATTCCCAAAGACTCCAATGACTACAAGAATACCCTCTTGGAAATCAGGGCCGGAACTGGGGGAGATGAGGCAGCACTCTTTGCCAGCGATCTGATGCGCATGTACATTCACTATGCCGAGCGCAAGGGCTGGACTACTACCATCCTCTCCTCCAATGAAACCCCAGAACATGGCTTTAAAGAGGTCATCATCTTAGTGGAGGGAGATAATGTCTATAGCCGCCTCAAGCACGAATCTGGTGTTCACAGGGTCCAAAGGATACCAGATACTGAGAGTTTCAGCAAAGTCCACACCTCTGCTGTAACTGTAGCTGTCCTACCTGAGGCCGAAGATGTGGAGATAGAAATAAAGCCCGAAGAACTGAGGGTGGATGTCTTTCGCTCTTCCGGGCCAGGGGGCCAATCGGTCAATACCACAGACTCGGCTGTGAGAATCACCCATATACCTTCGGGTATAGTCGTCATCTGCCAGGACGAAAAATCCCAGTTGAAAAACAAGCATCAAGCCATGCTGGTCTTGCGGGCCAGGCTCCTGGACTTAAAAAACAGGCAACAGCAAAAACAAATAAGCGATGATCGTCGTGAACAAGTGGGTTCAGGGGACCGCAGCCAACGCATCAGGACCTATAACTATCAACAGAACAGGGTGACCGATCACCGCATAAATCTCACCTTATACCGTTTACTCAATATCCTGGACGGTGATTTGGACGAGCTAATAGACAAACTCATGTCCTTTTTCCATGCCCAAAAACTCTCCGAGGGACGAATGGAAAAACTTAAATGAATACAGCCCCTAAAACCTGGACTATAGGCGATATTTTAAATACTACTGCTAAATTCCTGACTAAATACGACATTTCTACCCCCAGGCTGGATGCGGAACTCCTCTTGGCCAAGGTCCTTAACCTTTCCAGGGTAAAGCTCTATATCAACTTTGAAAGGGTCCTTTCGACCCATGAGTTGGATGAATACCGGGAATTCGTACGCCGTCGCTCTAAATATGAACCTGTGGCCTATATCTTAGGTGAAAAGGAATTCTACGGCCTCAAGCTAAAGGTAAATTCCCACACCCTGATCCCCCGTCCAGACACAGAATGCATGGTAGACGAGGCCCTCCGCTTGGCCCAGGAATTTACTCATGATTCAATTACCATAGCTGACATAGGCTGCGGTTCCGGGGCTATTGCCTTAGCTCTCAAGAGCAACTTACCCAAAAGCCGGGTAATAGCCTCTGATATCTCCCTTGAATCCTTGGAAGTGGCCAAGGAAAACGCAAAGAACCTAAATCTGGATATAGAGTTCTTTCAAGACGATCTAATGCTTCCTCCCTTCCCAGACTTAAAGTTTGAGATTATCTGCGCCAATCTCCCCTATATCAGTACAGCTGCCATGCCACACCTTGACAAACCCATCCTATGTTTCGAGCCGCAATCCGCCCTCTGTGGAGGGAAAGACGGCCTGGAATTCTATAGCCGTCTAATCCCAGAGGCTGCAGAAAAGCTAGTTACAGGTGGGGCCCTTCTAATTGAGTTGGACCCTCACCAGTTTCCCCCCATGGTGGCTCTGGCAGAAAAATTGAAGCTGAAGCCCCAGGACCCCATTAAGGACCTAGCCGGACTGGATAGGATCTTTGTTTCTAGAAAACCTAGTTAAACCCCCACCAAAGGCCCCAAAAAGGCCAGAGAAAAAAGAAACTGGAGCCCTATGCCCCGCACCTCTTGTTGGCAGAATCTCCTTTTTGCTCCCTTTTTAATTGCCCTAATTTTAATCTGCCCCAAAGCCTTCGCCCAAGACCCCACTTCCCCCATAAGTCCCCCTCCTGGGGCTGTGGGTGAGGATGAGGCTAGCCCTACGGCAAATTCTGGGCCTGATACTTTATCTTTAGCCCCAGAGGCCTCTAATACCAACCCAGAGAAGATTATAGAGTTAAGGGCTGAGGCCAATGGCATCCTTTTACATACCTCTAACCTAGAGGCCAAGGATTTGGACTTTTATATCGCTGAAGTGGATAGAGCCATAGTCCTCTACCACCAGATTGGGATCCTGGCCCCCGAGGAGGCTGAAAACTTTCAGATGCTGGGAAGGCTTTTGGAGATAAGCGCCCTTTTGGCCTTTGACCCTGAAGATAGATTGAGGCTTTTGGAAGAGGCCCAGGTAAATTTTGCAAGGGCTGCTAGGATAGATCTAGAGGCGGATTTTTTAAGGACTGAGAGCCAAGAGCAATCTATACAACCAATATCAGATCCCTATTTAGCCCTACTTGCCTGGAACGGAAGATTGACCAGAGGGGAAGTAAGCCTAGAAGAGCTTAAAAGTCGCCATGGGGAAGGTACAGTACCTGCTACCTATAACCCCCTTTTCTGGGAGGAACGGTTCTTTCTTATTCAAGCTGGCGAAACCTTAGAAGAAAAAATGACCCTTTTTGAGGCTGCCGCAAAAGAGTTTGCCGATACCTTAGCCTCCATGCCTGTGGAGGTGCCCTATAGAAGAGGCTCCCAAAGGCTAGGGGAGCAGAAGTTTAAAAAGATAGAGGTCATAGAGGCTTGGGCTTGTGGCCTCTTTTCCCTTTCGGGCAGTGAAAGAGACGGAGAATTTTCCTCTGTGCTCTACTATGCCGGGCTTTCTGCCATGGAAAAAGCTTATAATTTGCCCTTGGACTCCCATGAGCTGGGGATACTTTTATCCAAGTTGCACCAAGCGGATCCTCTTGCCTTTGACCAAGAAAGCCTTACTGCCCTCTGGGCCTTAAAGGACCGTTTTTTTGCCAAACTGCTTTCCATGGAAGACCGCCCCCCAGACGTATTGGCCCTCTGGGGCGATGAAATGTACAGAAGGGCGGATAGACAATTGGATGAGAACGCATTTAACCGTTTTCTGGACGCTGGTAATGAAAAGTACGACCTTTTTATAGAAGAAAGTGAAGATACTGCCAGGGCCTTTTACCGCCGCGGTGAGGCCTTACAGTGGCATGCTGCTTCTGTTTCTCCCTATCTTTTAGAGCTCACACCCATGGCCTTAAAGACCAGAAAAAGGGTCATCTTAGGCTTGGCCTTGGAAAGCTACACTCAAGCCTATGATTTAAATAGAGACTCCATCCTGTACCTCAAGGCCGCTTCCATGGCCAATTTAAAGCTTTCTGCCCTAGCGGAAGACTTAAATGAGTTCATCTTGTACTTTGATAGGGCCTCAACTCTCTCATTAAATGCCCTCTCCAGGGATCCTGGATTAGGTAGCGCCTGGTTCAATTGGGGAAAAGAGCTTTTTAACATGGAAAGCCCTCCCCTTCCGGAGGCCAAAGAAAGAATAATCTTTGCTGCCATAGCTGCCTTTGGCCAGTCTCTAAGATCCAATAACTCCAATATCCCTGATATGAAAAAAATGGCAGATCTACTCTTTTCCTCAGCTATTAGGGTACCTGCCTCCCGCATCCAGGCACTCTCCTTACTATCTGAAATCTGCCGCCGCCTTATGGATTTAAGGCCTAAGGAACCCTCCTTTAAGTTCGCCTTTGGGCTCTCCGTCTTCCTAAGGCTGGATGCTGAGCCAGCTTGGCCAGACGATCTAGACTTTACAGAAAGCCCAGCTGCCAAACGCAGCTTTTTGGAGCTCACTTTTGCCTTTAGCGAGGGCTTGGAGCTCTTATCCACTGCCTCACCGCCTAAGCTGGACTTTAGTAATGGGGATAGTAATGCCCGTTTAAACTTCCGTCCGGATCCCGACCGCCTGCACTTTTTAGAGCCAGAGGGCTTTGTGAGAGTCACAAGGCCCGGGGCCTCTCACTCAGAGCGCCTTACAAATAGTTTTAACCTCTATGTGGCAAGACTTTTCACCTTTGCCAATCCCCAGAACCTTCCCCCCTGGTATAAGCTGCAACTGGCATCCTTTTTACGGAAATCGGCAGCCACGGGCTACTTTCCTCCCCAGGAGCAAATGGCCTATTTTAGGATTGCTCTGGTACTTTTAAACCAGGCTGAAGGCAATCTCACTGGTTCTGAGGCCAGTATACTTTTAGCCCCCTTTATCCTAAGTGAAAAAGGCCTCATCTTGGCAGAACTCACCCTTGTCATCCCAGAAGATAGCGTAGCTCTTTTAGAAGAGGCCTCTTTAGCCTGGCAAGAGGCAGAAAACCTAAGACCCCGTTCTTCCGACTATGCCAGAGCCCGCTGGGCAGCCTGGCAAAATGACCTAGTGGCCTTAGAAGAGCTCCTTTCCCACGCCGCCTTAGACGAAGATAAGTTTTTCTGGCCTCCCTATGAAGAAGCCCTCTTGGAGCCAGCATTTAAGAGATTTGCCACAGATGCTTGGTTTAAAAATAAGTGGTTCGGCTACTTCCGCTAAAAAAGCCTACAGTGAAAACACTTTTTTAGTTAAATAAATGATCGCTAGGTAAAAATCAGCAATAACCGGTCAAAATCAATTAACAAGTTATAAAGTCAGCATCGCAAAAAATTTGATTAATGTTTGTTCTTTTTCACTATATCCCCCAATGACGCATCACTTTGGGCGCGGCATATCGCATCCGCCCATAGATGTAAGGGGTTGACGCATATTTTCAGTTTCAACCTTATAGCGTCCGGTGAATTCGAGATTATTCGTCCTGTTTTGCTTTGACTTGCCTAATTGCCATTTCGATAATATCTTCCGGGATATTGAGTTCTTTCAA
>JAITII010000127.1 GCA_031279515.1 Deltaproteobacteria bacterium
AAATAATTTTTTACAAAATAAAAACATTTTTAAGCCATAAATTAAATATTTTAAGCCCCTAATCTTTATAATTTTCCCATTGCCTTGCCGCTGGGCCCAGGCAGAGGGTAAATGCTAGAGCTTGGGGTATTTTTTGTTTTTAGCTCCAAAGCTAATTTGATCAAAAATTAAGTTTAAGCCCTTCCCAAAAAAGCAAATGCTTTTTTGGGAAGGGGGCAATAGCAACAGAGCCTAGCTATGCCATGGGGGTTAAGTACTAGTTATAAAGTTATGGGAACAAAAATTGTGCGCTATTGGAGAAAGTACTCCAAGATAAAATAGACCTCCCTTAAATAAGCTACTTAGTAAATTTTACTTTACATAGCTTATGAGAAAATAATGCTTTTGTTTTGTTCAAAATCCGACAAAGCCTAAAATTATTGGGCGAGGACCCAAAAATATCTAGCTCTATAGAAAGTCTCTAGAGGGCTCGAAAAGCATAGCGAGGTAAGCTTATACAATTTTTATAAAAAAAGCGTTAAAGAGCTAAAGGGGAAAAAATATATTACTCTTGACTTAGAGCTTCTGCCCCTCCACAGGTCTTGGTCTTTTCATTATAATTCCCGCAGTTAATGGGAGCTGTCCAGTCGGAGATAAGGTCAGCTGACTCCGGTAGATAGTCTGACCAGGCATCTCCGGCCACTTCCGCTTCTGTACTCCACACCACCTGGAACTGACCGTCATCTTGGATCTCGCCTATAAATACCGGCTTAGTCAAGTGGTGATTGGGCAGCACCTTGGCGGTGCCCCCTGTGAGATTGGGGGTGGAGAGCCCAACTATGGCAGCTAGCACATCGTCCACATTGGTGCTGCCGGCTTTCTCTACTGCGGCCACCCAGAGGTGAAATCCTATGTAATGGGCCTCCATGGGGTCATTGGTGACCCTTTTGTCGTCTTTGATGAACTCATGCCAGGCCTTAATAAAGGCTTCATTGGCCGGGGTGTCTATGCTCTCGAAGTAGTTCCAGGCAGCCAGATGCCCTACCAAGGGCTTGGTGTCTATCCCTGAGAGCTCCTCTTCACCCACGGAAAAAGCCATGACCGGTATGCTCTCTGCTGTAATATTCTGGGCTGCCAGTTCCTTGTAAAAGGGTACGTTGGCGTCACCATTGATAGTGGAGATAACCGCTGTCTTTAGACCAGTGCTTCCAAAGCGCTTGATATCGGCCACTATGGACTGCCAGTCGGAATAGCTAAAGGGCGTGTAGTTTACTATAATATCTTCCTGGGCTATGCCTTTGCTCAAAAGATAGGCCTCAACTATCTTGTTGGCTGTTCTGGGAAAGACATAGTCTGTTCCCACCAGGGCAAAACGCTTGACGTTCAACTCATTTAATAGATAATCCACCGCCGGGATAGCCTGCTGGTTAGGGGCGGCGCCGGTGTAGATGACATTTTTTGATGACTCCTGGCCCTCATACTGCACGGGGTAAAACAATAGTCCATTATGCTCCTCAAAGACAGGAAGGACGCTCTTGCGAGAGACCGATGTCCAGCAGCCAAAGACCACATCCACTTTATCCTGGGTAAGTAAAGCCAAGGCCTTTTCCGCAAAAAGCGGCCAGTCACTGGCAGGATCCACCACCACGGCTTCCAATTGCTTTCCTAGAACTCCTCCCTTTTTATTCTGTTCTTCAATGAGCATAAGCATAACGTCTTTTAACGTAGTCTCGCTTATTGCCATGGTCCCAGACAGGGAGTGTAGGATGCCAACCTTGATGGTATCCTGGGCGAAAGCCGCCCCGGAAATGAAGATTAGGCCCATAAAAGAAGCCCAGGCAAGGATCTTTTTAAAAAACATAAAACCTCTCTTTTGTCTTTAATGATAATTTGTGCTCTATTTTAGGAGTGAGGTTTTTATGAAGTGAGCTATATAAGCTATAAGTTTTTAAGGAGTGAGGAAAAAAACTATAGGTAGGAAGAGCTAACTTAAGGGGGGAGAAAATCCAAATAATTTTAACTTGGCATGAATTTAATATTGGCCATTGGAGGGTCTAAGCTCAATAATTGTATTGTCTCGTAACTTGAAACCCCGTAAGGGGCCTTAAAAGTACCCGGCTCCATTGGGTACCCTCCCTCAAAAGGCCCCTCTTGGGGAATCATCATCACCTTGCGGTATGATTTAAAAAACTAAAGCTAAAATGCTAAGAAGAGAATCTTGGAAGTTAGGGGAGAGATCCCCTAGAAGGAAATGTATAAAGGTACACATAAACAAATGCAATTTAATGGCCAAAGCAGTCTTACAGTTAAAATAACAAGTTATATCAATAACTTAAGCTTATCTCAGGGCCAAATTGGGGCCTTTGGAGCCCCTATTTTTGCACCAAAACTGTAAATTTTCCTGCAAAACCCATAGAAATTCCTACTTTTTCGTAGGAAAATGCCTCATCAGCCCCTCCTGGCCCCTAAAAATTTTTAATAAACTACGAAAATGGAGAAAAAAGGCATATCCAGGCTAATTCCTATAAGCAGCCACTGGGAGGCCCTGGGCTCAGGGGAAGGCTTGGAAGCGACTAACAACTGTTGTTATCACAGAAAAGTGGACCTAAAGAGATACAATTGAAGTTTTAAAGGGCCTCAAAGGTACAAAATGGTGTTTTTTTCTTTCTGGTCCCACCAGCTGCCGATACGTAATTAAGGCAAAGTCTTTTTTTGGAGCCCTTTTTGCACTAAGATTAAGGTGCTGTTAATTTTTTCTCCAACCACTAATACTGGTATTAAAACTTTTAGGCCACAATATAGTCTGATGACCCAAGAGACCTACCTCAAACAACTAAATACCCTAAAGCTCGCCAATTTCGATTGGGTTAAGGGCCAGGAAGATGTCTTTTACCCCGCCAGCTGGGATCTCTTAAGCCTCCACAAGCGGGTGGTTTCCGACTTCGCCTTGGAGCTGGTCCGCCTCATGAAAAGTACTAGTCTCCTCTCCCCTTCTGGGATGATAATTACCGGCCAGGGGGGAGCGGGCAAGACCCATCTTTTAGGGAGGTTTTGTCAGATAACCCTCCAAAACAAGGGCTATTTTCTAATGGTGGACCTAAGCGGGGTACGCGATCTCTTAGAAAGCGTCCTAGAGGGCATGCTGCGCTCCCTACTTGTTCCTTTACAAGAGCTAAAAGGGCTCACCCAAGCGGAAAGGCTCGCAAGGGAGATACTAAAATCAGTTAGCTTCCAGATACCCCAAGACTTCCATGAGCGGCATCAGCGCGGTAACCTTGTCACCTTAAACAGAGACTTAGAGCGAGTATTAAGGCGCCTTTCGATGAAATACCCCAGGGAAAGCATGGAGTATTTCGATATCCTAAGGTCAATCTTCCTGTTAAACAGCAAAGACCCCCTCCTCCAAAGGCTGGCCCTTTCTTGGCTCCAGGGAAAACCCTTAGATAGCGAATCCGCCTTAAAAGCTGGCTTTAAGGGCAGTCGGCCAAAGCCCGAGCTTGTTATTTCCGGTCTTTCTTTCTTTATGGCCCTAGGCGGCCTCTTCCAGGTCTTAGCGCTGGATCAAATGGATCACCTAACTTCTCTTTTCGTGCTCTTATCCCACTTGGAGACTGGAGACCGCTTTACAGAGGCCAGGAGGCTAATTGCCAATATCTCAGACGGCATTGGCAGGCTAACTACTTTATGCTCTAGAACCTTAACTGTCATATCCTGCCTGCCTATCACCTGGGAAAACCTTTCACAGAGCTCCCTTAACACCTCTTTGGAGCGCTACCGCAGGCCTCCTATTGCCTTGGGCCCCTTAAATAGTCCGGATATGGCTTTACAGCTAGTTTCTGCCCGCATGCTCCATGCTGCTAATAGGGCGGGCTACACCCTCCCCTATCCCTCCTGGCCCTTTAAAAAAGAGGCCTTTGACAATGCCGCGGATGTCTACCCCAGGACCCTTTTGGAAGCCTGCCATATCTTGGTGCGTGAACTTATCTTAGATAGTAGAGAAGGGCTGCCCATTGAAGAGATCTACCAAATTTTCGAAGATGCCTCCCAAGGGGCCCAAGCTAGCCTTAGTTACGACCCTCTGCCCTTAGAATCCGCCCCCTTACCCCAGATGCCCATCCAAGAGGAAGAAAGGGCCGCCCAAGGCGATAGCCTTCCTTACCTTTTTACCTTTCAGGATGATGCCAAAGGCCGCCAGAGCTCAAAAATGGAAAGGGATAGTGAACTAATTGACTCAATTTCTTCAGATCCTGAGCCTCTTTCTGAGCAACTGGGGCCGGCAGTGAATATGTACGCCCGCTACCAGGAGCTCCTAGCCAGTCCGGAGATAAGTGAGCTCAAAAACGAAGAAAAAGAGGATGAGGCCTGGCCCCAGGTCCTTTCCACCGTCCTGGAAAGCTATCTGGCCAACAAGGTGGGGGCTCCCTACCAGACTTTAACCTGTAACTTTGACTTAGAGCATAGCCCTCCTTTGTATCATTGCCTCTTGTGCTGCCAAAATTCGCGCGACCGCAGGGCCTCCCGCAGCCTGTACCTACGTGCCATGCTCAAAGAAAACCCCAAGGCCTTTAAGTCCCGACTGGACAAGTTGGTGGAGGAATCCGGTATCTCCAGGAACAATAAAGCTCTGCGCCTGGTTATCCTGCGTTTTACCCCCAAACCCTCGGGGGAGGCCACAGCCTCTTCCTATGAAAATTTCGAAAGCCGGGGTGGGATGCAGAGTAAGCCCTCTGACCAGGATTTGGCCATACTCCTTTCCATCCAGAAGCTAAAAGAGGAATACACAGTTGGAGAGTACCAGGTCTTCATGGAAAAATACCGCCCTTGGGAAAAGCTCCTCTTCCTTGAAGGGCCCTTGGAGTGGCTTTCAGCGGAATAAAAAAACTAAAAGGCCTTTTAGTCTCCAATTTAAAAAAACATTTACTCTATAATGAGCTCTCTTTGCAGCTTTTTTGAGAACTAGAAAGGTTTTAAGCTAAAGAAGCTGCGGAAAAGACCCTCTAGAATCTCCAATTCTATTTTATACAGTATATAGTAGATATGCCTCCTTTTTCCACAAAAAGTGGGAATAAATACCATTGACAAGGAAAATTCAGCTAAAGGCTGGAAATCGCCTAAATAAGCCAAACTGTTTATACTTTTTAAATACAATTTTATTATGTATAATTTTAGATTACTGAAAGCATGAAATGCTTGCCAGTTTGACCCTTGGCCTATACCCTGGTAAGACAGCTGGCTTCGCTTTTTAAAAGCAAATATTTCAAGTGCTTTAAGTTTTCCCAAAAGGCCTTTATCCTTTCCGCAACATTAACAGTTATCAAAAAATATTTAGCATGATTAAAGCCATAGAACGAACCATAATAGAAAAATCCGGGCGACTTATGAACGCTCTTGGGTTAGGGATGCGCGGCAAACTCATCACCATATTCCTTTTGGTGAAGATAATACCGCTCATCCTTTTAGCCTGTATTGCCTGGCGTCAAGCCTCCAATCAGGGCGACACCTTGAAAGACATAGCTGTCGCTGACTCGGCTGAGGCTTTAAATAATATTGCGGTAGAAAACATAGAGCGCATGTCCACCACAGCGGCGGACCATGTGGCAGATTTCCTTTACGCCAGGGACGCAGACATCCTGTACGCTGCAACTCTCGAAAAGACCCCGCAAGCCTTTAAAAACTTTTTAGAAGGCAAAAGGGGGAGACTTATAAAAAGGCGCGCCTGGAAGCTGGACGAAAACAATGAGTTCTGGGTACCCGATGAGCCCTTTGTGGAAGGGCCTGCTGGCGTTTCTACCAACACTGAAAATGAGGACATGAACGGCTTTAAGCCCAGGCCTCCGGAACCTTACGAGTACATTTCTGTCCCCATCTTCGATGAGATTACCTTTTTGGACCTGGAGGGCAATGAAATCCTTAAATATGTCACTCCGGAGTCCACAAAGCAGCGCCACCGCCTCAATCCGAATTTAAGCAATGTCTCAGATAAGGCCAACACCTATGTCAAGGCCGAGGGCTATTTTCCCCTCCTAAAGGACCTGGCCCCCGGAGAGATCTATGTCTCTGACGTAATAGGGGCCTACGTGCCTTCCAACTATATAGGCATGTATTCCCCTGTCTATATAGACAAGGCCATAGCTGACAGGGGTTACGACATCCCCTTCAAGCCCGAGGAGCAGGCCTATGCCGGTATGGAAAACCCCAATGGGATCCGCTTCGAGGGCATAGTGCGCTGGGCCACTCCGGTCTATGAGGAGGGCAAAAAGGTTGGTTATGTGACCCTGGCCTTAAACCATGACCATATCATGGAGTTTGTGGACCACATAACCCCCATGAACGAGCGCTACAAAGAGCATCCCAATGCCTTTGACGGCAATTACGCCTTTATCTGGGACTACGTCTGCCGCAGCGTAGCCCACCCCAGACACCACTCCATAGTGGGTTTCGACCCGGAGACCGGGGACCCCCAGATCCCCTGGTTGGAGCAGTCCATCTACGAGGACTGGAAGAAAAGCGGGGTTTTAAAGTGGGACGACTACCTTAAAGAAGTTCAGTACCCGACCTTTTACGAGCAGTCCCGTTCCAAGCGTCCTGCCCCGGAACTCACAAGAGAGGGCCTGGTGGGCTTAGACGGCCGCTGGTTAAATAATGCCCCTCAATGCACAGGCTGGATGGACCTAACCAGGACCGGGGGCTCAGGGTCGCTCTATATCCTCTGGAGCGGACTCTATAAGCTCAATACGGCCGCCGCAATCCGCTACTATACTGGCCAATACGGCCCCTCCGAGGCCAACGGCTATTCCAAGCGCGGCTTTGGTTTCGTAGCCATTGGCTCCGGCTTAGAGTATTTTACAATGCCAGCTACTGCCACCAAGCAAAAGCTGGAAAAGACGGTGGCTTCAAGTTTGCGTGAAACCTTCATCGAGCTTACTTTAACCACCATCATCTTGATTGTCATGGTGGTTTTTATAGCTATCTGGATGGCCTCCTACTTAACCAACAGCATAACCACCCTCATCCAAGGTATCTCTAGGTTCAGGGAGGGAGAAAGGCAATTTAGGTTTAACTCCAAGGTCAAAAATGAATTCGGCACCCTTTCAGATATCTTTGACGATATGGCTGATACAATAGTAGATAGTGTAAAGCATCCGCTTTCCATCTTAGATATGGACCAAAAGATAATCTACATGAACGACATCTGCCTGAATTACTACGGATTGCACCTTCAAGATGTTGTTGGCAAATACTATTCGGAAATTACCGCCTATCCTCAACAATCCAATTTTGACCCCATAGTTTCATTAAATGAGGGAAGAGAGGCGGACATTTGTTACATCGAACAATTCAAAAGATATTTTCAAGGTAAGGCAAGCTATTTCTTTAGCAAAGGTGGCAAAAAGCGCGGCTATCTAGTTGAAAGTCTAGATATGACGGACATGGTCATAAGAAACCAGGAACTGGAACGGGCCATGAACGATGCCAAGAGCGCCAATGAGCATAAAGGTAAATTCCTAGCCCACATGTCCCATGAGATCCGCACCCCTATGAACGCTATCATAGGTCTTGCCGGCATAGTCCAAAAGAACCTGGACGTCATAAAGTCCGATACCCCGGAGTTCCAGGACATAAAAGATAATATCCGCCAAATAGAGGTCTCTTCTCTACATCTGTTGGGCCTCTTAAACGACATCTTGGATCTCTCCAAGATAGAAGCGGGAAAAATCGAGATCTCTGAAGAACCTGTAAAGCTCATAGTCTTGGCCAATACCGTCACCAGTATTATGAAGACCCGCTGCTCCCAGAAAAATATCGAGTTCAAGACGGATCTAGTGGACTTCTCACCCTCCAACTTCTTAACCGATCCCCTCCACCTGCGCCAAGTTCTCATAAATCTTCTAGGTAACTCGGTAAAGTTCACCCCTGAAGGCGGCACTATAGAATTCATCATAAAGAGAAAGGATAGAGTCAACGGGAAATCCTTGGTGGAGTTCATTGTAAGAGATACCGGCATTGGCATCTCCAATGAAGCCATGGCAGCCATCTTCAAGCCCTTCGAACAGGGCGGCGGGGCCATCACTGTGCGCTATGGAGGCACAGGGCTGGGGCTTACTATAAGCCGCCATATAGTCCACCTCATGGGCGGGGAAATAGCCGTCAAAAGCGAGCTTGGAAAAGGGAGCGAGTTCTCCTTTGCCATCTGGCTCAAGGAGACCACGAGCGAACTTATCAAAGAAGAGATCCTCACAAGCGACCCCAAAGACAAGTTCAAGGGCAAAAAGTTGCTGCTTGTAGACGACGTGGATTTGAACCGCAAGATAGCCAGGGCCATGCTTAAGGTTACCGGCATATCCGTGGAGGAAGCCGAAGACGGGGAGATAGCCGTAAAAAAGTTCGAAGACTCACCCAATGGAACCTATGATATCATCCTCATGGACGTGCAAATGCCCAATATGGATGGATATCAGGCCAGTACCGCCATAAGGGCTCTAGATAGGGAAGACGCTAGCAAGGTACCCATCATAGCCCTGACGGCCAATGCCTTCAAAGAGGATATCGATAAGGCCATAGAAGCCGGAATGAATGCCCACCTGGCAAAGCCGGTAAAACAGGAAAAGATTGTTGAGCTAATGATGAAATTCATAGGAAACAGCAATCCCGACCATTAAAAATATATCTCTTACCTGGCACAATACCTTGAGAGCTAGATCTATCGTAGCTCTGGCAAAAATTTTTTCTCTGGAAAGAGAAACCATCAATCATTTTGGCAGCTTTTGTAAGCTAGAACTGCAGCAAGGCTTTAAAAAATATGGTATAACCCGAAAATAAATAGTCAAAAAGGGATAAAAAAAAGCGCCCCCAAAGAAATGCAATCTTGAGGGCGCGATATTAGGGTAGATCTAACAGAAACTAGAAAACTTAATTAAAACTCGTAAGTGAGCCCTACGTAGAAATTCCTTCCAGGGCCTAGATAGTTTAAGTAGTTTTCGTTCCTGTCGTCAAAGATATTGTTGGCCGCAACATTTAAAGTGAGCTTTCCCTTGTCACCGTTGTCTCCAAATTTATACAAACCTTTCTGCAAGGTAAAGTCTACAGCAGTAATTCCCGCAACGTAGATAAAATTATTATAAGGATAGGAGCCTCTGGTGTCATACTGGAGAGCGCCGCCATAGTAAGCACCGTTAATATTGGCTGATAAATCATACGCCTCGTGAACGTAGGACACGCCAAAAGTATAGGTATATTTTGGTACGGTTGGAACTAGATCACGATAGCCAACGTAAAATATGTCTGGATCCTTGTTCTTAAGTTCGGTCATGTAGTTTAGGGTAAAATAAGGCCTTAAGGAAAAATCCCAGTTAAGGGCCATTCCAATGTCAAAGTTAAAAACAAACTCAATGCCGCTAATGGTACTATCCTTTAAATTGGTATAAAAGAATTTACCTGGTTGATCCGGTACTGGACGATTCCCAATTATTTTATCCTTCCAGTCGGTAGAAAAAAATGTAAGACTGGAACTTATATACTGCCAATTGACGTCAACACCAATTTCCCAGGTTACACTTTCCTCAGGCTTCAAATCCGGATTAGGGACATAATTTGTGCCCGGTCCTGCCATTTGAGATGCAGTAGGCATCATGAAACCGGTTGCAAAATTCGCTCTAAATTTTAACCATTCCAAAGGTATATACGCCACGCCAATCGAAGGTGAAAATCTTGTCTTCGAGAAATCTCTAGTTTGTAACACGTTAGAATGCATCTCAAATCTGTCGTACCTTCCAGCCGCGGAAAAGATAAGAGAGTCTTCCAATAATTTTACCTTTGCCGTGAGCCAAAATCCCAAATTTTTAGATGTGTTTCCAGACTTACCGCTATAGGAAGTCTCGTTATCAAAATCTATATCAATATTCTCAAAGCCGATGTCGGCATCTATATACTGACTCCTATACCCAATTCTTCCAACCAAATCTTTAGTCGTCGAGTGTGCATTTTGCCACCATGTAGACAAAGCTCTTTTAAATTGTTCTGACGAAGAATAAAGGAGCGACCAATCTAAGATGCCACTGGCTGCCTTGCCGTCATAACTTACAGTAAAGGTACGATTTCTAAACACATAAGGTGTGCCGGTCACAGAAGGACTGTTGCTAGCCCAACCGGAAGGGTTTCTTACATAGGAATCAGAGTAGTTATAATTGACTCCTATTCTATGGTTTTCAAGAAAAGTATAGCCCAAATCAACGTCTGAGGTAAACTTCCTTTTTATCGATGAACCATAATACCTTTGGTTGCCTGTGACATTATAATCACCGCGCTTCAAATTGGTTGCACTCCCGGAAAAATCTAGCCCGCCGTACCCCCCTGAAAAGGCAGCGCTATATTTCCTCAAATTAAAACTACCGATACCTGCGTGTAGAGAGCCGGTAAATGTGTCTTGTTTTCCTCTTTTGGTTATTATGTTGATGACTCCGCCCATTGCCGATGCGCCGTATTGAATTGCTGAAGGCCCCCTTATTATTTCGACGCGTTCAATGTTGTCAAATCCTATTTGGTTGATATATGCAATACCTGCGCGATGCCCGTTCAAAAGAAAGAGGACGCGAGCTTGATCCTCAGAATCTACATCGGTATTGGTATGCATTCCCCTTATCTGGATAAATTGATTTGATCCGTAATCTACCCAGTAAAAGCCCTGTTGTTTCAAAAATTGCCCAAAGTCAATGGCAGTTGAATTTTTAAGATCCTGCTCAGTATAAACGGTAACATTACTTGATACCTCCCTTAAGGTTTCCTGTGCGCGGGTGGAAGTAACAATAATGGTATTTAAACTAGTGGGAGTAATCTGCGCATATAGAGGGGTCACTAATAATAAAACAAAAGCCATTATAGTCCAAAATAAAATGGAGTTCTGGCCGGACATATTCTTCTCCTTGAATATAAAATTCCCTACACGTAAGGAACATAATACTAATTAAAACTTGATGCTAAAGATAAAAATTACCAAATAAAACAAATAGTGCCCAAACTGAGACAAAGAAAGGCTTTATAAATTTTAGCGAGTGAAAGTTTGTATAGGAGTGATTGGAGGTAGGGTAAGCCAGAAGTGAGAGGGAGTGGTATAAGGTAAGCCAGAAGTGATGGGGAGTTGTGATGAATAAGCTATTATCCTTTAGAGCATGGCGCCCCGATGGAGAAAAGATTCCAGGGTTACGCAGTTTTCGGGCGCCTTCTCCAAGATAAAGCAGCTAATTGTAAGGCAAAATGTGGTATTTAAGGGATTTTACAAAAATAAAATGACAATGTCAAAGATTTATTTGCAAGAAGTGGCATTGGCTCTCTTAGTATTAAAAAGCATAATTAAATGAAATAAATACAATATATAGTGGTATTGGCTTTTCTCTCCAAGATATTTAGTAGCTGCTCCTTTTGCCTAAATAAGGGAAAGTTTCTACTTTAATACCTTTAGGACCTGTGGAAAAATCTAGGATGAGGCCGCAAAGGACTAGGGCTTTTGTGCGACTAAGACGAGTTAGCAATACCTACGTATAAATCCCGTCCAGGACCATAATCTTCTCCGCAGTATTGGTCCCTACCCTCCAAAATATTTGAGTCATATCAAGGGCGCATAACCCTAGGAAAAGGAGATGAGCCTTTAGAGTAAATCGTAAAGCTGAAAGAGTCCTAACCCTTAATATTGGCTGCTACAATTCGTTTCACACTCCAAAGTATGACTATCTTTTAAATTTTGATTGCTCTTTTCCGTCATAATTTACAATAAAGGTGCCAACATTTAACGTTATTATTAGAGGCCACTATTTGATGGCAAGTAAGCTCACCAACTATAGATGATCTTCAAACACAGCTCTAAACGCTTTAGCGGCCCTTTCTCCAGATTTTGGAACCACTTGGCAAGATTTTTTAAAAGTACGCCACCGGCAAATAACTTGATAGCCTTTAGAAAGGCTTAAGTATTTTTAATCAAGAAGTGAGGCCTAGCCAGCTCTTTTAGTTATCATGCTCCCAAACATGGGCCCTTTTTCTGCGCTTAGAGGATAAAAATGTAACAAATGTCAGGTAGGAAAGAACATAAAAAAAGCTAAAACCCAAGGTTTATCAGGGTTTTAGCTTTTTGAAGGCTTATTTACCAGAGCATAAAAATTAGCAAAAAGGCAATGGCGGAGAGAAAGGGATTCGAACCCTTGATAGTTGTCACACTATAGACGATTTCGAGTCGCCCCCGATCGACCACTCCGGCATCTCTCCGCAAGCTTGTGGTTATTGCCTCTAGCTTTCAAATTGCTGCCATTTTACTATAGAGCCGCTAACAAGGGAAGCTTAGCCCCAGACCCCGGCTATTTTCGTCCCGCAATGGGGACACTTTCCGTCCTTTCCCAGGCGCATGGTAGTTACAAGGTAGCCGGCTCGGCCCACCAAAAGGGTGCCGCACTCTGGGCAGGCTGTATCAGTATAGCCAGGACCTTCTAGGTTTCCAATATAGACATAGTTTAAGCCATTTTTTTTGCCTATCTCCCTGGCCCTAAGTAACAGTTCCCTGGGGGTCTTATAGAGATGGCTCTGCTTATGAAGGGGCATAAAACGGCTAATATGCCAGGGAATATCCGGGCTCAAGGCGGCTATAAAGGCAGAAAGCTTATCTAAGTCCTCGTCTTTGTCATTTACCGTGGGTATGAGCAAGGTAGTAAGCTCCACCCAGATACCTTTCCTAAAGGAGGCCTCTATGGCCTTCTTCACGGGTTCCAAGCGGCCAGCTGTCACCTTGCTGTAAAAGTCCTCGGTAAAGCCTTTGAGGTCTATATTCATAGCCCTTACGTAGTCTAAATCCTCCAAGGTGGAGGGCGTAAAGTAGCCGTTGGTCACCCAAATGTTATAGAGCCCCTTTTTTTCGGCCAGGGTACCTGTATCTTGGGCATATTCAAAAAAGACCGTAGGCTCGCTATAGGTAAAGGACATGCTCTTGGCACCAGATTCTAAGGCTAAATCCACCAGGGCACTAGGGTCCACCGAGTCTTTGACCCCTGGAAAAGACTTACCAGGATGTGCCAAGCTATGGTTCTGGCAGCCGAGGCAGTCGAAATTGCAGCCAGGTGCCCCTAGGGAAAAGGTCAGGGTACCAGGAAGAAAGTGGTAGAGAGGCTTTTTTTCCACGGGATCCATAGCTAGGGCTCCCTTATAGCCGTAGTTTAAGGTAAAAAGCTCCCCGCCCTGGTTTACGCGCACCTGGCACAGGCCCCGTTCGCCATCTTTCAAGCCGCACCTATGGGCGCATAGATGGCAAGCCGCCACGGAGCCCCCTCTTTTTTCCCACTGTCTGGCCAAAATTGTCTGCAAAGCTAAAACTCCGTAAACATCAGGGTAGCTATCTTCTGGCTTATGTCGTCAATTATCCACTTTAGAGCCTCAGCTTCCTGCATCTCCTCCTGACCCTGGAGCTGAGATACCACATAGGTGCGATAGGAAGAAAAGGTCCTTCTGGAAACAGCCTTTCCCTCGGGAAGATCAGCGGGCCTGGTGAAGATAGCCTCAACATCGGCTCGCACAGTACGACTGGAAGAGGACTCGGGGATGGCCGAATCCCTTCGATCTCTTATCTCCCAAGAACCAGTCCCCACCACCACCGAGGTGATTTTAAGCTCTAAGGTGGCCTCGCTGGTGGGCCCTCCTATCCTTAGACCTGGCACCCCGGAAAGCTTTTCAATCATATTGCGGGTGAGTTCTGGGCCTAAACGGGCAAAACGAGAGCGGTTCTGGGCCACCCCTACGTGGAGCGTCATGCCCCCTTCTGGGATGCGGAGCTGGTAAGGAGTGGGGGAAAAGCTATAGCCGCAGCCGCAGAAGCCCATAGTCACCAGCACAAACATGCCGAAAATTAGTATCGATTCTTTGGACTTCACCGAGACTCCGAAATAATATTTGTTAGATGTTAATATAAGGCAAGGCTTGTGAGCTTGTCTTTTCAAGGCTTTTCCAGTTAAAAATAAAAACTAATTGGCCCAAAATATTTTGTACCTAGCAATAAGCAATATTGATTGAATGGGCGTAAGATTTGGGGCTCATAAGTCTAACTTTCGGGAATTATTTATAAAGATGCGGATCTTATAGTGGTGGGTAAAGGCTTTAGAGGCCAGAGATAATACTAAAATGCATTTAAGACGCCTATTTGCCAAGTGCCAATTGCCCTTCCAGCTTGCGACAGAGTTGATCCAAGATACCGTTTACAAAGGCCCCAGAATCCCTGTCCCCTAGGGTTTTAGCCAGTTCAATTGCCTCGTCTATACTTACCTTAAAGGGGATATCTTCTCTGTGGCGCATCTCATAATAGGCCAGACGAATTAAGGCCACGTCCACCCTGGACATGCGCTCTAAGGTCCAATTTGTGGATACCTCCCTGATGTCTTTATCCAGCTCTTGTAAGTTATTGATAACCCCAAAGAAAAACTCAGTAGCTAAACGAAAGGAGGCATTAAATTTCTCCGGCTCCAGCTCCAAGGAGAGCTCTTTATCGTTTTTAGGGTCAAAGTTCTCTGTAAAGAGGCGCACTGTATCTAAAGGTGCCCCGCCCACGGCATCCCATTGGAAAAGGAGAGCTAAAGCCAAATACCTAGACAGGTGCCTTCCAGTGAGGGCAGTCATTTACGCCTCGCCGGGGGTCATAGCTTCCGGGGAATCCGACCCCCCGGGGAGCTTCCGCATGAGTTGCGCCATCTCTATGGCCGAGACCATGGCGTCAAAGCCCTTGTTGCCGCTTTTTGTGCCAGCTCTATCCACAGCCTGCTCCACAGTATCGCAGGTAAGCACCCCAAAGCTTATGGGGACCATAGTAGCCAGCTGCACCTGGGCCAAGCCCTTGGATACTTCTGCTGCCACATAGTCAAAATGAGGCGTAGAGCCCCTGATGACTGCCCCTAGAGCCACCAAGGCGTCATAGATCCTATACTGCGCAGTAGCTTGGCAGACTAAGGGGAGCTCAAAGGCCCCGGGCACCTTGATGATGGTTAAAAGCTCTTCATCGCCCCCGTGGCGAATAAAGGCGTCCAAGGCGCCAGCTAAAAGCCTTTCGGTTATTAGACTATTAAAGCGGCTCACGACCACCGCCACTTTAAGTGAAGCTGCGCTTAACTGCGCTTCCAGGACTTGAGGCATATTGACTCCGCATTGGTGATAAGTTTTTGGTCTTGCTTTTTAAAGCTTATTTTTCCTTGTTTAGTTGCAACAGATGGCCCATCTTGGTGGATTTGGTCTCCAGGTACTTCTGGTTTTCCGGCCCAGTCCCAACCTCTATGGGCACCCTTTCAGTAACAGTAAGGCCATAACCCTCTAAAGCTACCATCTTGGCAGGATTGTTGGTCATAAGGCGCATGCTTTTGACCCCTAGGTCCCTTAGGACCTGGGCCCCAAGGCCGTAGTCCCTTAGGTCCTCGGGAAATCCCAAGGCCAGGTTGGCCTCCACTGTGTCGGCCCCCTTATCCTGGAGGGCGTAAGCCTTTATCTTATTTATTAGCCCTATACCCCTGCCTTCCTGGGGGACATACAAGAGAACCCCGCGGCCCTCTTTTATGATCTGGCGCATAGCCTCGTGGAGCTGGGCCCCGCAGTCGCAGCGCAGGGAACCCAAGGTGTCACCAGTAAGGCACTGGGAGTGCACCCTGGTCAAGATAGGCTCATCCCCCTTTAAATCCCCTAGGGTGAGTGCCAAATATTCGCTGCCATCCACACTTGAGGAATAGGCATAGAGCTCAAAGTTGGCACCTTTTGTGGGGAGCATTGTCTTGGCCTCCAGTTTTACCAGCTTTTCATGGGACAGGCGGTAGGCTATTAAGGAGGCGATGGTCACTATCTTTATCCCATGCTTTTGAGAAAATTTCTCCAAATCTGGCATGCGGGACATGCTTCCATCTTCATTCATGATCTCGCAGATTACGCCTGCTGGATTTAAACCCGCCAGGCGGGCTAGATCCACAGAGCCCTCGGTCTGCCCGGTGCGCACTAGGACCCCGCCCTCCCTTGCGCGCAAGGGAAAGATATGGCCAGGCACCACTATATCCTTGGGGCCTGCCCCTTCCTTTACTGCTGTCAGGATGGTAGTGGCCCTGTCGGCAGCTGAGATCCCGGTAGTCACCCCCACCCGGGCCTCTATAGAGACCGTAAATGCCGTCTGAAAAGGAGAGCGGTTATCCAAGGTCATTAAAGGCAAACCCAGGCCGTCCACCTTTTCCGGAGTCAAGGCAAGACAAATAAGACCCCTGGCATGGGTCACCATGAAATTTATATTTTCAGGGGTGGCAAATTGTGCAGCTAAGGTAAGATCACCTTCATTTTCCCTGTTCTCGTCATCCACCAAAATGACCATGCGCCCGATGCGCATATCATCTAAGGCTTCTTCGATTGTGGCTATGGGCATAGAAACTTTCCTCACTTCTTTTGGGGCATTTCCCGCCTCTCAAATATACCACGCCTTCACTGTGAAACCTAGCTTCCCTTGGTAGCTAAAGCTACTTACCAATGCGCCACATTAAAATAAGGGAGTAAACTTCGCTTTTTGCCAGGTGAAACTTTTCCGCGTACTCTCTGGCAATGTCTTTTACAGGACGCGTATCTTTACTTATCTCATCAATGTAAGGGGAAAGGGCCGCCAGAGCCAGGCTTTTTTTATCCTGGGGCTCTAAAGGCCCAGGGGCTCTCCCTTTAGTAAAGCCTTCTAAGACCAAGGTCATCTCACCTTTACGGGGTCTGGCTGTCACCTCTTGTAACAACTCTTCCAAGGGTAAAAGAAGATACTCTTCGTGGAGTTTAGTCATCTCTCTAGCCAGAAAAGCCCTGCGGGGTCCTAAGACCTCTAAGAGATCGGCTAAAGACTCTTCCAGCCTGTGGGGGGTCTCAAAGAAGATTAAAGGATGGGACAGGCTCTTTAAAGACTCTAAGTATTTTTTCCTACTGGCCCCCTTGGGGGGAAGAAATCCCCCGAAAGTAAAGCCCCCGCCCCCAAAGCCTGAGACAGAAAGGGCAGCTGTTACAGCCGAGGGCCCGGGGATGGGGTAAACCGAAAGGCCCTGGCGCCTAACCTCGAAAATGAGGCGGGCCCCAGGGTCAGATACAATAGGCGTCCCAGCATCGCTTGCCAAAGAGACCACAGATCCCTCTTCTAGGGCCTTTTTTACCTTGGGCCAGGCGCTATTGTGATTCTGTTCCCTGTAGCTTAAAAGGGGGGCGCTGATGGAATAGTAGTTTAAGAGCTTAATTGTCCTGCGGGTGTCTTCAGCTGCCACCAGGGCGCTGTGCCGTAAGACCGTAAGTGACCTTTCCGAGGTGTCGGAAAGATTACCTATGGGCGTAGCTATGACATAAAGCCCTGGATAGATCCCTTGGGGTAAAGAATTACCCATGGGAACTAAAAGAGGCCTCCACCAAAGGGACGCGGTCTAGGGCTGGGGGGAAGGACGCTCCTGTAGGTGAGACGGTGGATGGGAGAGGGCCCGTAATGCGCCAGGGCCAAGAGGTGCTCTTTGGTGCCGTAACCCTTGTGGCGATCAAAACCGTACTGGGGGTACCTTTTGTGCTCCTCTAGCATATGGGTATCCCTGGCCACCTTAGCTAAGATGGAAGCTGCTGCAATAGAGAGCGATTTGCTGTCCCCTTTGACAATAGGCACCACCTGGGCGTCTATGGGAGGTCGGACAGTGCCGTCTATGAGGACCACCTGGGGTTTTAGCTCTAGCTGCTGATAGGCCTCTGCCATGGCCTTTAAGGTGGCCTGGAGGGGGTTTAGCTGGTCCACTTCCTTGGGAGATTTAAAGGCCAAAGTCCAGGCGAGAGCTGTCTCTTTAATGAGATGGGAGAGCTCTAAACGCTCCTCGTGGGATAGTTTTTTGGAATCGTCTACCCCGGGATATTCCTTTAAGGGATCTAAAATGACGGCGCACGCAACAATAGGGCCTGCCAAAGGGCCCCTTCCCACTTCATCTATTCCGGCCAAGGGCCTTTTGCCAAAAGAGTTGTCAAAGAAAAATAAGGGGTCGCTTAAAGGGTCCTCTGGCTGCGAAAAAAGACCAGTTGCACTCTCAGTTACTATCTTTTTGGACCCTTTTCTTCTTCGCATAGTTCACCTCTCAAGAAGCGCCAACCCCTAAGATGGGCTATTTTTGATATGATTAGCTTATAAAAGGTAAAAAATATTAAGATCTATACCTTTTAACTAAAGGCGTGACTAAAATTCGACCTTTGGAAGCTATTATATCAACTTGGAAGAAAATGGTCAAAATTATTTTAATTTTTTTTGACGCCGGAAAGGTCTTTACTTCTTGTAGATATTCTTGCTTTTGACCTTGGCAGCCTTGCCCCTAAGCTTACGTAAGTAATAGAGCTTAGCGCGACGCACCTTGCCTAGGGTTACGACCTCTATCTTATCTATGGCCGGGGAGTTCATGGGAAAGATGCGCTCAACTCCTATTGAATAAGAGACCTTGCGCACCGTAAAGGTAGCCCCCATGGAGCCCCGGCGCTTCCGGATAACTACACCCTTGAAGATCTGAACGCGCTCCTTGTCGCCTTCCTTGATCCTCACGTGCACTGCCACCGTGTCGCCTGACCTGAAACTGGGCAAATCCATGCGCCTCTGTTCCAAATCAAGGGTATCCAAAATGATTTTATGGGGTTTGTTGGTATCACCTATATCGGTTGGCTTAAGACCAAAGGGAAGGCTGGCGGACATATAATCTCCTTAAAACTGGATAATTTGGCCCTCTGACTTAAGCAAAAAGTACCAGGACCACAAAATAGGCTATCTATATTAGCCAGTTTCAGAAAAAATAGCAATACCTTTGGAGCTAATTTGCCGCCCTTTAAATGGAATTTAAACACAAGTAGATTCCATAATATGGCGGCTTTCCTTAGTAAATTAGGGATCTTCAGGCATTAGCCTAGCCAATTAATAAAATTTTGGCTCATAGGCTCTTAGAGTTTGGGGTTTTCTTTTAAGGTCCTTAGAGCTTTTAAGCTTGTAAGCATCTTAATCAAAAAAAAAAGTGCCTTTATCCTACCGGCACGCCCTAGTTTCCCAAATTTATTTACTTTAGATGCCTTCTATCTGGCTTCCATAAGGATAGTGGCGCCAGGGACACTCGGCAATGCACAGTCTGCAGCTGGAAAAGCCTTCTGGGGAATCAAAGAAGACTCCAGTGGAGCTAAGTGCTGGGCTGAGCCAGAAGCTTTGTGGATCTAAGACCATAGAAAGCCTTGTTGCTTGTGAGCCCATGAGCTTAAAGAAGGGTATCTGCTCGGAAATGGGCCACTCGCGTAAGGCCCCAGGTGCCATGGCCGATAGATAACTTATATCAAAGTTATCATTTATGATGGCCTCTAAGCGCTCTTCCACATTTTTCAAAGCGAGAAAACGGATAGCAAATGCTGCCCTATTTTTTTCTGGTGGAAGGGAGTCCGCCCAATTGGAAAGCTCTATCCCTTCAGTTGCCAGAAACATAAATACCTTGTCAAGGCGGCCTATGTTTTTTACCAAAAGCTCTGAAGTAAAGATAACGCCGCCAATGGCCACGCGGCTATCATCTATGACAGATGGGGTAAAAAGAAGGTATGCCCCGCGGGGTTTGGCTATCTTACTAGCCTCAGGAAGAAGCTTTAAGACCTCATGGCGCAGCCCACCTGAGTCGTAGGGAAGACGAACATTAATGCCTTCCAGGTTTTCAGAAAGGGGGATGGAATCTAAAAAAACCTTGTTTATATCATCCAAAGATCGTAAGGACATTATTATTTAAAAGAGATCACCAGTCTTCTGGGATTTAAAGAGGGTCCACAGGAAAAAAGGCCCTCCCAACATGGAGGTGACTATACCTATGGGGATTTCAGCTGGGGCTAGAATTATCCTGGACACCAAATCGCAGAGTACCAAAAAGGTGCCTCCAGTGAAAAATACAGCCGGGATTAAGATCCTATGGGACCAGCCTAGGATGAGCCTGCAGGCGTGAGGTACCATAAGTCCCACAAAACCTATGGGACCCGCCAAAGATACCACAGAACCCACCATGATGGAAGCCGTCAGAAAGATCTTAAGTTTTGTGTACTGCACATTCACCCCGCGGCTGGCGGCAATCTCTTCTCCTGCTGTCAAAAGGTCTATCTCTTGCGCCATGAGCCTTATAACTACCAGGCCCACCAGGACCACAAAGGCCAGATCCACTAGGCGCGCAGTCTCCAGGCCTGCTAAAGAGCCCATGAGCCAATGCATGATCCTCAAAGAATCGTGGGCATCGGAAAGGTACTGGACAAAGAGGACTAGGCTGGAAAAGAAAAAGTTAATAACTACGCCAGCTAGGAGCATGATGACAGTAGAAAATCCGCCTTTAACCCTTGTTATGAGCCACACCAAGAGCATGGATAGTCCAGCTCCCAAAAGGGACGCCATCAAGGGTCCCACACCCCCTAAGAATGCGAAGGTGGCCCCACCGAAGAAAAAGTACAGGGAAGCACCAAAAGAGGCACCCGATGATACCCCCAGGGTAAAAGGAGTTGCCAAGGGGTTACGGAATAGGGCCTGGAAGACCATGCCGCTCATGGAAAGGCCAGCTCCGGCAAAGAAGGCGGCAATGGCCCTGGGCACCCTCAAGCGCCAGAAGAGCTCATAGTCGGATTCTTGCGGATTAAAGATAGTTTCTGGGGAGATAAAGCTCAGGCCAAAAAAGGGACTTATGATGAAGACGAGTAAACTTAAGATGATAAGAAGGGATAGTTTCATAGCTGAGCTCATGGTGTTACTCCGCTATGATTACAGGCCGCTTGGAGGCGGGATGCTCAAGATAGACAAACTGGTGATTGAAGGCCCCTTCTAAAACCCCATTACCCAAGAGGCCTTCCACCTTACCAAAGAAGATCTTCTCCCCACCTCGCAGGATGAGGGCATAACCACCTGTTTTGAAAGGGTGATTTAGATCGTGAGTCACAGAGATCATAGTGAGCCCTTCTTCCTTGTTGAGATTAATAAGGAGTTTTTCCATCTCTGAGTTGTGATGGGGATCCAAAAAGGAGGCCGGCTCATCCAAGAGCATGATGGGCGTACCCTGGGCCAGGGCAGCGGCCAAAAAGGCCTTCTGGCGCTCTCCGCCAGATAGGGTCTTTAAGGGTCTTAAGGCCATATGTTTCAGGCCAGTTAGCTCTAAGGCCCTGTCCACAGCCTCTAAGTCTTTGGTGGTCAAAGAAGATAGGCTGGTGGAATAGGGGAAACGAGACAGCTTTAAAAGTTCCGTAACCGTAAAGGGAGGAATCCAGCCACCTGCCTGGGGAACATAGCTAATCAAGAGGGCCAATTCCTTCTGGCTATAGGTTTCTATGGGTTTGCCTGCAATACTTATCTCTCCAGTTGAGGTTCCTTTCTCATGGAGACGCAGGAGGCATTTTAAGAGCGTGCTCTTGCCTGCCCCATTGGGGCCCAGGATAGATAGGTAGTCCCCCTTGGGAAGGGAAAACTCCACATGCTTTAAGATCTCCTTTTCCCCTATGGAAAAAGAGAAATCTTTGACTACAATCATGTCACTCATTTAAGACCTCCATCTGAGCCAAAAGGCTCCATTATTAAGACGTAAGGTCCTAAAATGTCATTTTCATTGGAAGCTAGGACATCTTTTAAATCTAAGATGTCTTGGGGTTCCAAGTACCTTAGATCCGTGCCATCGGGGTGAATGGCCAGGGCCACCTTGCGGATGGTCCTATAGGCCCTGGGCCCTGGTACAGTGTCGGCCTCTTGGGTAAAGAGATAGAGGCGCTTATTTTTGATGGCCGACACATTGGTAAGACTCTTCCAGCTGGCCAGGGCATCTGGAACTTCCTCGGAACTCCGCAAGAGATCTATGATGACATCGGGGTTTATATTTATGATGGCTTCCCTGGACAAGGTGGGAAAAGGAAGGGACCCCTGGTAGGCATTTACCCCGCCGCAGATGTCTATGAGATGGTCAAAAAATCCGTCCTTGCCTGCAATGGTAAGCTCGCTTATATGACCAAAGCCGGCATATGAGTGCATGACGGAAAAGAGAACCTTGGGCCTATCTTTTCCCTGGGCATTTTTCCTGGCAAAATCTATAGCTTGTTGCAGTCTACCCAAGACCTCCATGGCCTGGACCTTATGACCAGTTGCCGTACCCAAGGTCCTTATGGCTTCCATGAGACCAGCTAAGGTCCTGGTGTCCATGGGCATGACGGTGATCCCCAATCTTGTGAGCTCCACCTGGGTCTCCACCTTATCCACAGGTAAAATCACAAGGTCCGGCCTCAGGCGCAAAATGGCTTCTATGTTCACGTCGCTGAAGCCTGCTACCCTGGGAAGATTTTCTACTTCTGGTGGATAGTGACAAAAGGTAGTTACCCCGCGCACCTCTGGGCCCAAACCAACGGCAAAGACCGTTTCGGTGACGCTGGGTGCTAGGGTAATGATGCGCTGGGGATGGAGGGGAATGGGGTTGGGGACAGCGGACGCCGACAGAGCCCTATGGGCCCAAATGGTGAGGGACAGGCCCACCAGAAAAAGGACGCCCAGGATGATATTTTTTGCCAAATGGCTTGGCTCTGTGACCTTAGGGAGAGGAGGGCTTAAAATCGTCTCTTCTGACTTCACTAATGAGATTTTACGGCCAACCTGCTCATTTTCTATGTCTTTCTGAGTGGCTTCGCTCATGCTCTTTCCGATTTTAAACCCCCGGGGATTAGTACCCTCTAGGTTTCTTTGGAGTTAAAGGGCCTTAGAGTGGAAAATTAAGCTTTTCCCAGGTAGCAAGATAAAAAAACTAGTAATAAAAGGCCCTTAAGGATGGTCTAAAAACGGAGTGAGCTAGAAATCTCATTTTAAGACAATTTCTGGCAATTAATATAGCACGGCTTTTTTTGACCTGTCAACGCGAAAACTAAGATTTTTTGCCGTATTTACTAAACCGCAAAAGGGGCTTCTTTTACCCCTGGCCCCCTTTAGATGCCGGGGGATTAGTAGCCGAAATAGTTAAGTTTTCCCCTAAAATTATCGGAAAATCTGTCAAACAATATCTTGTTCTTTTGCCGCTAAATCTGTAAAATAAAGTTATATTTTGACAACCATCGCAACTATTTCCATGGTGCCCCATGCCAGATCTGCATTCTTTGTCAGAAATCTTATTAAGCCGCCCCAATAAACCAGTTGAGCTCTTAGCTCTCATGCAGCTCATCCAGGCCAAGTATAGGTATCTACCTGAAGAGGCCTTGCGGGAGCTAGCCAGCTACTTAAAATTACCCCTTTCCAGGGTCTTTGCCGTAGCCGGCTTTTATAAGGCCCTGTCTCTGACGCCTAAGGGGGAAAAGCTAGTTAAGGTCTGCTGCGGCACTGCCTGCCACCTTAAGGGAGCCAGGCAAATCCAAGGCGCCTTGGAAGAAAAGCTAAAGATAAAGCTAGGGGAGACAGGGGCCGACGGCAAGCTCTCCTTGGAATCTGTAAACTGCGTGGGGGCTTGTGCCCTGGCCCCTGTTGTCATGATCGATGAGACTGTCTTCGGCAAAACAACCCCCAAAAATATAGGCGAGCTCCCCTTATTGACCTAATCTTCCCTTAATGCCATCGCCTTGGCAGCAATTAGCTTTTACTTTTATTTTATGGTGCCAGCATGAGATTAGATTCCCCCGCCGGTTTAAAAGACTTTAAAGAGAGCCTTCTTGCAGCTCCCCAGGGCCAGTCCATCTGGGTCTGCGGAGGCCCGGGCTGTCTTGCCGCTGGCTCCCAAGTGGTATTTGAAGCCTTACAATATGAAGCTTTTAAGCGGGAATTGGGCCACAAGGTGGCCTATAGAGTGGAACTTACCGGCTGCCTGGGCCTCTGTGAGCGAGGCCCCTTGGTGGAATGCTCCCCCCAGGGCTTTTTCTACGAAAAGGTAAGTTCAAATGATGCCCCAGAGATCATAGATAAGACCTTGATGAAAGGGATATTGGTGGAAAGGCTGGTAACTAACCCCCAAAAGCCAAATAAGGAGCACCTTCCCTTTTATGAGCCGCAAAACCGCCTTATCATGCGCCGATTTGGCCAAAGCTCCCCGGGAAATTTTGACGATTATATCCGCACAGGTGGCTATGAGGCCCTTTGCCTGGCCTTTGAGCTAGGACCTATTAAGACCTCCAAGAGGGTGGAAGATTCAGGCCTAAGGGGCCGGGGAGGCGGGGGTTTTCCCACGGGTTTAAAATGGCAGGCCCTCAGAGAGGCAAAGGGCTCCCCTCGCTATATCCTGGCCAATGGCGACGAGGGCGATCCAGGGGCCTTCATGAACCGCAGCCTCATGGAAGGGGACCCCTTTTCCATTATAGAAGGCCTGACTATTGGCGCCTTTGCCCTAGGCGCTAGCCAGGGCTACATCTATGTACGCCACGAGTACCCCTTATCCGTCCTGCGGCTCAAAAATGCCATAGAAGAGGCTGAAGATAGAGGTCTCTTGGGTAAAGATATCTTAGGAACCGGCTTTGACTTTCATCTTTTAATAGTGGAGGGGGGCGGGGCCTTTGTCTGCGGTGAATCCACTGCCCTCATGGCCTCCATAGAGGGAAGGGAGGGAATCCCCAGGGTAAAGTACGTGCGCTCCACAGAGGCCGGGCTCTGGGAAAAACCCACTATCCTACAAAATGTCGAGACCTGGGCCAATATACCCTTGATTGTCCTAAATGGACCGGATTGGTTCAAATCCATAGGGGCCCCGCAAAACCCGGGTACCAAGGTCTTTTCCCTGGTGGGCGAGGTAAGAAACACCGGGCTGGTGGAACTTCCCTTGGGCACCAAGGTCTCCACCCTGGTAAACCAGGTGGGCGGCGGGGTGCATAAGGGCAGAAAGTTTAAGGCCATCCAATCCGGCGGCCCCTCAGGGGGCTGCCTTCCGGAATCGGCCCTATCTCTTCCCTTGGACTTTGACAACCTCACTAAAGCTGGTGCCATGATGGGTTCAGGCGGCCTCATTATCATGGACGATCTAAGCTGCATGGTGGATGTTGCCCGTTATTTCACTGGCTTTCTAGTGGAAGAGAGCTGCGGCAAATGTGCCCCCTGCCGGGAGGCCCTGCCCCTCTTCCATAAGATCTTAATGGACCTGACAACGGGCAAGGGCCAAAAAGGGGATACGGATTTCTTAGAGAGCCAGGCCAAAACGCTTTCCACCACCGCCCTCTGCGGGCTGGGACAGAGCGCCGCCAATCCTATCCTTTCCACAATTAAGTATTTCCGCCAGGAGTACTTAGAGCATGAAGAGGGGTATTGCCGTTCCGGCCGCTGCCAGGATATGTATTTCCCCAAGATAGACTCCGAGGCCTGCAAGGCCTGCGGCGCCTGCCAGAAAAGTTGCCCCACCTCTGCCATAGAGGGAAAGAAAAAAGAACCCAGATTGGTTCTCGTTTCCAAATGCATAAGCTGCGGCTCCTGCCTTAAAAGCTGCCCCTTTTGCGCCATAAGCGCCCAAAGGAGGCCTAATGCCTGATAAATACATTCACGGCACCATAGATGGCATAAAGATTAGCGTTTTAAAAGAGACCACCATCTTAAGCGCTAGTAAGCTCTTGGACATAAATATCCCCACCTTGTGCCACCACGAAGGACTGGTGCCCGATGGCAACTGCAGGCTCTGCACAGTTGAGATAGGATCTAAACTCGCGGTCTCCTGCCTCTATCCACTAAGGGAAGATAACTTTACTGTAAACACCAAAAGCCCCAAGGTCCACGAGGCCAGACGCTTTGTGCTCTCATTATTAATAGCTAGGGCGCCAAAGGCGCCTCGTATCATAGCCCTGGCCAAAGAGTATGGCGCTTTGCCCTCGAACCGCTTCCTCCCCGAGGCAGACAACTGCATCCGCTGTGGTAAATGCGTGCGCATCTGCAAGATTAACCGCACAGAGGCGATTTCCCTAGTGGGGAGAGGACCGGAAAGGATTGTAACAGGGCCCTTTTTAAAACCACCGGAGGACTGTATTGGATGCCTGGCCTGCGGACTTAATTGTCCCACTGGCAACATCCCCTTTAGGGAAAAAGATGGCATCCGCTCCATCTGGGGCAGAAACTTTAATCTAGTCCCCTGCCCAGAATGCGGAACTGCCCTTTTTACTAAAGAAGAATTGGATTTCCATAAAGAGTTCGCTGCTGATTATTGCCCCACTTGCCGCCGCAAAAAAATTGCCGGTGACCTTTTAAATTGCCAGAACTTACTGGTCCGCAGCAATTAGGGGCTTTAAAGCTTTCTTGTAAGCTAAATGCTTTAAAAGCCAAAAACTATTTTTAAGGGCCTTTAACCCTTTGCTAAACCCCATATAGCCAAGCTTTTGCACCCCATACAGCCTTTAGGCTTTTTGCAAATAAGAAAATTAGCGCCATTAATACAAGGAGAGAAAAATCATAAAACTTCCAAAAAAATCCATCTTTAAAAGACAAAAGGCTTTAAAAAATGCGCCTTAGAGCATCTGGCGGCTACTTTAGGGCTCTTTGGCAAAAAATCTTTATTACCACAAATCCCGGTTAGCTTATTGGCCCCTTTGAAAGGCGGCCTATCCTTCAGAAGGAGGAAAAATGTACGAATTTCAAACGTATGAGCAAAAGACCAGTACCGAATGTTCCGAGTGGAAAGACGAGACTGGTTATATGATTGACAAAGCCAGGCAGCGCGGAGTTCAGACGGCCTGGGATAGGCTGGAAAAACAGACCCCACAATGCAACGTATGCGATGCGGGCCTGTCATGTGCCAAATGTGTCATGGGTCCCTGCAGGATAATACCGGGCCTCGATAGGGAGCGCGGGGTATGCGGGGCAGACGCGGATCTAACTGTTGCCCGCAACTTCGGACGCTTTGTGGCAGGCGGTTCTGCTGCCCACTCGGACCACGGCAGGGACCTCGTGGAGGTGCTCTTAGAGATTGGAGAAGGCAAGACGGACGCCTATGAAATCCGCGACGAAGAAAAACTGAGGCGCCTCGCCTCTGAACTGGGCCTGAAGGTAAATGGCGATATCAAAGCCCTGGCTTTAGCCTTGGCCAGACGCCTAGGAGAAGACTTTTCCACCTTCGGTCCTGGACTTGCCTTCTTAGGGCGCCTTCCCCAAAAGAGACTCGCGCTCTGGGAAAAGCTCTCCATCACCCCCAGGGGCATTGACAGAGAACCGGTGGAAATGCTCCACCGCACACATATGGGCGTAGACTGTGACCCCATCTCCTTATGCCTCCACGCCGCCAGGGTATCTTTGGCTGACGGCTGGGGCGGCTCCATGTGCGGTACCGAGATCTCCGATATCATCTTCGGGACTCCCAAGCCCGGTAAGACCAAAGTAAACTTGGGGGTTTTAAAAAAGGACATGGTAAATATCTTGGTGCATGGCCATAGCCCCGTGGTCTCTGAGATGATCCTTTTAGCTGCCCAGGATCAAGAGATCTTGGCGGCGGCCAAACAGGCCGGGGCGAGCGGCATAAACATAGCCGGTCTCTGCTGCACGGGAAACGAACTTTTGATGCGCAAAGGAATACCCCTAGCCGGCAATCACATGATGACGGAACTCACCATGGTAACAGGTGCCGTGGAAGCCATCATAGCAGACTACCAGTGCATTATGCCCAGCTTGGTTACAGTTGCCAGCTGCTACCACACAAAATTCATCAGCACCTCGGATAAGGGTCATTTCCCAGGGGCCGTGCGCTTCCACTTCACCCCCCAAAATGCCAGGGAACTGGCCGGGAAAGCAGTTATGGTGGCTGTTGAGGCCTTTAAAAACAGGGACCAGTCCAAGGTGGACATTCCGGTGGAACCCGTGGAGATACTCTCCGGTTTTTCCAACGAGGCTATCTTAGATGCCCTAGGCGGCACGCCGGATCCCTTGATCGATGCCATAAAAGCCGGAACAGTGCGCGGCGCTGTGGGCATCGTGGGTTGCAACAATCCCAAGCTCAAGCAAGACTATCACCACGTCACCCTGGCCAAAGAGCTCATCAAAAGGGACATCCTGGTCTTAGTCACAGGTTGTGCCACGTCCGCTATGGGTAAAGCTGGGCTCTTAGTTCCGGAAGGTGCTTCCTTTGCCGGAGAGAAGCTTAAAGGCCTTTTAAATGCCCTGGGCATCCCCCCGGTCTTACACGTGGGCTCCTGTGTGGATAATTCCCGCATCATTCATTTATGCGCCTTACTTGCCAAGGCCATTGGCGTGGACATAGATGCGCTCCCCGTGGCCGCATCCGCGCCGGAGTGGTATTCGGAAAAAGCTGCGGCCATCGGCCTCTATGCCGTGGCAACGGGCATCACAACACACTTGGGTCTTCCCCCCATGATCCTGGGGAGCCCCACTATCACCAACCTCGCGGTATCTGGGTTAAATAGCGTGGTGGGAGCGGCCTTCATGGTGGAGCCGGATCCCATCAAGGCAGGCGCCCTCATAGATGCCCACATAAGCTCAAAACGCGTAGCCTTAGGGCTATCAGCCTAAAAAAGGAGGCCTTATGACACTTCCCAAAACCATAAAGGTCACTCCCTCGAAATGCATAGGCTGCATCAACTGTGAATTGGCCTGCGCCAGCAGGGACTGGGATAAATTCTTTCCGGCGCCCACTAAGATTAACCTGGTATTTTTCAGAGAAGGAGGACAGGTGCCAATCACCTGTTTCCAGTGCGACAACGCCCCCTGCCTAAGCGTCTGTCAGACAGGCGCGCTCTCTAGAAATGACGCCGGAGTAGTTATCTCCAATTCGGAACGTTGCGTAGGCTGCAGGGCCTGCACTGCCGTTTGTCCCTTCGGTAACATCACCTATTGGCAGTCAGGAAAGATGGCTGTCAAATGCGACCAGTGCGCTGGCGCGCCCCGCTGCGCCGCCTCCTGCCCGTCAGGTGCCCTAATGTACGTAGAAGATGAGACTATAGTTAAAGAAAGGCGCTCTGCCTTTGCCAAAAGCCTTAAGGAAGCGGGTGAACTTCTGTAATTTTGATTTTTCCTTCTCCCCCCGTGCCGATAAACACAGAGCATGGGGGGATTTTTTATTTATAGCCTTTGGATAACTATTTCAAGGCCCTTGGCGCAAAATATGAAGATATTTAGAAGAACATCCTATTTTTAGAAGCACTTTTTTATAGCATCTAAAAAATTATAAAGGCTCACCTATTGCCTCTACGATAATTCCAAGGTTCCAGCGGAGAAGTATCCTGCCATAGGCCCTTATTTTGACTTTTTGCTTCATTTTCCGCCTGAGTTATAAGATTGCACAGATTTGGCTCCTTGCAGTATGCTTCGTAAAGCCAAGCATAACCTTCTCTCACCATAACGACATTAATTATAACATCGCCTAATCTGACTATGGCAACATAGCGGCTATAGCGGTCAATATCTACCACCTCCAAGTCCACAGTCTTACCGTAAACAAGGCCATACAAATAATTTTTTGCCTCATCTCCATAGGCTTGTTTCTTTTCAGGACAATCAATACCGTAAAACCTCACCCTCAATTGCTCAAAGTCTTCCGTACGAACTGTTATAGTATCTCCATCCTGCACAGAGATTACCTGGCCCCGGTAGTGATCATTGGCCTCCAAAGAGCAGGCACAAGAAAGACAAATCACTATAAAAGCACTAAACAAGGTCATTATAAGACGCAAAATAAGGCCTCCTTAGAAAACGATTAGAAATTAAGCTTTAAAATAGGATGGGTGAAATTGGAAGTAGTTAGAGCCAGTATAGCATTATTTGGGTCATTTGCAAGGAAATTTTAGGCCTTAGGCCGTGATTAGGGTAGCCAAAAGGGGAAATGGCTCGCAGTAATCAGAGGATTAATCTGCAGTTTCCAAAACGCTTAAGATGATTTCTGTCTGCAAATCAAAATAAGGGTTAAAGGTCAGCCTGGCATGGATCTTATTCGGCTCTCTATATCCCCAGGCAGAATACCAAACCTGGGCCCCTTGCATGCACTTCTGGTAATCTTGCTCTGATTGTCCGTTTGCGCAATAAGGTACCTTGCCGTTGAAGCCGTAATATTCATTAGATGGGGAAAACATCGAGGCCATGTGGGAAAAAGAGCTTATCCTCCATTCTGGCACCCTATCTGGGAAAAAGTAGACCCTTTCAGACAGACCCTGGCTTGGGCTTCCATAGTAGATGAGCCGGCTTTTTGGATTAGTGAAGCTTATCTCAAAACGCTCTAATATATATTGCACGTCTAAAACAGAATCGTGCTCAGAAAGGGTAATAACTACAGGTCTTGTAAAAGGCTCTTCTTTTAATCTATCCCTTACAGAGGAACTAATGTAGGAGAGCTGGGCAAAGGCGTTAGTAGGTACTACATGGTAGCGCATGGCATCCTTATTAGGACGATTATCATTTGGTTCTATCACCCAATCAGAAAAGATAGAAACAAGTGGCGCTAAAAAATCAAAAGGAACAGCTGCCCTGATTGCGGGAGAATAAAGAATGAGGCCTGCAATTTCAGGATGATCAAAGGCATATTCCAGAGCAAGGTTCGCCCCTAATGAAAAGCCGCCCAAATATAATTTAGGGACCTCTTTTTGCATGATCCTAGCCTGCTCGGCAACAACATCTCTCCAGTCGTCTGCGGTAATATCGATTAAATCTTCCGGATTAGTGCCACCTCCAGGTAAAAGGATCACGCGGACTAAGAAACCATTTTCAGCTAAAATGGGTGCAATATCGAAAAAAGACCAAGGCGAGTCCCCTAATCCATGAATAAGCAAAATACCTTTTTCCACAGTCCCATTAGGGCGCCACTCGTGAGGCGTGTTAATGGATAGCTCAAAAGCTATATCGTTAGTAACAAAGTCACGGTGGTTGGCCACCCAGTTGGAAACTTCTTGGCGGTAATCCTCAAATGTGGCTTGGCCCATGGGAAAAAGAGTAGCCTTAGAAGAACAAGCACAAAGAAAAACCAACGCCACTGCAACTACAAGTCTTATTATCACTGGGGTGTCACCTCAAGCGCTAGAAAAGATATTTTGAAATATATACGAGCTAAAAACTTCAAAATTTTATACCACAGATTACAAGGCATGTCAAAAGTGATAACCAATAATAGCTGATATATTCATACGATCCAGGACATTTTTGCTCGTCCTAGGACATAAGATCATCTTTACTGAGGTCAAAGAGATCCGTTGTGAAACGGCTAACTCCAATATCGTGTTCCATTAAAAGTAATACTAGTTCTTTTCCGTTCATAAGGGCAATAGGACTTTTGTCAGGTTGCGCTGCTTCATTTCTTGCGCCTTTGCTAAAATCGCTGGTAGTAATGATAAGGCCTTGCTCGTGAATGCCTAAACTTCCCCTTACCTGTTGAACCACTGGGGCAGGGATATTGGTATTTAAAGCCCATTTTTTCACTTGAACTGCCATCTTGATCCTAACCACATTTCCTACCACTAAGGTGCCTCTGACATCAATACCTCCATCGTTAGAGCGCTTAGTCACTTTCACTGTCTCAAACCCAATATATTCCAATAAGCGCGATATGATCTTTTCAAAATTATATGGATCCATTTCCAAAAGGCTCTTATGCAATTCTTCTCGAACTTTTTGATTGTGACCTTCAATTTTAGAGACCAAACCTGTCTCTATCCATTTGGAAAGACCATAATATCCCCGCTCATGCTTGATAAAACGTGGTAGTTTGCCACTTTTTTGCTGGCGTGTGATCTCGAGATAGAGAGAAGAACTCATGCTTGCATCTGGTGTTTTTCCAGTAGTTACCAACCAACCTTTCTCTAGTGCTATTTTTGTGATTTCTTTGTAATGCATTGGTTTTTTGTTGCCGAATTCGTCTAGAACTTTCTCCGCACTATCAACAAAAGAAAGGTTTTCTTTTACAAGAGGATCTTCTAGAGCTTCTTTTTCGACAGTATCTGCCAAATCAGTGTCATATCTTTCCGAATCATCACTCAGACTGTTTAAAGAGTTGCTTGTATTTAAGGAATGCTCTCTATTGTCGTTAACTTTTTGAGTTGGAGCAAGATGTGCTTCTCTTCCGGAAGTGAATTCCTTAAGACTAAATGTTCCAGGGCCTACTTTAACAAAGACAGAATTCTCCCCATTAACTACAATGTCATGATATATCCGAGCACCTATGGTAGCATCTGGTGTTTTACCTTTCGACTCCCAAAGACCGCTTAGGATTACTCTTTCGGTAATTTCATTTACATGCATTGGTTTTCGCACAGATCTAAAAATCTGCGCTACTACCGCTAATAATTTCATGATGTCTCCTACGATCTTGACTTTGTTGTATCAAAAATATATCGAAATAAAATAAAATATTGTAATCGGCTTGCCTCAACTTTTAAGGCTCACCTTGTAGTTTAAAGAGTATTTTTCTAGGTAATCATCTATTATTTAGGAGTGGAGATCGAACTATTGTGCATTATTTCAAGAGAATAAATTAGAGCTTAACATATTATCCTATAATTGCAACATACATTACTGCGCCTTGGAAGGAAATTATAGAGTTCTAGCGCTCTTGGCGATAGCTTTTGCAGTATAGTTGATAGCTCATATGTATTTTCTTGTTGAGGGCTCCAAAGAAGACCTTTTAACCTTACTTCCAGCCTTGAAGCAAAGGTAACATACAAAATTTTGTGGCCCTTAAAAGATAATACTACATATAGAGTTAGATCCTAAAAACTCTGAAGTCAAGGGCGAAACCTCTCCTCACTTTCCAAACAAGGGTGCATTTTCAGAAATCCATTAGCCCAATTTTACTAGGCTGGATGTTGATGGATTTCTTATAGCTGCAAGTTAAAGCTCAAAAATGAACTTTTTTTAGTCCCATGCTTAAGCTCTATCCTAAAACTAATTCATCTGGATCTCACGCTATAATTACGCCCATTGTCCTGTGTAATCTAGCTTCAAAAAACCCCCTATCTAGCACACGGTAAATTGCTTCAGCCAATAGAGTAAAAATTAATTCGCCTTTGCTACCTTAGCTACGTACTTTCTCAAGTGCCTTCCCCTAAGCCTTTCGACCTTTAAATATCTACGGAGTAGCAACAGTTTCCTTAAGTCAGCTATCCAATAACCAAGACTCCCCCAACATGTCGCGGGCTTGT
>JAITII010000129.1 GCA_031279515.1 Deltaproteobacteria bacterium
TGCTTCAACAAGGTTACTTATGGAAAATTTTTATCGTGCTCGTTATCAGGGTGACACTATGGATAAAGCAGCTGCCTTAAGGGTTGCTCAAATGAACCTTATGCATAATTTTATAGACCAGAAACCGGCACAGAGAGGAACTGTTACGGCTTCCTTTGGTTCTATAAAGGCTCGTGAACTTAAGCCCTGGGAAGGTACAGGCTTTTCACATCCTTACTACTGGGCACCATTTGTAATTATGGGAAACTGGAAATAGGGGTCTCTTTTGTCAGGGCATAAACTTGATCACAATGTAAAAATGACCTGCATAACCAGAGATATCAATTTTCATACTATATAATGCCGATGTTGTTTTATATTACTACTAAATATTCTAAATGTTTTTTTATCTGGATTTTTTGGAGACTTTTTACGTCGTCATCATATATAACTAATTAGTTTTCCAGGGGATAATCATTGAATCTAGAGGCTAAAGTCGCTTAAAACTGATGATTTAAAAAGCAAGCTTAAACTTGCAATACTGTTTATGGTTTAGGGTTATTTTTAACAAAAATGTCTTAGTTATTATTTGACATGCCCACTAATTGGCCGCATGCGGCTGAAACGTCACTGCCGTAAGATTTGCGAACCATAACAGTGTAATTTTTGTCAGTTAGTATTTTTTTAAAAGACTCCATTTCTTCCTCGCAAGGGCGCTCATAGGGAGCTTTTGGCCAGGGATTAAAGGGTATTAGATTAATTTTTACCTTAAGTCCACTTAAAAAGCGAATAAGTTCCTTAGCGTCTTTTGGACTGTGATTTACACCCTTTAAAACAACATAAGCTATGGTTATCCTGCGGCCAGGGGGGAGAGGATATGCAAGTAACGCATCTTTTAAGGACTCTAGCTTTTCCTGACAGGCGCCAGGCATCAAAAGAGCCCTTTTTTCCTCGTTAGCTGAGTTTAGTGAGACCGCTAAGCTTATTTTTAAAGCGGAAGCACCTAGTGTATTTATGCCTTTTACAAGCCCAACAGTGGAAAGGGTTACCTGCCTTTTGGGGATAGCCAGATACTGGGGATCGACTATGATTTGTATCGATTTTAGAACCTCTTCTGTGTTTAGAAGTGGTTCGCCCATGCCCATAAAAACCAGGTTAGTCAATTTATAGCCTTGGCTATGGGCAATTTTTCTGGCTATGAGGATTTGGGAGAGGATCTCCCCTGAAGAAAGGTTGCGGGTAAAACCTAAGGTGCCTGTCCGACAAAAGGAGCAGGCAAGGGGGCAGCCCACCTGGGAGGACACGCATAGGGTATAGTGATCAGCCTCAGAAATGAGGACGCTTTCAATCTTATGGCCATCATAAAGGCTAAAAAGTAACTTTATGGCCCCGTCAGGGGATTTATCGTGCGCTATAAGATTGGCCAAGGGCTCTATTTGCCCATGCTTGGCAATAAGAGCCTTGAGTTTGGCTGAAATGTCCGTCATGGAGGCAAAATCTTGGGCCCCTCTGCGAAATAGCCAGGCGGCCAGCTGCTTTCCCCTGTAATCTTTCTCACCTAAAGAGTTGGCAAATTTTATAAGTTCATCTGGTGAAAGGTCCAGAAGCTTTAAAGGGCTTCCATCCTTCATAGATCTGTGCCTTCGCCTCTTGGTTTGCCTGGAAAGATACGTTCCGTAGCTGTGACTAGTCCTTTTAAATGGTTTAAAGAGTCTGTTAAAGATAGGTATTGGTCGTAGTCCGAGATGGCTAGACATACGTCTACGATGCGATTGTCTTCATGATCGGCATGGAAGTCTAAAATAGTAGACTTTGTCAGAGAAATGGCATGGATTATCTGTGGCAGGGAATGTTGGTTGCCTGTGTGATAAATCCTGATGCGTACATTGGTATTGAACTCTTCAGCTGTATCCATATCCCAGGCCACTTCGGTTAGCCTTTCTTTAGGTAGCCCCAAGATGGATTGACAGTCCTTAGAGTGCACCGTAACACCCTTAGTCTTAGTGAGAAAGCCAGTAATAGGTTCTCCGGGGATGGGGTTACAGCACTTACCAAAGCGTACAACTATGTCGTCTATGCCTTTCACCAGGATGGAGGGGGTAAGTGTTGCTCTTTGCTTGCGCTCTGTGGTGCGGGCTGCAGGCTTGGGTAGGGGACCCGGTGCCGCAGGGGGAGGTGGCACAGGAGGCTCTTGCTCTAAGAGGGCTTGCTTAATTTTGCTTTTGGCCTTGGGAGAGGCCACCTTGTTCAACCAGTCACGGGTGGGCTTTGCAAGCTTGCTGGTGACTATTTTTACAGTGACGCCGTTTTCCAGCTTGTGTTCCAGGTTCACTATGGAGCCATCAACAAAGGCGCCGCTACAGTGGTTACCTACGTCGGTATGTATCTGGTAAGCAAAGTCAATGGGAGTGGATCCAACCGGAAGCTTTACTAAATCCCCCTTGGGTGTGAAGACGTGGATGAGTTCCTTATTGTCCAAGAACTCTTTGAGGTCATCTAAGTACTCATCTGGGTTTTTTCGTTCATTGTCTGAAAGGGCCTGGGACAGGGTCTCTCTGAGCTTAAAGATCAAGGCTTGTTCTTCAGGTGATATTTGTCCCCCTACCTTGTAACGCCAGTGTGCCGCCACACCATCCTCAGATGAGCTGTGCATCTCTATCGTTCTAATCTGGATCTCGATATGGACATTGTCTGGACCCACCACTGCAGTATGCAATGATCTGTAGCCATTGGGTTTGGGAAGTGAGATGTAGTCCTTGAAGCGACCTGGCAAAGGGGTAAAAAAGGTGTGTACTATGCCCAAGACCTTGTAGCAGTCCTCAATAGAGTTCACTATGATGCGGAATGCAAAGAGGTCGTAGATCTGCTCAAAAGGAATATTCTGGTGCTTCATCTTACGCCAGATGCTATAGATATGCTTATTGCGACCATCCACCTCGGCTTCGATGTTGAATTCTTCCAGGCGCCTGCAGAGGATACCTTTCACTACTTCTACGTACTGCTCCCTGGATTCGCGGCTCTGGGAGAGATTTTTAGTGATGTCTGTGTAATCTTTGGGGTGGAGGTTAAAGAGGGCCAGGTCCTCCAATTCCGCCTTTATTTTGTGGATACCAAGGCGCGTGGCAAAGGGTGCAAAGTAGTCTAAGGTCTCCTGGGAAATTTCCTCGCGTTTTTCCTGGCGCATAAAAGCCAGGGTGCGCATATTGTGCAGGCGATCGGCCAGTTTTACCAACAAGACCCTTAAGTCCTTCATGGATGCCAGGACCATTTTGCTAAGGTTTGCCGCCCTGCGCTGCTCTTTTGAGATGAAGTGAGTTTTCCCTATCTTAGTCACCCCGTCCACTATGATTGCTAAAGTGGGTCCGAACTCGCTGCCAAAGTTAATCCTTATATCTTCCGTGGTTATTTTGGTGTTCTCTACAATATCATGGAGCAGCCCTGCTGCTATGCTTAGGGCATCCAGTTTTAGGTTGGCTAAAATATGAGCCACTGCCAAGGGATGGGTAAGGTAAGGTTCTCCAGAGAGCCGAGTTTCTCCACTGTGGTGGATAGCAGCGAAGGTATAAGCCTGGCGGATGAGCTCCACGCTTTCTTCCGACGCATTGGGATAGAAACCCCTGTAGATATCAATGACATTATTAATATCTATGGCTTTGGGCGTGTAATGAGGCATATCCTCAGTGGGCACATATTCTTCTAAAGGGCGTTCCAAGACGTCGGCGGGCCCACCTATCCATTCAGCCATCTCAGGGGTCCTAGGGTAGGAAGGTGTGAGACCTTCTCCTAAGTCAAGGGGGACTTGGGTAAGATCTTCCCCTAGGGCCTTGTTTTTCTCCTTGAAGGCCGTTTTCATAGGGTTTGGGGCAGAAGATTTATGAGTGCCTATATTTTCTTCTACTTTAGACATTTAATAGTCTTTCCTACTCCCAGGATAGCTTGAAGTCGCCCAATAAACTAAGTGAAACCTGGATGAAGCACCTTTTTGGCTAATTCGCGGCAAGAAAAATAGTTGATAAGAGGCTATTACACTCAGCTTACCATATAAAGTATAGTAAGCATTTTTGGCACAAAAAGGAAGGGGTATATTAGAGGGCTAAAAATTTTGCACTAAGAAAACTTAAAAAGGATATTTAAAATTTTATTAAAATACAATAAAAAATAATAAATAAAAATATTTAATAGATTAAAGATCATAATTATAATTTATTATAAGTAAAAATAGTTTATCCGTCCCCATGGCGCCTGCGGGCTTCTAAGCTCGCCAAAGCTAAGACTATTTAGCTCTTTTAGAAAGGGCGGCATTTGTTTACAAAGGCGCCCCATAGAGAAGCGCCATTGGCTTTTAAAGTGGCGAAAATCTTCCAAATTCAAAGGTTTATCTTAATAGGGCCTAAAAAGAGAGGCAATAGTACCCATTTAATAGGTTTAACAAATTGTCAAATCTTAGGGGCTAATTTTTTAAACCGATTACCAGTAAAAATATACATTATATTGAATATTACTTTAATAAATCTACTAAAAGTGGTGTAGAATGATTTTTGGTAAAGAAGTGCTTTTTAGTGGCTAATTGGATGGGGCCCTAGAGGCGCCTTTTTGGCGCCAGTATTTTCTGCTTTGTCTTTAAATGTTCCAAGGAGTAATATTAATATAAAGCTGGGCAATAAGCTTGCCACAGATGGCTAATGCCCCAAAAATTTCGTCAGTTGCAGATGGCCTTATCATAATAGAAAAATAGTAAGGCGCTTAGGTATTGTTAAGTGGTTCTAAGGTGAAAACCAAAATGAAAAAAATACACCGTTTTCTTCTCATCTTTCCCACCCCAGTCTGCCTAATACTACTACTATTTTTGTGTCACTATGTCCTATCCCAGTTCAACGACAATCTCTATCCCTATTCCTGGGAAAGAACAGTTGAATTTTTGAAGATACGCGCCGAAGAAGGAAATCCCCAATCTCAGTTTCATCTAGGAAATTTATATATGTCTGGTCATGGAGTTCCAAAGGATCCTTTAATGGGCATAGAGCTTTATGCAAAGGCAGCAGCGCAGGGAGAAACCCGTTCTATAAGGCGACTTGCCAGATACTATGACTTTGGGGGGGAGATACCCAGAGATTCCGTTAAGGCCGCATATTACTATGGCTTAGCCGCAGACACGGGAGATTCCTATGCTTCCTATAGGTTGGGCCAATATAGCGAATTAGGCATAATAAGGGAGCCGGATCCGGAAAAAGCCGCCTTTTACTACGAGAAAGCGTCCCTGGAGGGTTTTGCCCAGGCAAGTAGTGAACTGGCGTATTTGTACCTTGTGGGTACTGGCGTCTTACAGGACAGCAGCAAAACCAAATATTTATACATTAGGGCGGTAAAAGACGGAAGTCCTGCCGCTCGCATCTACCTAGGCCTTCTCCATGCACAGTGGTTAGGCATTCCAGAAGAGCTCATAATAGATTCCTTAGAATTTATGAAATTTTCTCGGATCCATTGGCTAAAAAAGGAAGATTTAGAAAAAAAGCCACCAGAAGCGTAAAAATTATTAGAATATTGATGATAAGAAAAAATTTATAAAAACGTAACGTTTCACGAATTGAGCGTAAAGCTCGTCAGCATCGTAAAAATTTGATAACGGTTTGTTCTTTTTCACTATATCCCCCAATGACGCATCACTTTGGGCGCGGCATATCGCATCCGCCCATAGATGTATGTGGTTGGAGCATATTTTCAGTTTCAACCTTATAGCGTCCGGTGAATTCGAGATTATTCGTCCTGTTTTGCTTTGACTTGCCTAATTGCCATTTCGATAATATCTTCCGGGATATTGAGTTCTTTCAA
>JAITII010000144.1 GCA_031279515.1 Deltaproteobacteria bacterium
TCTCAGAGCAAGGAGAGCCTGTGGGGCCTCCCTGGATGACCGGAGGCAGAGGGCTGTTGTAAGGACGCTCCACCACGTTAATGGCCTCTTGGTCTTCCCCAAAGGTGAAATGCCTGGGAGCGTTCTTAATAGCCGTCAAGACTTCGTCCCTGGTGTACTTGATAACCCTATTGGTATCGATGCAGTAAACGCCGCATTCCACCAACATGTCCACTCCAGCTTGGAAAAGAGTGTCGATGAGGGTCTTGTCCTCGGGGATCATGACCTTGGGGTCCATTTTGATTTTGTATTTTTCTTTGAGCTTCTTGGCGACTGTGGGGATCACCCCAAAATCCCAATCGCCTTCAGCCATTTCGGGCCCGGATTTGGCCCGATCGTAGACATCGAAGACGGAAACAGGTTTAGCAATAGCTTGCATTATTATTTTCCTTTTTTCTGGGCCAAAAGCTTTTTGGCTATGATTGGTGTGTCAGTCGCGGAGTCAGAGTACCCGTCGGCGCCTATGCTGTCACACCACTTCTGGGTGACCGGGGCACCGCCATAGATACAAATGTATTTGTCACGCAGACCCTTCTCTTTCAAAAGAGCCACCTCTTCCCTCTGGCGAGGCATGGTGGTGGACATAAGAGCTGAGCCTGCGATGATGTCAACACTCAACTCCTGGGCCTTCTCGATGACAGTTCTCACCGGTGCGTTGCGTCCGAGGTCGATAACCTCGAAGTTATTGGCGCTTAAAATAGTTCTGACGATGTTCTTACCGATGTCGTGCACGTCGCCCTCGACTGTGTGTAGAAGCACTTTACCAGCCGATGTTCCGGCGCTGCCAGCAGGCATAGAGGCTGTGAGAATTTTTACTGACTTTTCAAACGCCTCAGCCGCCAACATAAGTTCCGGCACGAAAGCCTTGCCATCGTCAAAGAGATCACTAATTACCTGCATACCGGCGGAAAGACCCTCTCCGATGCAATCCACCGGGTTAAGGCCTAATTTAACGGCTTCCTTCGAAGCCGCCTCAGCCGCGTCACTATCCAGGTTTACGATAGCGTCCTTCAACTTGGCGTATACTTCGTTTTTACCCATATTGAAGTACCTCCTTAAATACTCGACTTGCAAATGGGAGTTTTTAATTAACTTGCAGGAATTTAAATTAGAGAAAAATAATAAAACCCTGGCAAGTTGGGGATTAAAGATAAAGGCTTTAATTTACTCGATTTTCGGTATTTCCAAGTTTTGCTTTATAGAGGCAAAAAGATGAGAAACTAAATAAGTATTGCCTCCAAAACAAAACAAGCCTTCATAGGAATTTTTTTGATTCTCAAGCACACCCATATACATAGCTGTAAAGCCATTATAGAGGTTTATGAGTACCATCAAAGGTAGCCAGTTAGCTACTCCAGTTAAGCTAATGTCTAACTTAATGTTGAAATCAAATCAGCTCTCACCACTATATGTAGTGGCAACACAAAAGGATACAAAAAGCCCCTCTGGAGTAAACACAAATTTTTGTAGAGTGAGCCTCTGAGAAGGGAACTTCCTTCCAGGAATATATGGTGGCAAGAAAGTAGATTACCCACAAGAATATGTGGTTTCAGGAACTGTATTTACAATGTCCCAAAAAAATGAAAAAGGGTTAAGAAATGCTACAAAAAGATAATAAAAATTTTTTTAACCCACGCGAACAAGGAAAAATCATACTTTTCATCAATTTCCATAGTTCTTTATTATAATAGCTTCCGTACTAAGCCTTGTCAAGTACAGTCTTATAAAAAATGGAAGGTCTCACAGTTAAAAACAAAATACCTCACTATCTTACATTCTTGTGTAAAAAACGAACTGGAAAAATAACTTTATTGTAACTTTTCTTTCGTCCACAATATTGAGATCTAAAGTAGCAAAGACCTTTTTCAACTTTTGGAGCACTTAGCAATTAGGCCCCAATGTGCTTTTTTCTTTGGGACTTAAGGATTTTCCACAAATCCCAAAATAATTACTTAAACCGAACAATATCTTAAAACCAGGCTCCTTTGGGAAGCCTTTTAGAAAGCCATGTGTTTTAAAAATACTTTCTGGAAGTTAAGATCAAAACCTAGATCCAGAACCTCCACTTGCTTAATTAACTCCATTACCTCTTTGGGTGAATCGCTATTTAATATTAGACGAGCAGAACCCGCCAATGAGGAGTTCCCTACAAAAGTAACTGGACCAGCGTAGTTAGGTGGTATTAAGGAAATCGCCTTTAGACTCTCGGCTCTAAGGTGATAACCAAAGGATCCAGCTATAACTATCTCGTCTATCTTGTCCACGGAAAGGCCCTGACGCTCTAAAAGCATCTCTACAGCGGCGGCTATGGCCCCTTTTGCCAGTTGCACCTGGCGCACGTCCTTTTGCTCTAAAAATATCTTGTCTGTCAGCCAAAAACGGCCATCTCTCAAGATCTCTTGGCCAGGGGGATCTATTAAAAGTCCGCTTTTGTCTATGATATTTCCTTTGACCAGGAAGGCGGTGATGTCAATTAAAGCACTTCCGCAGATCCCTATGGGGGGAGCGCCGCCAATGGTGGTGAAATTGTAGCTGTAGTCCGGCTCCATAATAAAGGTATCTATGGCGCCCGTAGCAGCCCGCATCCCGCACATAATGTTCATGCCCTCTAAGGCGGGCCCGGCTGCGCAGGAGGTGGCTACAAACTTCCCGTCCCTAGCTAACACAATCTCTCCGTTGGTGCCTATGTCTATGAAGATTACCGTACCCGGCCTTTCCTTTAGCTGCACAGCTAAGATGCCGCTCACTATGTCACCTCCAATATAGGAAGAGATCATAGGAGCCATTAAAACCTTGGCCCTGGGGGAAAGGTTAAGGCGAGGCGCCAAATGCGAGATATCCAGCATATGGGTAAAGACCGGGCGATAAGGGGCCTGGGCCAGGCTCTCCGGGGTGACGGCAGCCAAAATATGCTGCATTATAGAGTTTCCGCTTATTGTGGCAGCAGATATATCTTTCCCCATATCTTTGCCCACAGCTTGGATAACCATGCCGCCTAGGCCTTCCAAAGCCATGGATTGCAGCTCTAAAAGATTGTCATAGGAGTCAAGGGTATATGTGATGCGGCTGATGACGTCTCCGCCAGTGGCCGTCTGGGGGTTTAGTGCCGTTTCCAGGGCTATGACCTTATTTTGGCTCAGATCTATTACTGCTAAGGCCAGACCTGTGGTACCCAGGTCAAAGGCGGCTGCCAAGGGTCCTGTCTTGCGGTTATTTTTGGCATCTATCGGCCAGGCCTCTAGAAGCTCATTTAGCCACACCAGGGCCCTACCCTTGGAATAGGTGCTATCTACCAGGGTTATCTCATTTAAAGCGGCTATATTGTGGGTAGTTATTCCCCTGGCGTCCAATGATCCAGTGGGGTCCTGGCGGTCCATGACCTCCAATTCTATTTCCTTCAAAGAGGGCTTGATCT
>JAITII010000124.1 GCA_031279515.1 Deltaproteobacteria bacterium
AGGCCTGAAGCTAATCCAAGTGGGCTAGTTGTAAAGGTTCCGGAAACAAAGGACGCACTTATCTTGACAGTTTGGGAGATACTGCTTTCTATTTTGTTGTCCTCGGTTACAGACAGAGAGACCTCACTTTGAAAACCAATGGACACAGACACTCCGGCTCCGCTTACAACACCGGTCCCTGGCCAGCCTACAAGGGTAAAGTTACCTATTCCTACCTCATAGCCAACCTTACTGGAAAGCTGGGCGCTCACTCTGCTCCCAACCTTTTCGTCTTCCTTGACTATCCTGTCTATCTGATTCACGAGGAAACTATTTAAAAATCCGTCAAAGAGGGCCTTTTTTCCTGCCCCGGTGACTACTTCACTTACCAGCTTATTCAAAGAGCCCTGGGAAGCAAGTGTGCTTGTGGCAGCCGAGGCTGTTTCTTGGCTTTGAGCCTTAGCCTTATCCTCTGAGTCGAGTTTCTCTAGATAGCTGCGGACCTTCTCAACAGCTGCGAAGATGTCTGCCTCTTCGTCCAAATCGCCTACCAGGGCAGCCGCTTCTTCTGAGTCCAGATTCTCGGAAAGATATTGGACTGTAAGAGCTACATTTTCCGCACCTAATTCGGCTTTAGTTAAGACAAATTCCAGCTGCTCCTGCAGCTGGACCTTGGCCTCTTGGTCCTCCTTTTGCTCTTTTTCAGAAAGATAGTCAAAATCTATAGTGAACTTTTTCTTGTCCTCTTCGTTTACCCTGTCCGGTGCAAAATAACTGTTAAGAAGATTTGCCACGCTAAGAACACTAGCTCCATCTTCCTCATCAATATTAGGGCCATCATTTAGAAATGTAACGATTTTATCAAGCTTTTCTAAAACCTCATTGGCGTTCTGGCCCGTCTCTGTAGCCGAAAGAGGATTAGCTATAATTCCCAGATTTGTGGACTTTATGTTCTTGAAAAATTCTCCCAGGGCGGCCACCACCCTATTTTCCGTGACCCCGCCTTCAGTGTTAACTAGAATCTTGGCCATAAGGCGGTTGGCCTCAGAGTCTCCGAACTCATCGGAGACCTCCTTTACCAAGCTTACTACAGAACCCACCAGGGCCTCATTTTCCTCATCTGTATGTTTCTTTTCCCCGACCTTGTTATTGGCTTTCACAAGGTGACTTAGCAAAGTGGTCTCAAAATTCTTGGCCAAAGACCCCGCGCTTTTATCCTTGTTTAAAGCGTCGGCCAATACGCCTGTCTTCGGCGTATCGATCTTAAGGACACTATTTTTAAGCTTAAAGCTGGCCTTCTTTTCTGTGGCACCGTAAAGGGAGCCGCTTTTAATATTGAGCCCGCCAATGGGAATAGAATAATCCAACATAATGTTTACCCCGCTTGAATAAAAAAAGAGGTTTTCCCATTATCTTATCGGCCCAAAAAACAAAACACTTTAGGGCTAAGTGCTTGATATATTTAGTTTATTTTAACATTGAGCATTAGTTTCGATATCCTTTTTTCTCTTCTCATAAGCCTATAAGGCTCCTTTTCTTTTGCTGACAAACAGGGTAAGGATTGTCTCTTAAACTACCATATAGCTAGGGCTAGATAGGGCTAGATAGAGATAGGGATTAAAAACTAGGCCCTTAACTATATATATAGCTTAGCTGCCAATATTGGCACTCTTAAATATCCTAAATGCCTTATGATAATTTTGCCTGCCTTGGCATAAAACTGTCCCCTTATCACAATTTGTAACTATAATATATATCCCCCTTTTTAGCCTTCAAGTTAGAAAATGTTTCCCTTAACTAGCTACAGGCTCCCTTTCGGCGCTTTTTTGAAGCTATAAAGAGATGAGCTCAGCACTATAGTATATAGGGATAGCTTAGAAAAAAACCTAAGCACTATAGTATATAGGGAATAATTATGAGTATAAGGGTGTAGCTTCCGGCACCATGGGGACTTATGGCACTATAGTATATAGGGAGTATATAGGGTCACAACAGTCTAAAGAAGCGTCTAAGTATAAATGAGCGGCTTCCAACTGATAATTGTGCCCTCTTGGGCTCTGGTTTAGTAACTACAGATACCGATCTTATAACTATATATATAGTTGGCACCTGGCAAAAAGCTCCATCCGGAATGTTACTGCCTAGCGGCTAAAAGCACAGCGTGAGCTTATGAAAGCTCCCTTCTTCATGGCTTTTCACTAAAGCGCTATTTTATAGTGAGGCAGCCATCCGTTTTCTAAGGTAAACTGCCAAAGCTGCAAGAGCCGCAGGGGTTACTCCGCGCAGCCTTCCTGCCTGACCCAAGGTGGCGGGCCTGGTGGAGCTTAAGATCTCTGTGGCCTCTCTGGTAAGGCCGGGGATCAATGTAAAATCCACATCTTGAGGGATTAAAATGCTCTCCTGCCTTTGGAGCCTGGCTATCTCATCTTCCTGGCGGCTGATATAGCCGGAAAGCTTAATCTCGGCCTCCAATGTGTATAGGCTATCACTGGATAGCTCCCTTAGCTCAGGGAAAAAACCCAAGAGCATTTTAACTGTAGTTTTGGGCCTTTTAAGCCACACATTTGCGACAATGGGTTCATTAAGTGCCGGTAGCTTAAGACTATACTCGTTATTAATTTCTTCCGCCATTGAAGGGGTAAGCCTCTTTGCCTTCAATATTGCCTTACCCTTTTCCAGGGCAGCCCTTTTGGCTTTTAAAAGCTCATGGCGTTTTGGGTCCAATATTCCTAGTTTGTAAGCTATGTCACTGAGCCTCAAATCCGCATTATCTTCTCTTAAAGTCAGACGGTACTCAGCTCGGCTGGTAAACATGCGGTAAGGCTCCGATACCCCCAGGACAGTTAGATCGTCTGCCATCACGCCTATCAAGGCCTCATTTCTCTTAAAGTAAATAGGATCCCAGCCGCTTACCCTAAGGCCCGCACCAATCCCCGCTAGTATCCCTTGGGATGCTGCTTCCTCATAGCCACTTGTGCCATTTATCTGTCCGGCAAAAAAGAGCCCTTTTATTAAAAGGGATTCTAAGGCTGGTGTTAAGAGCCTAGGATCGGAAAAGTCATATTCTATGGCGTATCCGGGTCTGGCAATTATAGTGCGCTCAAGACCTTGAATGCTATTAATGACCTTTGCCTGAACCTCTGGTGCAAGTCCCGTGGGAAGACCGCTGGGATATACCTTTTCTGGACCATCGGGCTCTAAAAAGATCTGGTGCCTTTCCCTATGGGGATAATGCATTATCTTGTCCTCTAAAGAAGGACAATAACGCGGACCAGGGGTTACTGGATTATCTGCATAGATAATAGAGGACTTGATATTATCTCTGACTATCCTGTGGGTTTTTGGATTAGTCCAGGTAAGATAACAGGAAACCAGATTCTTAACCCCTTTGGACAAAACAGAAAAGGGTCTGGCCAAAGGGTCCCCGGGCTGCTCTAGTAAATCTGTGGCATCTATAGTATCTGCCTTTAGCCTAGGGGCTGTACTGGTGGAAAGCCTTAAGATCTTGTGACCTAAGCTTTCCAAAGACCCTTTTAGATGTGACGCAGGGGCTTCCCCTACCCTTCCCCCGGGCTCTGAGGAAAGCCCATGGTAGATGCGCCCGTTCCAAAAAGTACCCCCGGTTAAGACTACAGCCCCAGCTGTAAACTCTCTTCCGTCCAAGGTCATTACGCCCTTGACACGGCCATTTTGGGCCAAGATCTGGCAAACTTCCCCAGAGGCCAGGCTCAGGTTATCTTGCCTATTTACAAAGTCCTGAGCCAAGCGACTATATGTGGCCCGGTCTACTAAATTCCTCGTAGCCCTGGCAGCGGGACCTTTAGTCTCCCCTAGGATACGGCACTGGATGGCCGACTCATCTGCCCCTATGGAGCAAAAGCCTCCCAGGGCATCCACTTCCCGCACCAGACAGCCTTTGGCGGGTCCGCCAAAGGCTGGGTTGCAGGAAAGGACGCCTATGGTCTCCAGTTTCAAGGTTAAAAGAAGCGTACTAAGGCCAAGGCGGGAAGTAGCAAGGGAGGCTTCTATTCCAGCATGCCCTCCGCCTACAACAACTACATCGTATTGCACTTATTTATATCTTCCGTATTAGGGTGGATATACGCCAGGATAATAGGGTCCAGGATAAGGGTTATCTGTGGTTCCGTTGGCTTTTTCCCTTGGTTTTCCGCGATTTCCCATACTGGCTTCGCTTTCACGCATGGGAACTGGACCGCTCTTGGGGCGCAGCATCTTTAAAGTGCCTCTCCGTCCCCTTCTTTTGGCTAATATGGTCTCTCGCAAGGAATTATCTATGCCTACGGGCACGTTTGTAATACCATAATCATGGATCTTCTGCCAGTAGATAGCGGCCTCTATGATAGCCTCCTCCTGCTCTTCATTTTGGCCTTTAACTGACATGAAGGCATTGAAAATAGCCTGGGCTGTATCCTGATTTCTTTGATGGAGCCTATAGTATTCGTAGCCTGTATTCCAAAGGGTCTGATAAGAGGCTCCATTGCGGATCCTTCTTTCCAGCTCAGCTTGCACTTCCCCAGCTTCCAATTGCCTATTGGGAGCCAAGGGCTGAGAGTACAGCGGCCGGCTTAAATTAGTATCCACTAAAAATACCCCTAGGAGCAAAATGGACGCCGCAATAACTTTTAAATAATGCCTCTTCACCTGGGTTCCTTGGGAACGGGCACCATGGGTTTAGCCCTTAAGATCTGTGAATTATTGTATTCCAAAAGATCCAAATCCAAATCGTCAGCAGCATCTAGCTCTGCCCCGTCATCTTCAGTGGCAACTAGACTTTCGTCCCTGTCATCTAAATAATTTACTATAACTGCTGTAGAGGATTCCGGAAGCTTTTTATCGCCCGCCCGCGCTGGGGCATAAGGGGATTTTAATTCAGCGCCCTTTGCCACCCTCTCAAAGGGGGGTAATTCTCCGCCAGTAATATCCCCTCCCTGTTCCATGACCGTATGGGTATCAGCTCCTACGTAGTCGCTGGTGGACTCCAAAAAGTCACTTTGCTCAGGGTCTATTACAATAGAGCCGCCCTCTTCTGCATCATCTTCTGCCCCTGTTACCTTAAAGGCATCAGCTGCCTTAAGGCCCGAATCCCAGGGGGAAGGCTCTGGGGAAGAGTCAACATCTATTTCTTCAGTTATATTGGGGTCCTTAAGATCCATTAAAGAGTCCAATTCGTCGCTAGAATTAGACCCGTCTCCGGATAGCTCTTCCACTTTGACCTCTGGCGTCCCACCGGACTCCAGATAAGCGCTATCCAAGGCGTCCAAAAGTGAGTCGCCTGGCCTTTTCCCTCTGACATCGTCTATAGCGTCGTCTCTGGCTTCTTGGGGATCTGGGCTTTCTATTTCCACTATGGAAGTTGGATCCAAGGTATCAGCGGGCCCTTTGAAATTTGCCCCACTTTCCAGGGAAGGGGCAGCTTTTGCGTCCTCTAATGCTGTTAGAGGCGCAGAAGAATGGGGGGCTACTATCTCCAGGCCTTCCCCCGCAGATGGGGAGGTATAATTAGCAGCATCTGGGTCAATTCCCCCTGGATCTAAGGCTAAATTCTCATCTAAATCCACAGGCGTTAAAGGGGAAAAAGTCCTCTCCTCTTCATTTTCTTGTAAGTCCGCCCTTTGGCTCCTGGCCTCAGCTGGCTGAGGCAAATCCTGGGGCGCATCTAGAGCGCCCTCTCCAGCCGGCTTAGCTTTTTCCTCAGCATTTGGGAAAGCTTCTGGGGCATGGGTTAGTGGGGCTAGAGGGGCAGGAGGGACCCTTGAGGCTATCTCCCCCTTTTCCACAGTAAAGGAGTCTTCCTCGTCATCTAGATTATCACTCGGGTTATCACTCTGATTATCCTCAGCTGGGATATTTACTTGCCCCTTTAGGCTATCTTCTGTTTGCCTCTCAGAGGCTTGGGCCTCTATTGTAAATGAATCCTCTTGTGGGCTATCTTCATTTTTTAAATTGCCTTCGGGCTCTAATGCGTCTTCGCCTTCTGCAATAAGCTCTTCTTCATCATCTAGCTCATCGTAGTGGGATAAAGGCTCATCATCGTCGGCTGGTTTTAGGTCCTCTTCCACAAGCTGCGCCGCTTCCGGAGTAAGGGGCTTGGGATAGATACCGGCATCCATGGCGGATAAAGATGCCATGGCTTCGGCCACCGGGTTTTCACTATCCTGTACTTGCTCCTCTAAAGCGGAGGCAGAGCTAAGAGCTACAGGGGTAAAGGTTTTTTCTCCGAGGCTATCGCTTTCTTGCACCTCCACCAGGTCAGTTTGCATGTCCACCATGAGAGAAGCTAAAACCTTCTCTTCTTGGCCTTCCGGGCCAAGCTCTTTGAGCTTTAAAGCTTGGGAAGAGTCAATATCCGGTACCTTTACCGGAGTAGCTGATGCGCTCTTAATGGAGACACCTTTCTGCCGTACCGGCAGCACCCTGTGGGCACTACCGGAAGCAGAAGCTGATGCTGATGCCGAAGCCGATGCTGATGCTGAAGCAGAAGCTGATGCAGATGCCGATGAATCGGCTCCGCCTTTAGAGTCAGCTAAGGGGGCCGTAGCTAGAGGGAAGGAAGAGTCCTCTTCCGGAAGGGTTTCCCCTGTGATGGAATCCACTGGTTTGGGCGCCTTTAAAGGCGCGCTTTTAACTAGCTCCTGGGGTGACTTCCTAGGTGCCTGGTCCAGGTCTATGTCAGCAAGTGAGAGGTCCGGTAAATCCAGACCTATGAAGGTGTTTCCCGGAGTCTCTAGGGGCTCTGGGGTATCAGGATAGAGGGTCTCGTACTCAGCGGTAAGCTCCACTTCAGGCACGTCCGGAGTAATGGTAGTGTTCCCAGGCGGTTTGGTCTTTTGTACAGTATCCTCTGAGTCCAGGTTATCGTCGTCATCCTCTTCAGGCAGGACCTTGACCTCTATTTGCCTACCCCTTGGGCTAATCTTCACTTCCAGATAATCGCCTTCGGAGCTTACGCTTATGTCCATCAGACTGTCCGGAGGGGTTATCCTGATATGCACAACCTTTTCCTGTGAGGGAACCCTCACAAACACTTTTGGTAGCTTGTCTTTTTTGGGCATAGGTCAAAGGGCCTTTCTTAGGATTAAAATATATTAAATCGCCTCTATAATCTTATCGGCTAGGATCTTTTTGTACTAAAAAAGTTAAATGGCGTAGAATCTATCTCCTACAAAGATAGAGGGGGCTAACAGACCTCTCCGATATCCAAAAGCTTAATAAGATTGGTGGTGCCACTGGTCTGGAGGGGAAGTCCGCAGGTGATAAAGACCACGTCCCCTTTTTGGGCAAATTTGTTGCGCACCACGAATTCCGAGGCCAATTGCTCCAATAATAAGATGGAGTCGCAGGCAGGCACCAAGGCTGGGATTACACCCCAAGACAGGGTGAGCTGCCTATAGGTGGTCCTAGAGGAGGTCATACCCACTATGGGTACCTGCTGCCGCAGATGAGAGACCAAACGGGCTGTAGTACCCCCCTGGGTTATGGCCACTATGGCCTTGGCATGTCTTTCTTTGGCCAGGATGGACACCGCCTTCGTGATACTGGAACCCATGGGGTTTAAGTCCTCACTGGAGGGCTCCCTTAAAAACTTTTCAGAATCTATGTGGCTTTCCGTGGAATTGGCCACCTTGTGCAGCATGGCCACCGCCTCAGCCGGGAACTGTCCCACCGCAGTCTCGTCGGAGAGCATGACTGCATCAGTGCCATCCAAGATGGCATTGGCCACGTCTGTGACCTCGGCCCTGGTGGGCCTAGGGGAGGTAACCATGGAGGCCAGCATCTGGGTAGCTGTTATGACTATCTTGCCCCTCTTCCTGGCGCTCTGGATTAAGTATTTCTGGATTAGAGGCACTTCTTCCAAGGCCATTTCCACGCCCAGGTCCCCGCGGGCCACCATGATACCGTCGGCCACGTCTAGGATCTCTTCCAACCTTCCCAGGGCCTGGGGCTTTTCTATCTTGGCTATCAACAAGGGCGGGGAACTGCTGCGGTTAATCATCTCCCTTACGGGTTTTAAGTCGTCTTCGTGGCGCACAAAGCTCATGGCCACAAAATCTACCCCGTGCTCCAAACCGCAGATAAGATCCACCTTATCCTTTTCCGTAAAGGCCTTGATGGATAGGTTACTATCTGGAAGGTTCACTCCCTTGTGGGCACTTATGATACCTCCAGTTAAGATCTCTGCGTCCAGTCCCTCCTCGTCTTTGCCTGTAATCTTTAGCTCCATGCTGCCGTCAGCTAAAAGGATGCGGCTACCCACCTTGACGTCGGGTATGAGGTACTCGTAGTTGACGGTTAAGACATCTTGCGGTGCATCATCTTGTCCCACTACGAGGCGGATCTTTTCCCCGTTTTCCAAACGGCGCTCAGATATGGCGCCCAACCTTATCTTGGGACCTGAGAGATCCTGCAAAATGCCTATCTCCCGATTCTTTTCCACAGTTAAGTCCCTTATGGTCTGGATGACTTTGATGTGACCCTCGTGGTCGCCGTGGGAAAAATTGAGTCTTGCCACGTTTAGTCCGTTGTCAATCATGTGGCCCAATACTTCAGCGGATGATGAAGCGGGACCTATGGTGGCTACTATTTTTGTCTTGCGGAGGTATACTTCTTCCGGCATAATTACCCATTCCCTTGTGTGTTCGTTACAGTTACTAAATAGTTTATAGTCTTAAATTAAAGCCCAGGGGAAAAACGCCCATTTTCCCCTTTATCATATAGATCGTACCATATTTGCCCTCCGCCACCAAACTAATGCGCCAAAAAACAAACTTTACAAAAGCGGCTATCCTGGCCTGGGCCAGAGACGAAGGACCGGACAAACTGGACTCTTTCGCCTTGGAAGAGATCCTAGAGCCCCTTTTTAGCTCTTTAAGGCTTGCCCCAGGGATCTTAGAGGACTTAACCGGTGTCAAAACCAGACGCCTGTACCCCCACGGCTCTCCTCCCTCCAGGGGAGCCATAAAAGCTGCCCAAAATCTTTTTCTAACTACAGGTTACAGGCCCGAGGACATGGACCTTATCTACAGCACCTCCGTGGGAAGGGATTATTTAGAACCCAGTACTGCCTCCATTATCCATAGCCAGCTGGAACTACCCGAAAGGGCCGCCAATTTGGACCTGGGTTCCGCCTGCCTGGGCTTTATAGATGGCATCTATCTAGCTGCCCTCCAGGTGGAAATGGGCCTAATCGATAGGGCCCTGGTGGTGGCCGGTGAAAATGCCAGGCCTCTATTGGAAAATACCTTAGCTACCCTCCTTTCCCCAGGTATTGGGCTCAAAGATTTCTTCCGCCACTTTGCCTCCCTCACCCTAGGGTCAGGGGGAGCGGCCATGGTGGTGGGCTCCTCAGAAGAAAACCCCAGGGCCCCAAGGCTCCGGGGCTTTGTCTCCATGACGGATCCGGCCTCCAATGACTTGTGCCGGGGCGATATCACTGGGATGGAAACAGATCCAGCTCTTTTAATGACCCGCGGGGTACTTTTGGCCAAAAAGACCTTTGAAAAGGGCCGCGAACTCTACGGCTGGGACCCATTGGGCTTTGACCTTATAGTCTGCCACCAGGTGAGCTATGCCAATACCCTAAGATTTGCCGAAACCCTCTCCCTTGCCTGGGACAAGATCCCCCTTAGCTATCCCCAATACGGAAATATGGGACCTGTGGCCATTCCCTTTACCTTTTCCCTGGCCTTTGACCAAGGCCGGATCTTAGCTGGGTCCCAGGTAGCTCTGATGGGAATAGGCTCAGGCTTAACCTGCGCCATGCTAGAGCTTACTATCCCTTAGGACTTTTACCTAAAATGTGAGCTAAAGTTTCGTTTTAGCTAAAAAGAAATATTTATGCACCCCCCTTTTCCTTAAAGGACACTTTATAAGTGGCAAAACTATCATTACCTCTTTCTCCGCCCCTTTCTTTCCTTTCTGTAGTCCTAGCAGCCCTTGGACTAACCCTTTGCTTTCCCAAGCCAAGCCTGTACCCTTTGGTATTTTTAACTCTCATTCCTTTCTATCTGGTGCTTTTTGGTCAGAGCCCAAAAGGCGCCTTTTTATGGGGCTTTATCTTTGGACTAACCTTGTCCTTGTCTTCCGTCTACTGGCTGGCCAAGGTGATGGCGGGTTACGGGGGCCTGGGCACTTGGGGCGGGACCCTGGTCTTAGTCTTACTTTCTGCCTTTCTGGCTCTGTACCAGGCCATCTTTGGCTATCTTGTGGCTAAAATGAGGGCTTTTTCCTGCAAAGGGACAAAGCTTTTAATCCTAGCCTCCCTTTTCTGGGTGGGTTTGGATTGGCTCAAAAACTACATATTTACTGGTTTTAACTGGACCCCCTTGGCCGCCCCCCTGGGGGCGGCCCCCAGGCTCTTAGGACTAGCCGATATCCTAGGTGTCTACGGGCTGGGCTTTTTCATTGCCCTCATTAATTTTTCCTTAGCTGAACTCATTATTAGCCTTTGGACTAGAAAACCTGCGCCTTTGGAGGCGCAAAAAGCTGCCTTGGGCCCTTTTGCCAGGGCCCTTAAATTTGCAAGGGCAAATAGTAGCCCTCTAGCCTTATTGGTTTTTTCTTTCACTTTAATTTGCGCCTACGGGGCAATTAGCTACAGCATATATGCAAAAAAAGAAAGCGCCCTTAGCACTAAAGAGATAGCAGTCCTCCAAGCCTCAGTGGAACAAGAATACAAATGGGATAGCCTTTTTAGAGATGAGATCTTAGGTCGCTATACAAGACTGGCTAAAATAGCTGCAAATAAAAGGCCATTTTTAATAGTGTGGCCCGAGACAGCTGCACCTTTTGCCTATGGTACGGACTACCACGAGACCTTGTGGTTAAATAATTTACTTGCCGAAATAAAGCTCCCCATGCTGGTGGGCCTTACCTATGAAGACGAAAGCCCTACAGGGTACAAATTGCATAATAGGGCCTGGCTCTTGTACCCAGATGGCACAAGGGGCCCCTATTATGACAAGAAACACCTCGTACCCTTTGGGGAATTTGTGCCCCTTATAGATAGCTTGCCCTTTTTAAGGTCCGCCTTCCTCCAGGGGGTCCTGGGGGCAGCGGGAAATTTTAGCCCTGGGGAGGACTATCCGCCCATAGAGTACCAGTCTATTACCTTTGGTCCTGCCATCTGCTTTGAATCCATCTTCCCCTATTTAATAAGAGAGCAGGCCGCAGGTGGGGCCCAGGTTATCTTGGTTACCACCAATGACGCCTGGTTTGGCACAAGCTACGCACCGGACCAGCACTTTAACCTGGCAGTGGGCCGGGCCGTGGAGGTTAGAAAGCCAATATTGCGCGCAGCCAATAATGGTTTAAGCGGCCTTATCCTAGCCTCTGGGAAGGTATTTGCTCGCTCCAGGCTAAATGAGCTCTCTGTCTTTTTCTACCCAGTCCCCATTGGAGAAAAAACACTAACCCTCTTTGTCAGGGGAGGCTATCTCTTTGCCCCCTTATGTGGGATCTTTACAGTCCTTTCCTTTTTCTTCTTGTGGTTTAAGAGAAATGGGAAAGAACCCCTAACAGAATTAAATACTAGCGCAAAGAAGCAAAAAAGATCGGCCCCTGCCAGAAAGGGCAAAAAAGAGCCGAAAAAGCGCTAATTTTTCCTCTTTCCTTGATTTTAACCCGCCTTGGGGTATAATGATCCAATAAGAGGTAATACCTATAAATAAGATAATAAGTAGCTTGTAAAGGGTTTCGCCTAATCGGAAATAACATAAGAGCCTGGTTTTATTTAGTTACCAGCTTAATTCCCTAGGGATCTCAAAATATGCGATAGCCATATGCTATATAGTAGATCCTTCTATATTGTCAGATACTTCCCCAGGGGACTTTTTTAGCCCCTTTGGGCAAGATTTAGAAGAGCTTTTCTACCTAATTTAGGAGGCTACAAAACTACCTTATGAGCCAAGGGAAGGGAGGCT
>JAITII010000098.1 GCA_031279515.1 Deltaproteobacteria bacterium
GGTACTAAAAACCCCAAGACTTTTAGTCTTGGGGTTTTTAGTTTTTGGCTTTTTTTTATCTACCATGAAAATGGTATTAGCCTTAGCTAGATTTATTATATATAAATTGTCATAAGCCAATTATCATAGATTAAATAAGTACCTAAGAACTTATCAAATTTAGGGCTGGTAATTTTAGTTATCTAAAATGTGTTTAGTGATAAGTGTAGGTGAATACTTTTCAGCCACTGACTGAAGAAATTTATTTTTTGCCTCAGGGTGGTTTTTTAAAAACCAATTTATATGATTATTAACATATTCTTTACGAATATTTTCATCTTTTAAATCATTTGGAATTCTTGTCATCCGTTCATCAATACTGTCAAAGCCGTTAAAAGGCAGGGCTAGTCTATTATTAATTTGTTTTATGTAATCAGGGTTTATTTCCATACCAATACCATTTCTATTAGTTTGTTGACATACCCTCATAGACGTGCCACTTCCACAAAAAGGATCTAATACCATATCTCCGGAATTAGAAGACGCTAGAATCATCCGCTCAAATAAGGCTTCAGGTTTTTGTGTAGGATGGTTTTGGCGACTTGTCTGGCAATAATGAATGTGGGAAAATTCCCATACATTTCCAGGATTGGCTCCGCGCATATTGTTTACGCTGCGATAATATTTTTGTGGGATCCGTATATCATCTAAGTTAAAGGTAAACTCATCTGATTTGGTAAACATGAGGATATCATCGTGGCGGGGGCTAAAACCTTTGGTCTTTCCTATCCCTTGGGTGTAAGCCCAGGTAATCCAGGAGTTAAATACTAAAGATAAATCACAGTCCAATATACTATAGATGTATGAAATATAGCGAACACCCATAAATACATAAAGAGTGCCAGTTGGTTTAAGTAGTCTTTTAGCCTCTTTTAACCAATTGTATGAAAAATCTAAATACTCATCTTTAGTTAGGCTATCTGTGCCATTTCCGTAGTCTTTGGAAAGATTGTAGGGAGGGTCTGTCACGATTAAATCAATTGATTCGTCATCCAGGGTCTTCATTAATTCAAGGCAATTGCCTTTAATAATGCTTATCTTATTAGCCATTTATCAAGAAGTGCCCCTCTATTTTATTATGCTTTAGATCCCGTAGACCTCCAGATAGGCATTTAGCTCATCTATTGTGGAGCTTTTCAAGGGCTCCATTACCCCCTTTTGGAGGACAGGCACCCCACGAGAGGCTAAAAATTCTACCGTCTCGCGGATGCCCGTGATGGTCTGGACCTCTAGGCCCGTCTTCATTTTGAAGTTTTTTATAGCATTTTGGCCCTTGGTGTTTAATACGGGCATACCGCTCTTGTCGTAGACAGCTGTTGTCTGCTCGCGATCTAGATAGAGGGCCACTCCGGCAGGGTAATAGCTGTGACCCTTTTGCACGGCTTCCTCCGTGAGCCTACCTAAGATATCGAACTTGGTGCCCATGGTGGTGGCCACATCATCTATGATGAGGATCCTAAATCCATCCTGGAGGGCACCTGTGACGAAAAGGGCATTGTGTCCTCTTGCCTCTCCGTGTTGCTTGGCTTCCTTGCGGTCATAGTCAAAGCCTTTATCCATGCCATGGCGGAGATAAAGGGCTGAGGCTGTGGCCACGGCCAAAGCACTGCCCTTGTAGCTGGGACCTACAAGGACGTCAAAGTCCTCGCTCGTCTTGGTGTACACAAGGAAATCTGCCATGATCCTTCCAAGCTCGGCGATAAGCCTGCCCGTGCGAAAGAGCCCAAAATTCACGAAGTAAGGCGAGGGCCTCCCGTCCTTTAAAGTTAGCCCATCGTCGAAGAAAAGGGCCTTAGATTCGGCTAAGAGCAGTGCTAGTTCTTGTTGGCATGTCTGCATAAGAAACTTTACCCATAAATAGAAGACCCTAAAGGTGGTCCCTTAGGGTCTTAAAAGCATATAAAATCAGAGGCCTTTATCCAGCCATTTCATCATTTTGCGGAGTCTGCGGCCCACTTCATTGATGGGGTGATCCGCCTCAAGGCCGCGCCTAATTAAAAATGCGGGTCTGCCGGCCTTATTTTCCAAGATCCATTCCCTGGCAAAATCTCCTTCCTGGATCTCGCGAAGGATCTTGTACATCTCTTCCCTGGTTTCCTCGGTTACTACCCTGCGGCCCCTGGTGTAGTCGCCATATTCAGCGGTATCTGAGACAGAGTAGCGCATGAAATCCAGGCCGCCCTGGTACATGAGATCCACTATGAGCTTCATCTCATGGAGGCACTCGAAATAAGCTATCTCCGGCTGATACCCGGCTTCCACCAGGGTCTCCCAGCCGGCCTTGATGAGCTCTGAGACGCCGCCGCATAGGACCACCTGCTCTCCAAAGAGATCCGTCTCAGTTTCCTCTTTAAAGGTGGTTTCAATGAGGCCTGCCCTGGTGGCCCCTATGCCCGTGGCATAGGCCTTTGCCCACTCCAAGGCCTGGCCATTGGCATCCTGTTCAATGGCAACTAAGGCCGGTACTCCGGCGCCCTTGATGTACTCGGAGCGCACCAGGTGCCCAGGGCCCTTGGGCGCCACCATGGCCACAGAGACGTCCTTGGGGGCCTGGATCTGCTTAAAGTGGATGGAAAAGCCGTGGCTAAAAAGGAGCATCTTGCCAGCGGAAAGATTTGGTAAGATGTCCTTTTCGTAGACAAGGGGCTGGATATGGTCAGGCAAAAGGATCTGGATGACATCCGCCTTTTGGGCGGCTTCGGCTGCAGTGTATGGCGTAAAGCCGTGTTCTTTGGCTAGATCGTAGTTGGGGTTTCCGGGTTGTTCGCTTATGATGACATTTAACCCCGAGTCCCTCAGGTTCTGGGCTTGGGCATGCCCTTGGCTGCCGTAGCCCAGTACCGCAATGGTTTTACCAGCCAAGGGCGCTGTGGGGCAATCGTTTTCATAATAGATTTGCATTAGAGCTCTCCTTTTGGATAAATATTATATGTCCCTTAGAGGGGCAGTTAAAAATAAGTTCTGATCTATGGATGCCATTTTGTACCTTTTCGCCACAAAAGAAAAGGAAAGACTCTAGGTCAGGGCCCTTTGCCGTTGGGCGCTACGGGTCATAGCTGTAAGGCCGGTGGAGACCTGCTCTTCTATCCCAAAGGGGGTAAGCAGGCTAAGGGCGGCGCTTATCTTATCATTGCCGCCGGTTATCTCCAGGGTGAAGGTCTTGTGGGAAACGTCTATTATCTTGGCCCGGAAGATCTCACAGAGGCGCATGATCTCGGAGCGGAGGGCAGGGTCCTCGGCTTTTACCCGCACCATGATGAGTTGGCGCTCCACATAGTCCATCTCTGAGAGGTCTGTCACCTTAATAATATTGATAAGTTTCCTCAGTTGCTTGATTATCTGGGCTATTATCTTGGGACTGCCGGTAATTATTAGGGTGATAACCGAGATCTCCGGGTCCATAGTCTCAGCCACTGACAGGCTATCGATATTAAAGCCCCTGCCGGAGATAAGGGTAGTGACCCGGGCCAGTACCCCTGGGCGATTGTCTACCTGGAGGGCCAGGGTATGGCGTCTGGGACTATCGGATTTGGGTTCCATGGCCTTACTCCTTATGCTTTGGTGTTGTCGAGGTCAAGAGCATCTCATCTATGGCCTTGCCTGCCGGGACCATGGGGAAGACCAGCTCTTTGGCCTTGACTTTAAAGTCCATGATAACTGGACCAGGGCTGGCCAAGGCCTTTTCTATGACAGTATCCATCTGGTCATAGGTTTGGGCCATATAGCCCTCTATCCCAAAGGCCTTTGCCAAGGTCACAAAATCTGGGTTCTTTAAGATGGTGGCCGCGTAGCGGCCTCCATAGAAAAGCTCCTGCCATTGGCGGACCATTCCCAAAGAGCCATTATTTAAAATAGCCACCTTTACAGGTAGTCCCTCCTGGGCAATGGTTGCCAGCTCCTGAATGTTCATGAGGATGGAGCCGTCTCCGGCTATATCTATGACCATGGATTCGGGACGTGCCACCAAAGCGCCTATTGCTGCAGGAAGTCCAAAGCCCATGACCCCTAAGCCCCCCGAGGAGATGAACTGCCTGGGCCTATCGTAGAGATAGTATTGGGCAGCCCACATTTGGTGCTGACCCACCTCTGTGACTATGACGGCCCTACCGCCTGTGTGGCGGTAGAGGGCCTCCACCACAGCCTGGGGCGCTATGGCACCATCTGGGGAGTCTTTTTCATAGGAAAGAGGGGCCTCTTGGTTCCAGGCATCTATGCGGGAAAGCCATTGGGGCCTATTAACATTATTGTAGCTAGGTGCCTCACCCAAGGCGCCTAAGATTGCCGATAGGGCCTGGCGAGCATCAGCTACTAAAGGCACGTCCACATCTAAAATCTTATGGATAGAGGTGGTGTCCACGTCAATATGTACAAAGGTAGCTCCCTTGGCAAAGAGGTTTAAGGCACCTGTTACCCTATCATCAAAGCGGGCTCCCACTGCTAAGATGAGGTCCGCATTTTGGATGGCCATATTGGCGCGGTAGAGGCCGTGCATCCCCAGCATGCCCAAAAAGAGCCTGTGGCTACCAGGAAAGCCCCCCAGTCCCATGAGGGTGGTAGTGACAGGTATCTCTAAAAGTTCAGCGAGTTTAATGAGCTCTTCGCTTGCCCCCGAGGAGATTACTCCCCCGCCTGCATAGATAACCGGCCTTTCGGCTTCTTTTAAGAGACTTACTGCCTTGGCTACCTGCCTGGGGTGGGGCGTTAAATGGGGCCTATAGGCCCTTAACTCCACTTTTTTGGGATAGCTAAATTGCGAGGTCCCGCTTATTACGTCTTTAGGTAGGTCTACTAGGACGGACCCCGGCCTGCCGCTAGTGGCTACGTAAAAGGCCTCTTTCACAGTGGTAGCTAGCTCTTCTGTGGAAAGGACCAGGTAATTGTGCTTGGTAACAGGCCTTGAGACCCCAACAATATCTACTTCTTGGAAGGCGTCATTGCCAATTAGCATCCTAGCCACCTGACCAGAGAAGACCAGGACCGGCACCGAGTCCATATTGGCCCCGGCCAGGCCCGTAATAGTGTTGGTAGCTCCGGGTCCGGAGGTGACCAAGACTACCCCTGGCCTTCCTGTGGAGCGGGCATAGCCCTCGGCGGCATGGACCGCCGCCTGCTCATGCCGGCACAAAATGAAGCGCAGGCCGCTTGTCTCTAGATGGTGGTGGATATCTACTGTAGCAGCCCCTGGATAGCCGAAGATGACCTCTACGCCCTCTTTTTTCCAGCACTCTATTAGTATTTCAGCTCCGCTTAGCTTGGACATTAAAATTTTTACTCCCTTATATGGGTCTCTTTTTGGGAAAAAAGCCCCCGAAAAGGCATTAAATGGACCTTTTCGGGGGCAAACACAATCCCTATTGAAAAGCTTACGTTCTCTAAAATATTAGGCCCTTGTCACTAGATTCAAATTGGGCACAATGACGGGCATAATTGACCTTTCTCACAAAGAGGGTATTAGGGGGCTTAAAACTTTACGCTGGGGGCTTAATTAAAAAAAGAGTCTTCTAAAAAGCTATTAGTAAGATAGCCGGCCGCTTTTAGCCTATTAGCCAGACAAAATGCCCGCTACCTTTTGTAGCTTTTATATCTATTTTTATCCTTAGCTAAAAATTGGGGTTTTATTGGGACCTATGAGGGGCTATGATAAATTCTATTTTGTCTTTTCCTCTTAACTTGGCCTTCTGAATGACCTTTCTCTCCTGATCCTCTTTGGGGGTCAGATAGGACAGGCTGTTTAGCTCATCGAGTCTCTTTTCATATTCTATATGGTCGTCCATGAGTTTTTTCAGTTCAGGGTATTGGGGCATAAGTTTGTTTATTAAGATTTCATCATGAGCTTCCATAAGCGCTGCCTCCCTTAGCTTGCGCAAATTTGCAAAAAATAATGATAATGTTGTATAAAATAGACTTAATATCGAGTCTTTAGATAAAATAAATATTTTATTGTGGTATGGGGTAACGATTTATTTGATTTGAGGCAAGAATAGGAAAGATTATATAAAATATACTGCCATAAACATGGCTCACTATATTATGGCTCGCAAAAGATTAAGGGAAAGCTTTTCTTTTCTCACCCCTTCCCTTTGGAGTATAGTTGAGGTGATAACGCTTGTCAACGCGGAAAAAGCCTAAAGGACTTGCAAATGAAGTGCGCTCTGGTGCAATTAAACCCCAAGGTGGGGGATATTATTAATAATAGGAAAAATATCTTAAAGGCCATGCAAAAGGCCAAGGATTTGTCCGCGCAGCTCTTGCTATTCCCAGAGATGGCCATTACCGGCTATCCCCCCAGGGATCTTCTTTTATATCCCGCCTTTGTGGAAAGGGCCAAGGGTTCGGCGGAACTTATTGCCAAGGCAGCTGGAGAGATGGGGCTCACTGTGCTAATAGGCTCTATTGGCTATAACCTGGAAAAGGGTCAAAGGCTCTACAATAGGGCGCTTTTAATGGAAGGCGGGGATATTATTGCCACCTATGCCAAAAGGCTCCTACCCACCTACGATGTCTTTGACGAGGCCAGGTACTTTGAGGCAGGTACCGGGCCCTTGGTCTTTAAGATGGGCGGATTAAACTTTGCGGTGACTATCTGCGAGGATATCTGGAATGATGAGGCATTTTGGCCTCATCCCCTGTATCGCTTGGACCCACTTGCAGGTCACCCACCTTTTGATGTGCTTTTGAACCTATCCGCCTCCCCCTTTTCCGTGGGTAAAGAGCTCTTAAGGGAAAGGATGCTAAAGGCCCTGGCCCAGAAATATAGTTGTCAGATTTTGTACTGCAATCAGGTGGGCGCCAATGATGAGCTTATCTTTGATGGAAGGAGCAGCTTTTTTGCCCCTGACGGGACCTTAATGGCCAGGGCTAAGTCTTTTCAAGAGGACATCCTGGTAGTGGACCTGGAAAATCCTACAAAAGAGATAAAAGACTGTGACTTTGACCCTGAACCTGAGACCTGGGAGGCCCTCTCTTTAGGGATCCGGGATTATTGCAGCAAAAACGGCTTAAAATCCGTGGTCTTGGGGCTCTCGGGGGGGATAGATTCCGCCCTGTCTGCTAGCTTGGCAGTCAATGCCATGGGAAAAGAAAATGTCCAGGGACTCATTATGCCCTCACCCCATTCCTCGGACCATAGCGTCTTTGACGCTCTGGAACTGGCCTCTAACCTTTCTTTAGAGCTCGTAAATAAGCTTCCCATCGGGACGGCTATGGAGTCCTTTAAAGAGATCTTGGCCCCTGTATTTATAGACCTTCCACCCAATGAAGCGGAAGAGAATATCCAGGCAAGGATAAGAGGCGTACTTTTGATGGCAGTTGCCAATAAATTCGGAAGGGTGCTTTTAACTACAGGCAATAAGAGTGAGATCTCTGTGGGCTATTGCACCATCTACGGAGATATGTGCGGTGCCCTGGCGGTTATTGGGGATCTCTACAAGACCGAGGTCTATAGCCTGGCCAACTGGGTCAATAGGGAGAAAATAATAATACCCCGCAATACCATCTTAAAGCCCCCATCTGCTGAGCTAAAGCCAGGCCAGACCGATCAGGATAACCTCCCCCCCTATGAGCTCTTGGACGCCATTTTAATAGCCCTTTTGGAAAAGAGAATAAGTCCCATGGAGCTGGCCAGAACTGGGCGCTTTGAAACCGAGACAGTCCGGAAGGTGTCATCTCTGGTGAGGGCAGCTGAATTCAAAAGGCGCCAGGGGGCACCTGTCTTAAAGATAACCAGCCAGGCCTTTGGAGTGGGTTGGCGGATGCCCATTGCCTGCCGGTCTATTATGGATGAGTTCCAGGACTACGGCTCGTGACTAAAGCTCTAAAAAAAGCGCGGCTTTTTTACCCCAGCTCCTGGATTTCCACACAGTCCAGGGAGTAAAGGAAATAAGCTCCAATCTAGCTAGATTGGAGCTAGCCATCTCCCAGACAAGGGTGGCAGAAGGCGCTATTAGCTTTGTTTTTATCGCCAATTTAAGAAAGCTTTGGGGCACTTCTATGTCTCTATAGGGGGGATCCAAAAAGATAAGATCGTAAGGGCTTCTAGGTATTAATAGATTGATATCCTTGGGAAATGAGGCGGCTAAGGCAACAATATCTTTGTCCTTACCAAAGAGGGCGATATTTTGCCCAATGGTTTTTAGCACCTTTTGGTTTTCATCGGCACAGGTGGCACTTTCCGCTCCGCGGCTTATAGCTTCCAGGGCCATGGCTCCGGAGCCAGCATAGAGGTCCAGGACCCGGGCAGAGGGAACCTTTTCGCCCAGGATGCTGAAGATAGCCTCCCGCACCTTGGCTGAGGTGGGTTTGGCTAAGGTAGGATCTGGGACAAAGAGCTTAAGGCCCCTTTTTTCCCCGGCTATTATCTTTAAAGTCAAAGCTCTACCTTGCCCAAAGGTCTTCCAGGGCACCAAAGGCTACCATTTTTGCAGCTGGAATATCTATGGCCCTGGACTGGCACTTGGCTGTGTTATTACTCCACAAGGCGATGGTGGCCCCCTCACTGGATAGGAGGAGGTCCCCAGCAGTAAGTGCCCCGCCTGCTGGTCTTTTGGGCTCCAACATGAGTTCTTTGGCCGGACAATTGCCATCTGCGGCTAAGATCCCATCTATGTATTCCCAAAAAAGGAGAGAGGATTCTTGGGGCTTTGGGAAGATCTGGTCTATGGTAAGGGCCTTTCCGGTCCTCAAATCGTAGTTGGCAAAATTATAAGAGACTGTGCCCCGCACATGGACATTCTTACGATAGTTACCTATGAACCTATCTACCCTGAAAAGGGAGAGGGTAAAGGGTGCAGATTTTTGCAAAAAGTGCTTGGTTTCAATACCCACGGGCAGGCATTTGCCAGCGCAGCCTTCGAAAAAGTCATTGCAAGAGATCTTTTGGGCCATATCCCTGGCTTCTCTAAACTTCTTAGCCATGGTGGTGGCCAACATGGCGTCTAAATCAGGGCTTCCTGTGTTTTCTGGATACTCTATGTTTATATAAATAAGATCGGTGGCGCAGGTGGGTGATTCAAGGTTATGCTGGAGGATATTGCGGCGGATGTCAGGTATTTGGGCTGATTGCGGAGTCCCATCGTCAAAACAGGTGCCATTTTCACAGATTCCCGGCCAGCCCCCGATGTATTCGGATTTTAAATAGCCTTGGGCAAAAGTGGCGGAAAGGGCGCAAAAAACTATGATTACTCCCAAGATGAGGGGAAAAAGAGCGGCCCTTTTCCTCTTTTTTAGATAATTGTGCGGAACTGTACCCATAGTAATGTAGCTTTTGCTTTATTAACCGCAGCCTTTAGCTGAAAGATTATCTAGAGATTTTTGACTAACAGGGAAAGCTTTTAAGATCCGGCAAAAATTATATCTTATCTTTTGCTAGTTTTTAAGGTGTTTTTACATGCTCTAAGATAAATAAATAGCCGTTAACTATTGAGACTAATGGGCCTTTACGCCAAAGGGTTAAATTGAAGTCATGGGAATAGTTTTGCGGGAACTTACAATAATCTAGAATATATAGTATTATTAATTTATATATTAGCTATATATGGTAGATATATTGCCCGGAAGGGGGCCATGCGCTAGAGGCTAGCTCTCACGCGCTAGTTGCCATGTGCCATGCGCTAGCCTGGCAACTAAAATGCACGAACTTGGCAAATTAAATGCGCGAACTTAAAGCCCGCAAATTTAGGGCTTCTAACTAGTGAACTCCAAAATATTTAAGCTCAGAAAGCTTACATACCTCCTACATTAATTGAAGATCTTGGCATTTTAAAGGAAATAATCTTAGCGCGAAAAAATCTTTTTAGCGTATAATGTGCTAGCTTTTTTTGTGACCTAAAGCTTTAATTAGGGTTTTTTGTTTTTTTATTGCTTCAGAAGATACCATCCAGCACTGTAAAATTTAAGGGCACAAGAATAGGACCGTTTTCTTAAATAGAGAATAACAAAAATTCTGCCCATGGCTAAATATCAGCTTAAAATAACTAAAAGTCTAGTAACTTACTAATTTTTTTAGCCATGTTAAGGGAAAATAACTTGTGATTACTACTAAAGACTAACTCCTATGGACTTTTCAGAAGTTAGGTTTTAGCCTAAGGGAGAGGAACTTTTTAGCTTTGAGTTTAAAAGCCTTAGGTGCTCATGTAAGTAAAGCAATTTTGGGCACAAGGCAAAGTACAGAGAGCTTTCAGAGTATTTATCACATTAATTATAGATCTAATAGATGGGCATAAAGAGAAATGAACTAAGCTTGTATATTATTAGATTCCAGGATTAAAAGATAAAAGGAAAACTAAGGCTTCTTTATCTTATCACCAAGGGCACAGCTTATCTGTGAGGCAATGATGGGGGCAACCAGGCTCTGGGAGGCCAAGGCTTCTTTTGCGTTTAAGCCGGTTTTGTGGGATAGTGCGGGGTCATCTACGTATTGGGCTAGGACGGCAGCTAAGGTGGAAGGTTCTACGCTAATAGCTCCTTCTGCTTCAATTAATAAATCCGCTTCACCTGAAAAGCTGGACATATATGGTCCAAAGATAACAGGCTTACCAAGAGCCGCTGGCTCATAGGGGTTATGACCTTGGTAGCTTTGAAAAAAGCTGCCACCAACAATAGCTAGATCCCCTATCTCATAAAAGGCTTTTAGCTTTCCCATGGTACTTACTATCCCAACCTGGGGAAGGGAATCTGTGGTAGCTTTAGGGTCATTGGTGTAATCAGCAGTAAAACCTTTGCGGCGGGCTAGCTCTAAAATTTCTGCGGCCCTTTCCGTGTGGCGGGGGGCCAGGATGAGTTTTACTGGACTATTTTCAGCCGACTTTCCAGGCAGTAATTTAGCCAGGGCCTTTAAGATGAGCTCTTCTTCCCCTGGGTGGGTAGAGCCGGCCACTAGGAGATAGGGCCCTTTGGAAAGAGGTGCTGGTAAAGGGGGCTCATTTCTAGCTAAGGTAATCAAGGTATCAAATTTGGGGCTACCTAAGACTAAGAGCTTATCGGGGTCTACACCCAATAAAATGAGCCTGGCCTCGTCTTTGCGGGAGATAAGGGTAATGAGGCTCATGGAGGAAAAGAGTTGGCGGAAGAAGGAGGGAAAAAGCCTATAGTGGCGAAGGGATTTTTCTGAGATCCTCCCGGCAGCCAAGATAACGGGGACTTCTCTTTGTTGGGCCTTGCGCAATAATCCAGGCCAGATCTCGTTTTCAACTAAAATAAGGGCACAAGGCTCTACCCTATCAAAAATCCTCCGAGGTGCTCCCCAGTGGTCCAGGGGACCGGCTATGACCTGGACTTTTTTGTCGTCTTTAAAGAGCTTTTCCGCATGACTAAGTCCAGCTGGAGTACTTACGGAAAGGAGATATTGGGGATAGTCCAATTGCTCTTGGAGGGCTTTTAAAAGCAGGGCGGCACTCTGGGCTTCTCCCACAGAGGCGCAATGGAACCAGATGGGTTTTCTACCGCCAGCTGCGGTGTAGCCCAGGCGGTCTAACCAATGTCCGCCGTAGCGGCCAGAAAGGGCAGAGGCTAAAGAGACAGGTAGGGATACCAGGGCTCCTAAGAGCTGGTAGAGGGCATGTGGGACTGTTAGTGAATCCACTTGGCCACCGGGGTGGTTTGTTGTTCTGGGGTTTCGTCCTGTCCTTGGGTGGTGGAGTCAGGGGCCAGGGCCATGTTGATGAGAAGTGGTGGATAGCCACCACGCCTTGTGATCTCAGCTACGTATTCCCGCATATAGGGAAAAACCAGCTGGGGAAAGATATGCTGGATGAAAATGTTTTTTTCAACTTGAGGCACTGGAGAGGACATGGAAAAAACGGCTCCAAACTCCACTTCCAGGGAGAAAGGCATTTCTTGGGAACCCTGGGACCTAAAATACTGGACAAAGTGCGCTATTGTGTCTCCGCTGGAAAATTCCCCCTTGTTTCGGATAGCCAGGGAAAGAGCTGGCTGTTTGCCCTCGGGTTTTTCGCTAAAGTTCGTGTTCTGGTAAAACACACTTTTTAGGAGCTTTAGCTTGGTCATCTCAAAGTTTATATGCTGTTGCATAGATAAATGCTCCTTTAATGGTCCATGTAGTTATGGACCGGAACCATCTAAATTTATGAGCAAAAGATAGTCCCATTTATTAGGTGTAAGTCCCTGAAGGTATATTGTCAAGGGCCCTTGAAACTTCCACCTTATGTTCCTCATGGTGCATGTTCTCATCGGCCTTGATATTAACTTGCCTTCCTAACCTCCGTTCCAAATCCTCTAGGGCGCTTCGGCCCTCGTCTAAAATTAAATCCCTCAAAGCAGTATGGACCCTTAGGGTCAAGGCTTTATTGGGATTTTCTGCAGCGGCTATTTCCAGATCTCGGAAGGCTTCATAGCAAACCGTAGTCCTAGAGAGCAAAAATCCCTGGCCTCGGCAGTAAAAACAGGGTTCACGCATAAGTCTATCAATATTTTCCCTGATGCGCTTGCGAGTCATCTCAATTAAGCCCAGCTCACTCATGGGAAGGATCTTGGTCTTTCCTTTATCCCTTCGGAGCATCTCCTTTAAGGCCTGAAATACCCGCTCTCTATTGCTCTCCTTTTCCATGTCTATAAAATCTATTACTATAATGCCCCCAATATTCCGGAGCCTCAACTGGTAGGCTATCTCTCTTACGGCCTCCAGGTTGGTCTTCAAGATAGTCTCTTCGAGATTATGGGCCCCTACGTAGCGGCCTGTATTCACGTCTATAACAGTTAGGGCCTCTGTGGAGTCAATTACCACATAGCCCCCACTTTTGAGCCATACCTTCTTGTCCAAGGCCCTGGTTAGATCCTGCTCTACATTATAATAGTGGAAGAGGGGGTCCTTGCCGGTGTACAAAGACAGGGTAGAGACCAGGTAGGGGGCAAAAGAGGAGAGAAAATCTTTTATTTTGTGATATTTATCCTCATCGTCAACTATGAGGGACTCTACGTCATCTGTAAAGATATCCCTCACAGCCTTTAAAGTGGCGTCCAGTTCCCTATGGACCAGGGCAGGGGAACTTAAAGAGTCGGCTTTTTCTAAGATCCGGTCCCAGAGCTGGATGAGGAAACTGGCTTCGGCCTTGATAGCGAATTCTGAGGCGCCTTCAGCTGCAGTGCGGGCAATAAAGCCGTGGCCCTGGCCGTATTGCTCCAAAAGTTCCCTTAACCTTTTTCTCTCTTCCTCGTCCTCTATGCGCCTGGAGATCCCCAAATGGTTTACTGTGGACATGAAGACTAGCCGCCTTCCGGCTACAGTAATGAGAGTCGTGACCCTGGCGCCTTTTTGGCCAATGGGTTCTTTGGAGATCTGTACCAAGAGTTCTTGCCCCTCATCCAAGAGGGTCTCAATGGGAGCCTTGGGGGTCTCAGGTAGACTAATGGTCTCTTTATGCTCAGTATGTTCCTCGTCCTCGTCATCATCGGTAAAATCGGTGTTTTCATTGCTTAAAAGTGTAGTGAACTTCTCATCCGACCAAGAGACATCGTCCACGTAAAGAAAGGCAGCTCTTTCCAGCCCAATATCTACAAAGGCCGCCTGGAGACCAGGCAAGACCCGCAAGACCTTTCCCTTGTAGATATTGGAAATAAGCCCCGCTCCCCTGGCACCTCTTTCCAACTGGAATTCCACAAGTTCCCCATTTTCCAAAAGGGCGATCCTGGTTTCATAGGGACGGTAGTTTATTAAGAGTTCAGAGGTCATAGGGTTTCCAAGGTTTAAAGCTCCAAGAGGGTCTTTATTTTTTCCAGCTCCAATGCCAACTCAAGGGGGATATCCCAAAGGGCCCTGGCGGCATCCAGGGGTTTTGGGGTACCTAGGGGATTGGTGAGGATACTTAGCCTCACCTGGGAGGGGTTTAAAACAGTTACTTGGCCCACATAGTCAGAAAGCTTGTATCTTTTCAAAATTCCCTTGGCATTAGTATAGCTTACTAGAGCTTCTGGAGAAAGGTCCCGGCCAAAGACGGGCTCTGGGGCTGATATTGCCCACTCTTGGCCAGTCACTACTATTTTTGACTCCCCGGGCGGGTAGCGCCTAATGGACAAGAGCTCTAAGCCAGAGGGCAAGTTTAAAACTATTTCTTCCGGAGCTAAATCGCCCTTTAGATTGAAGATCAAAAACTCATCTAAACTGGGGACTCCCAAGGGGAGGGCCGTTAAAAAGGAGAGCTTGGGGGAGGGATGGAAGCCCTGGGAAAGGGATAAGCTATAGCCCCCCCTCCTAAAGGCCCTTTTAAATACCTCCACCAGCTGCAGATGCCCTAAAAAGATAGAAAGCCCTTGCTTTTGAAAGCGGGCTAAGTAGCGGTAGCCGCTGGTTTGCTCGCCTTGGGTCTTAGCCCTTAGGGCACTACTTCCTGGCGCAGGCTCCGCCTGCGCCAGGGGGGCTATATTTTGGGTATCTTCAGAGGGATTTGTGCCAGGGCTTATGTCTTTTTCTTCTTTGACAAAGAGTATCCCGGTCTTTTCCCTGGCTAAGGTAATCTTGGCCCCGTCGGAACAGGCGCCGCAGCCCAGGCAGCCTTCTGTGCGGCAGTCTTGGGTGGAAAGTCCTAAAAGTGCCTTCTGGTATTCCTCTTTTAAGTACTCTTTGGTGACCCCGTAGAAGATATGGTCCCAGGGGAGGGGGCTTAAAAGGTCCTTTTCCTGCAGTAGGGCACTTATGTCTAGCTTTTCTTCTTTAAAGGCTAAAAGCCAAGAGTCTAAATTGAACTCTTCATTCCAGGCCTGAAAGTGGGCACCTAGTTTGTGGAGCCGCAGGAGGATCCGTCCCAATCCCCTGTCACCCCTAGCTAATAAGCCTTCAACCATGGAGGCTCCGGGGTCCGTGTATTTGACCGTTACCCCATGGATTCGGCAGTATTCTTTTACCTTTCTAATGCGGGACTGAATTTCACTGACCTCTGACCCGGCCAGCCATTGGAAAGGGGTATGCGCCTTGGGGGTGAGGTGGGCCAGTCCCACATTCACCTTGGCCTTGGTAAGTTTCCTTATCCTTTGGGCCAAAGCGCCAATGGCGTAGAGGTCATCATCAGTCTCTGTGGGAAGACCGCACATAAAGTAGAGCTTTAAGGTCTTCCACCCCAAGGAAGCGGCAATGTCAGCGGCCCTTAGGATGTCATCATCAGTTAGGTCTTTATTGATAACTGCCCTAAGTCTTTCTGTGGCAGCTTCCGGGGCTATAGTAAAGCCCGTCTTTCTCACCCTTTTTATTTGCCTGGTTAGCTCTGAATTGATGGAGCGGACTCTTAAAGAGGGTAGGGATAAGGCTATGCCTTTATCTCCATACAAATCCATAAAATTGGTGACCAGGGAGGTTATTTCACTGTGGTCTCCAGCAGAAAGGGAGAGAAAGGCTGCCTCGTCTTGGCCTGTGAACTCTAGATTTTTCCCTATTAGATCTAGGATTAAATCCTGGCTTCTCTCCCTTACTGGCCTATAGATATAGCCCGCCTGACAAAACCTGCAGCCCTTGGAGCAGCCTCTGGCTATTTCCACCACAACCCTATCGTGGACAGGCTTTAAAAAGGGGACGATCTGTTTTTCCGGAAAGTAACAATTATCTAAACTTGTAGCTACTGCCCTCTTGGGATAGGGGACGGCAGGTCCCTTGGGCCTTGTGCCCTTGTAGCACAGCTCTCCATTTGAGTTGGCTCCGTAGTAGGGGGCATAATAAGAGGGTATATACACCCCAGGCCTTCCCAAGAGGGCGGAGAAAAGCTCAGACTTATCGGCTCCTCCAAAGCGCCACTCCTTTATGAGCTCATAGTCGGAAAGCATGTAGGGTTCCGCATCCCCTAAGAAAAAGATATCGAAAAAGTCAGCTAAGGGTTCAGGATTGGCGGCCCCTGGGCCGCCAGCTACGATAAGGGGCATGTCTTTGCCCCTATCCGCTGCCAAGAGAGAGACGCCCCCCATTTCCAGCATGTTTAAGATATTGGAGTAACCCAGCTCATATTGGAGGGAAAAGCCTACTACATGAAAATCCTTTAAGGGCACTTTAGACTCTAAGCTGGTAAGGGGCAGCTTGGAGGACCTTAAATAGTGTTCCATATCCAACCAGGGGGCATAGACCCTTTCAGCGGATAATCCAGCTCTACCATTTAGTATGCCGTAGAGGATCTTGTGGCCTAGGTGGGAATGGGCTATCTCATAGGAGTCGGCAAAGGCCAAAGCCACGTGTAAAAGGCGGCCGTGTAAATCCGTTTTTTTATTAGGCGTTGCCCCCAGCTCGTTACCTAGGTAACGAGCTGGCTGGGATACGGTCTTTAAGGCATCCAGGCAATACAAAGGAAAGCTCCAGAAAATATTAATTAGTACCCCAAAAACTCTAATTTGCCCCTTAGCTAATTTCACTAAATAAGGGCTAGCACTTAGCATAAAGTTTTTGGGGCCAGCTTTTACTAGATCCAACTAGACCCTAAAAATGGCTTGTGGCGCAAAAGAGAGTTTGCGCTCTTTGTAGTTTTGCCATTTTTCTAGCGCCTTAAGAGCTTGCAAGTTCAGCTAAGATCCTTTGGGCTGCTTTCAAGGGGTCCTTAGCGTCCCTAATGGGACGGCCCACCACCAGATAGCTGGCACCATCGGCTAGGGCCTGGGCCGGGGTACCGGTGCGGCTTTGATCGTCTGAGGACACCTGTGCCCAGGAGGGACGGATGCCTGGGGTGACCAGGATGGGCTCGTCTCCCAAGTGTTCCCTTAGGAGCAAAGTCTCCAAAGGAGATGCCACAACCCCGTGGCAACTAGTGGCCACGGCCCTTTTGGCCAGGTGGAGGGCCAGGGCCCCTGGCGCCCTGTAATCCGGTGCCAGTTCCTGCATGGCAGCAGGGGCCAGGCTAGTAAGGAGCGTAACGGCTAGCACTTTGGTTTGGCCTGCCGCTTTGACAGCGGCCCTTAGCATCTCCGGACCCCCCTGGGCATGGACTGTAGTCATGTGGACACCTAAACGGGCTATGGCTTCCATGGCCCTACTTATAGTGGCGGGGATGTCGTGGAGCTTTAGGTCTAAAAATATGCCTACCTCCGGGGCCAGAGACCTTATTTCCTCTATGATGGAAGGCCCCTGGGAAGAGAAGAGCTCTAAGCCCACTTTGAAAAAGCCAACGGAGCCTTTCAGAAGCTCTACGTAATTTAAGGCTGCACTTTTAGTGGGAAGGTCCAGGGGGAAGATGAGTCTGGCGCGGGGGAGGGTGTTTTGAAAAGGGTCGAAGGGCAAGTTTACCAGCTTGATTTAATGTTAATTAAAGGGCGAAGGCCAATGCGGCCTTCGCCTTTGGGTTATTAAAATAGAATCTTTAGTCGTTATCTAAGTCGTCTAGAAGGTCACTTACATCGGACATGTCAGTACCATCCACATCCAGGACATCATCGTCGTCTAAGGCCTGGAAATTATGGGCCCCCTGGTCTAGATCCTGAGGTTCATCTAAGCTTTCTAAGTTTTCCTGGGGCACCATGAAGGTCTCGGAGACATCTTGCCTGGATCTTCCAGTTCCCATGGCGGGAGGGGCCTGTACTGCCCCTGGCTGACTGGAGCTTAGGCCCTCGGAAAAGAAGCTTTCCAAATCGTCCTCGGCTTGATGTTTAGTCAGATCCGGCGGGGCGGGTTCATTTATAGGATCTACCTGGATATCCGGTACAGCCTCCTGGGCGCCCTGGGGTTCATCATCCACCACCTCCACGTCTACGATGGTATCTGGTTCACTGTCCTGTTGTCCCCCCTGTGGGATAGAGGTGGCAGAGGGTGCCAATGACACGTCAGCATCCTCTAAGAGCTGAGAGATATCCATCTGTCCGGTCTCAAAAGGTGCCGCAATTTGAGGAGGCGGAGGCGGCGGCGGAGGAGGAGGAGCCACAGGCGGAGCCTGCGGGGCTACAGGAGGCGCCGCCACCTCGGGAGGAGGCGGAGGCGCTAGAGGCGGAGGCGCAGGAGGCGCTAGAGGTGGAGGCGCAGGGGGTGCTAGAGGTGGAGGCGCAGGGGGTGCCAAGGGAGGCGCAGGTGGCGCCAAGGGAGGCGCAGGCGGGTAATTAGTACCTGCCTCTTGACCCATAGGCTGGTAGTAGGGCTCTCCTGGGGCCCCAGGCTGGGGTGCAAGATTTGAACTATTGTACCCACCAGAGGGATTTTCGTAAAAGTTGCTATTTCCCTGGAAGGAATCCACTCCGCCAAAAGACGGCGGGAAACCTTGATTATAGCCTGGGCTTGAAGAGTCATCGCTATTGGAGAGAACGGAAAAAAAGTTCACAAAACCCGGGGGAGGAGCAGTTAAAAAGAGCTGTCTTCTAATGGGAGTCAGATCCCTATGGCAATGTGGGCATGTAATATTGTGCTCAAAACTATTATAGCCGCACTTAGGGCACAGCATGGGGAACCTCTTATGTATCTTGTATGGTTAGCTAGGCAAGATAAAATTTAAAAAAATTATAGCAAAGTGAAGCTTTTTTGGAAAGCAACAAGTCTTGATATCTGGGGACTTTGGTGCTGCCCAAAGCACCCAAGTTTTGTAAAGAGATTTTTCTCTAGAAAATGACTTATTAAAAACCTAAAAGGCCATCCCCCTCTAAAGAGATACTTATCTTGGGGTTAAAGCTTATATAGCCAAAAGGGATTAAAACAAACCCTTTTGGCTAAATAAACCTTTTTCATTTTCATTTTCACAAGGCCCTAACAAAGCCTATGGTTTTTTGGCTATTTAAGGGCCGCAAAGATAGAAAGGCGTCAGTAGTTTAAGCTTCTAGATATATTTTTTAGAAAATTGATGGGAAGGGGGGAATTTTTAATTCGAGAAGAGTTGGGAATGGGCGAGAATTATTGAAAATTTTCGAGAATTTTTGAGAAAAGAGGGGGTTAAGGGAGGGAAAAAATAAAGGGCCGGATTGTGGAAAGCCAGGTTTTTCCACGCTCCGGCCCAGTCCCGGTGTGGCTGATAGGCAAAATCGCTGGTCTTACAGGTGGGAGGCTGTGTTAAAAACAATCCTGCGCTATCAACCTTGAAAAGCATATTACTAAAATTGAAACTCAATTGCAATAGTTTTTTTAAAGAAAAAAACATAATAATTACAAGTACTTAAGCTAAAAAGAGGGGATCGGCAGAAAAAAAATTTCGCTTTTTTTTGTTAAATTTTAGCCCCCTGGGGGGGCTAATGGGCTTAAGTTATGAGACTAATTAATTTAATATCACGTATAATAGCATCTAAATATTTAATATATATAAAAAATGATATTTTTTAAGTATTAAATATTATAAATAGCGTAAGATAATTTTAGGCTCTCCCCATAAAAGGCCTTTTTCTTTGTTTTTGTACCCTATGGGTAAAAATGGTGCTCTTAAAATACTTCATATGGTGAGAAGAGGTTTTTATAAAGTGTAAAAAAAAGCTTTTTTGGAGCATTAAGCCCTATGGAATGTTAGCTAAATAAAAAATGTGGATTGCCTACCCGGGGATCAATAAATTACTATTTTGGGGAAAATTTAATCCTTTGGCTGGAAAAACTAACAAAATTGTCTTAAAAAAATAGAGCAAAAAGGGCTAAGGAGGCGAGAATGTTAAAAATTTTCTAGTTATTTCAATACTTTAGCTGCTTAGTGGGGTATTGGCATAGATTGTGCTCTTTCTAGTGTAGCTGGAGTCAGGTTACGCCACAGGCGGGATCAGCACCCGCCTCTACCGCAGAAACTTTCCCACCCCCTAAGCTGCCAAAAAATCCCCTGCAAAATCTTCACACCAACCTGGCGGTGATTTTCCAGTTGCCATCAAAGCTGCAAAACCTGCGGTAGGATACCAAGAAAAGATTCAAGGGGAAGCGCCCGTTTTTTTACTCGTGCGCTCCCCTTCTTTTCGCCTTCGGGTAATATTTACCCTTAATGGGGGTCAAATTTACCCAGTTAGAGCTCCTTTTGCCCTGTTTTTAAGTTTCTTTAGGCAATTTTTTGCCCCGGGGCGGAAAATAAATTTTCCCCTTTATTTTTGAGAAAGTAACAAGATAAAAAGATTTGCCGCCCAATTGTTGCCATTAGGGCGGCTTTTTATTTTGGAAAAGGAGTTTTTGGCATGGTATATGCATTAAAAAATTGCACTGGAGCCAGGGACAGAAACGGGGTTCCTCGATCTACTCGCTCATTTCCCTTCTCTGCCGATCTCCTCCCAAATTGAATTTCCTGCGATTTTTTTCATCACCCTGGCGATGAATTTTCAATTCCCATCCCATCTTTATAAAAGCAGTAGATCTCAGGCGAACGGACACTTAAAAGTCCGTTCGCCTGACTGTTTTTTGGGGCTATTTTTTTGCCGTTTTGGGGCCAAAAGAGAAATTTTTAGCTAGTCTTTGTGCCTTTGGTTTCTAAGAACTAAAAAAGCTCGCGACCTTTAAATATTCCAATACGGCTTAAAAGCCCAAAAGGGAAAGCTTTTCTAAAGTCATGCCCTCTTTGCTCCCCAATCCCTTTAAATAGTTCACAGCGTATTTGGCCAAGAGGTCAGTTTCAAGGTTTACCTTAGCTCCGGCATGGAGGCTGGACAAGGTGGTATTTCCTAGGGTCTCTGGAATAAGGTTTACTGTAAAGAGGCCTTTTTTAGGGTCCACTTCATTTACAGTAAGGCTTACCCCATCTATGGCTATGGAGCCCTTTGGGGCTATGAAGTCAGACAGGGGGAGGGGAAAGCTATAGCTATGGGTAAGGCTCTTTCCCACAGGTATTACTTTTTCTAAGCTGCCTATGCCGTCCACGTGGCCAGAGACAAGATGGCCTCCCAATCTGTCTGTTAGCCTTAAGGCCCTTTCCAGGTTTACTACCTTTAGGGTCTTTAAGCTTGTAAGGGACAAGGTCTCCCTGGAGGCAAAGGCAGAGAAAGAAAAGTCCTCTTTAGCAATTTGCGTAACAGTTAGGCAGACCCCGGATACGGCAATACTTTCACCTAGGATGAGGGGACTATCAAAGGTAAATTTGGGCCGGATGCTAATGCATAAGTCCACGCCTTGGCTTTCTACCCGGATAATTTCTCCCAGGCCTAATATTAGTCCAGTGAACATAGGATAGACTGCCTTAAAATTCTTGTTCCGAGTCCTCATCGGAGCTTGGAGGGGCCGTTGGCTCTTCCAATCCAATATCCTCTTTTTCTTTCACTTGGACTAAGCTGCCGTCCTCCCCTAGGGTTGCCTTAAAGGCCCCTTTGGGACGGATGGTTAGGTGTATGTCAGGACCCTTGCGGCCAACTTTGAGGATATCCACTATTTTTGCCCCATCTATGGTGGGAACGCCTGCTCCCCCCAGCATGCTTGGGGCCTCCACGCCGCCTATAAACTTAGGGGCTATGAAGATGTGTATTAAATCCACCACGTTTTCAGAGATAAGCGCAGAAGCTGCCAAGGTGGCCCCGGCTTCCATGAGGACGGACTGGACCTCCAGTTCGCCCAAGGCGGAAAGGGCCTCGGATAATGAGAGAAGTCCCTCAGAGGTGCGTCCAATCTTGATGACCCTGGTGCCCTTGTACACATGAGCGCTGATGCGCTCTTCCGGGGCCTCATGGGAACAAAATATAGTTGTGGGACCCCCGTAGCGCTCCTCAAAGAGCTTTAAGTTTAAGGGCAATTTTAAGAGGGGATCCAAGACCACCCGCATGGGTTGCTTATGCATCTTGCGGCGGCCCCAGGGCCTGGCCGAGAGCTCAGGGTCGTCCTTAAAGGCCGTGGCCCTTCCTATCATGATGGCATCTACGCCAGTGCGCAAATGATGGCTGAAATTTCTGGCAACTTTGGAGCTTATCCAACGGGAATCGCCTGTACTAGTTGCAATCTTCCCATCTAAACTGGCTGCAGTTTTTAAGATTACAAAGGGCTTTTTGGTGAGCTGCCATTTGATGAAAAACTGGTTTAACTCGAAGGCCTCATCAGCCAAAAGGCCCATGCTAGTAGCTATCCCGGCGTTCTCCAGGGCCTCAGAACCCCCTTTGGCTAGGGGATTGGGGTCCGGGATGGAGTAGAAGACTTTTTTTACCCCACTTTTAATGATGGCTTCGGCGCAGGGACCGGTGCGTCCGTGGTGGTTACAGGGTTCCAGATTGACATAGAGGTCAGCCCCTTTGGCGCGGCTTCCAGCCGCGCTCAAGGCTGCAGCCTCGGCATGGGGGAGACCCGGGCCCAAATGCCAGCCCTGGGCTATGATCTTGCCCCTTTTTACCAAGACTGCCCCCACCATGGGATTAGGAGATACCAGTCCCCATCCCTGGCGGGCCAGCCTCAAAGCCTCTTTCATGAAAAAAGTCTCTTTTTCTGTAAAGTGGACCATCTTAGCTCCAGGCGCGTCAAGAAGCCTTTCAAATAAATTTGCAATAGCAAAGGATCGCACAGTTAGTATAACTTTTCAAGGCATTTGGAAATCTTTTGAGTTTAAGCTACTATCCAAGATGAGGTGGTTTCTGTCTTGTGGCCAGGGGCTTGTGGCCCCAGGGCTCTAGTAGTAAAAAAGGGAATAACTCCTCTAAACAGGGTGAATTTTTAGTAGGGTCTTCAAAAAAATAGACTTGCCAGGGAAGAAAATTTTTTATCTTGCTAAATTTTATAAAAAATAGTAAAATTTTTATATTTTAAGGTTTAATGATTCTAATATAATTTAATATAGGAAATGTTATTTCTAGCAAAATAGTAACAGCCCGAAATAATGCGTAAAATTCCAATATAAATATCTCTAAAGTCTTGCTAGATAGCTCAAGCTAAAAAAATTTGAATATTAATTTAAATTAGCAAGAATTTTTTGTTGCATTTTAAAATTATTTATGGTTAATTATCTAGAAGGTTACCTTTTGTAAAGCTTTAGGTTTAATTATGAACTGCTCCAGGGTCCGGCATAGGGCAAATGGGTAAGCCTTAGTGCCTGGCCTTGTCTACCTTGGGCCCTAGTTACCAAGTTATTTAGGCCACTAAGGGATTAAACACCAAGGATTATTTAGGTAGTACAATTAAATATGGTTCTCTTTGTTCCTATAAGCGCTAGAGCTCTCTGCCATGGGCTTTGTGGCGAGTATTTTGGGCCTCTAGCTTTTAACAGAAAGGAAATTATGCCCCTTGGGAAAACTATTTCCCTAAAATAGCATTCAAGGATTTTTGCCCTTGGCAAGGATTTTTGCCCTTAGCAAGGATTTTTGCCTTTAGATAGTTTCGAAGTTAAAAATAATTTTATTTTACAAGAAAAGCGTGCTATTATAATGGTACCATACATCTAGTGGCTCAATCCTAACATATGTCATCTTAAATCATGGGCGCCAACCTGGCCCCCAATAATTTTAGTACAGGCCTCTCTAAAGTATTGACTAGGCCGTAGTTTCTGGGGAGATCCCCAATTTAGTTAAATTAAGAATAAGGAGTAAATTATGAAGTGCCCATTTTGCGGTAAGTTGGACAACAAGGTGCTAGATTCCAGATTGAGTAGGGAAAACGCCGCCATCCGCCGCCGGAGAGTTTGCATCGCATGCAACAACCGGTTCACCACCTATGAGAGGGTGGAAGAGCAAACCCCCATGCTCATCAAGAATGACGGCCGCAGGGAGGTCTACAGCCGTGAGAAGCTGAAAAAGGGCATCATGGCAGCTGCCCAGAAGAGGCCCATAGCGGTTTCCACCATCGACGCCTTCATAGACGACCTGGAAAGGAAGCTGCAGGAGGCCAATTACAAGGAGATCCCCACCCGCGAGATAGGCGAAAGGGTGGTGGACTTCTTAAGGAAACTGGACCCGGTGGCATATATCCGTTTCGCCAGCGTCTATCGCAACTACACCCTAGAGGACTATGAAAGGGAGTTAAAGGGCCTATACATGCTAACTCCGCATCACAGCTTGGATCCCAGGACCCACGGCACCCTCAAGCAGTAAAAGAACTTAGCTCAAATTGGGGGCGCTTAAGCGCCCCCCCATTCCTTTAAAGTCTTAAGCTATCTAATCAGTTAATCTCACGCTTTTTTAGCCTTGCTAGCACAATTGCCTGGGAGGCATCTAGATATAGCTATATATTATTTAAAAAAATTATATTTCTACTAAATATTGTATTAAGTCTTGCAAATTACATCCTAAAAGTTTTTTTTGCCTCATCATCTTCTTATGTCTTTTGCCAAGGCCCCTCTCTCACTCTTTTTTTACCCCCCCACCTTCTTTTCAGCTTCTAATGCCCTCCTTAAGGTACTTACTAGCTAAATAATACCTAAATGGCGCCTATATTTTTTTAGGGTACTCTCCGCCTAAAGCTAAGCTTCCCTCCTAAATTAATACACTTTCCAAAACCTAAAAGGGGCAATATTGGGGCTTAAACAAGCCTTTTTGCAGAAGGTAAAGGAGGAAATAAAAGTCTTCACTTTTTGGCATTTTTATAGAAGACAAAGGATTTCATAAATAAAAGGGCTCTTTGGGCCTTTTTTTATATGAAAAGCTATAGAAAATGCCTATAGACATGCTAGGGAGCTTTGTATAAAATAAGGGAAAGGTAGTAGCCCAGTAAAAATTACCTCGTTGGACCCTACAATATATAGTGATTTTTTTCTTTGAAAACTACTTTAAATTGTGGTAATCTCTTCACAGTTTTCAACATCAAGGCTTCCATTTTTTGTCCAAGCCTGATACCCCCCCCTTAAAAGAGCTATTTTGATAGATGGCCCTTTTGTAAATTTAACTCTACTCTCCCATTGTGCCTTCTAGTCCAGGGCAGGTATAAGCCTTCCCAAATTTTTATGTTTCTAAGGATTTCTGTCCTTTTTAAAAATAGAGGGCTTAAAAGCCCATGTGATTTGGTATTCAATAAAGTGTTACCGACAAACTTCACAAACGATACGGATCTAGCCAATAATTCCGCGTCTTCTGATGATGATAACATCCAAGAATTCAACCAGCTGATGGAATCCACCTATCAGTTGGCCAAGAAGCTCTTGCCCTTTATGGCCAAGAAGCGCATTCCACTTACGCCGTATAACTACCGGCTCTTTTTTGACTATTTCTTAGGAGAAAATCAGGCCTTAAAGGAAAAGTTGGACGAGATCCTAAGGGTCAACCCCATCTTAACTGCCCAAATTAGCGAAAATCTCTACCACGACTTCTACGACTTCGTAGGGGAAAAGATGGACGATTTAACTAAGGTTGGCCAGAAAATGGGTAGAGTGTCCCAAGATCTTTCCAATAATTTGGAAAAGACTATAGACTCCACCGGACATTACAGGCAGATCTTAAACGAGACCGCCACCCAGATTTCTATGGTGGGGGCAGAAGGTCAGGGGCTAAAAGATATCTTAGATAGCTTATTGCAGGAGACTAAGTACGCTTTAAACAACCAGTCGGACCTTGTCGATCACATGGAGAGCACCAACAAGATAATAGCCACCCTGACCTCGGAACTGCGCGATCAGACAAGGCTAGCCAATATGGACGAGCTCACTCAGCTCTACAATAGGCGCTTTCTCCAGTACCGCTTTAGTCAGCTGATAGCCGAGCGTGGCAATGATGTAAACTTATCCCTGTGCCTTTTTGACCTGGACCGGTTTAAGACAATAAACGACTCTTACGGGCATTCCATAGGTGACAGGGTCCTCATACTCTGCGCTAAGATCCTCCAGACCCATGCCTCCAACGGAGACACCCTCCCCTGCCGCTATGGCGGAGAAGAGTTTCTCGTCCTCTGCTTGGGTCTTAACCTGACTGAAGCCTCCAAGATAGCCGAAAGCGTCCGTACCCAGGTGGAGGCCACCCAAATAAATTATCGCGGCCAGGCCATACCAGTCACTATAAGTTGCGGGGTATCCCAATACCGGCCTGGTGAGGATTTGGAAGCTTTTGTAGACAGGGCCGATCAGGCCCTGTATAGGGCCAAGGGCTCGGGCCGTAACCGAGTGGTTTTAGAAGACGAGCACCCCTCTGAGAGCTAAAAAGGCCCCAAATCTTAGAGTATTGGATAATTTATCAAAGTGATAGTTAATATTAACCCGGACTTTCCCCAAGGCCGCCTTATTAGCCGTGTAGTTGCAATCTTGGCCGAAGGCGGCATTATTGCCTACCCCACGGACACCCAATACGGTATTGGCTGCGATTTAAGGAAGAAAAAATCCATAGAAAAGCTCTACCGCCTGAAGCAGAGGAGCCAAAAGTCACCTTTTAGCTTCATCTGCGCGGACCTTACCCATATTTCGGAATACGCCAGGATCTCCGACTTTGCTTACAGGACCATGCGCCGCCTGCTCCCCGGTCCTTTTACAATAGTACTGCCAGGTACCAAGCTTGTGCCGCAGATAATGCTCTCCAAAAGACACGAGTGCGGCTTAAGGGTTCCCTCTCACAATATACCCCTGGCCCTGGTAAAAGAACTGGAAAGCCCCATTATCTCCACTTCAGCGTCCCTGCCTGGCCAAGAAGACCCGCCCCGCAGTGCCCTGGAGATAGATGAGCTCTTTAAAGGTAACCTGGACGCTGTTATAGACGGGGGCCCGGTACCAGGAAAACCCTCCACAGTGATAAGCTTGGTAAATGACGAGCCGGTAATCCTCCGTGAGGGTTTGGGCGTTTTCTAAGGGCACTGAAGCAGCCTTAATTTTCTGACTTTCTATCCTTTTTAAGCCCTTAGGGAAAATTTATTAGTTTTGCCCTAAGGCTTAGTTTGTGCTATTTATCAACTAAAAAGCTCTTTTTATTTTGGGCTAGCATGGGCTACTTTCAATAGCCCATGCTAGTAAGTAAAAATTGTAAAATATTGGGATACTACCCTACAGGCATCTTTGATGCCTTTTTTTTACAATAAAACAATTTTTTATAAAGCATTAAGCTTACAGATATTTTTATCTTACAAATAATAATAGTTGGGTAAAAAAACGTAAAATGTAAGATCTTAGTAGCTAGGGCGCAAAAAATTTGTAGTGATATTTAATGGCGCATTAATAAGAACTTGTAAAATAGAAAAAAGAGCCTCAAGCTTTGGCTAGTGAAGGCGAAAAGAGTTTGTAATATTTGGATAATTTAATGAATTTTTCCGCCAGAGCTTTAGAAAAGAGGCGAGGCAAGTTGTGCCAAGCTAAAAAAAGGGCTTAAGATTAGCCTTTAGCTAAAAAAGCCAGGGAAAAACTTTAGGTTTTTCCCTGGCTTAAATTAGCTAGCGCCAACAAAATTATACAAGGTAGAGCTTTCCTAGCTTTTAAAGTCCTAAGGCCGTCCTCTTATCAGCTAAAAGCTTTGCGATGATGCTTGCCTGCTTTAAGGGATCCGGGTCAGTGGTGAAAGCTCCGCCGTACGTTTCAGCAAAGTTTTCACCTAAGTATTTAACTATATGGGGAACGCCCTGGATGGGGAGGGTTGCGCCCATGACGACATTTACTCCGGAGGCGGCAAAGCAGAAGGCAGCGGAGACTATCTGCTCTGTGGTCCAGCCGGGTATGGCAATGGCAGCTGGGAGCTGGGAGAGCTCTTTTCCTAGGCTGCCGGAATTAGAAAGGTCGGATAAAAAGTTTAAGATTCTGGAGTTGTCCACACAGGAACCCAGGTGGATGACTGGGGGCAGGGAATACTCCTCGCAGAACTTAGAAAGCTTAGTTCCAGCTTTGCTTTTGGCCTCCAGGGAGACAAGACCGGCCCTGCCTAGACTCATGGCGGCGCAGCCCGTAGTAAGGACCAGAATATCGTCCTTGATGAGCTCTAGCGCCAGATCTACGTGGGGGTCATTGCCGGAGGGCCCTGGCATTACCCTTACGTTGTTGCAACCCAAAAGGCCTATTACGCCCTTTATCTCACCTGCGGCAATGAGGCTGGCTAGAGGGGCTAAGGGCCCAGAGCCATTGGACTTTAGGATCTTACCCAAGGCCTCTATGCTGTAGCCAGCCTGGATGGGGTTTGTAGCATCCGGGATAGTGACCTGGCCGCGGCTGGGATAGACGTCACAGGCGGCTTTGAGGATCTCTTTGGCGATTTCCTGGGGTGTTGTGCCTTTGTGTTTTACATTGGTGGTGTTTTTGCCAGAGTCCAGTTTAGCCTGGGGGAAGGTAGTGAAAAGCTTAGTGTGATAGCAGTCGCATAGAGGCCCCAAGGCTTCCATGGCGCACTGGGCATCTAAGACTATGGCTTCCACAGCCCCTGTCACAATGGCAAGCTCCTGCTGGAGATAGTCGGCTGCTCCGGCTATGCCGAAGCGCTCTTGGAGCTCATTTGCGGTGGAACAGATGCCGGTAATCTTTATACCTTGGGCGCCTTTGCTCTTGGCATAGGCCTCTATTTCCGGGAGCTTGGAGGCTTCCATGATAAGCTCAGCTTCCTGGGGGCAGTTGCCATGGACCAGGACATTTACGTTATCCAAGGAAAGGGAGCCTAAGTTTATGTCCGAGGTACCAGGAGTGGGGGAACCGAAAAAGGCGTCTTGGAGATCTGTTGCCAGAGCTGATGCACCCCAGCCATCTGCCAGGGAACAGCGGGCACCTTGAAAAAGGAGGTTTCTGTAGTCCTGATCCACGCCCATATGGGTGCGGTGCATGATCTCCACCGCTTCCCTGTTGATACCCCTGGGCTTTACGCCCAGCTTATCCCAGCGCTCGTTGGTGGCTTCAGGTGCCTGGGCCAAATAAGCCAGCTGTCCATCTTGGCGTCCAAACTCGACAAAACATTTTTCTGCCACAAGCTTATAGAGTTCCGGACCTTCCAAGCTGTCTGCGCCTTCGGCGCCAAGCTTTTTGGCTATTTCTTTGAGCTTGGACTCGTCTTTTATCTTGTAATCTCCACTCTCCCCTTCCCCCATGCTCATTAAGATCTCAACTAAAGAGAGGGTGTGATCCGCATGGGCCGAGGTCCCAGCTGAGATCATCCTAATAAGGTTACGAGACACTATAGTCTCAGGGGTGGCACCGCAGAGACCTATGCGGTTATCTGGCTCTGAACCGTCTTTGATGGCTTTAGTGAGGGGCAAGCGGCAGGGTCCCTGGGAGCAGATCTTACAGCAGATGCCTTCTGTACCAATATTGCAGGGCTTCATCTTAATGGCCCTGTCAAAGATAGTGAGCTGGCCTTTTTCAGTAGCTAGATCCAGCATCTTAATAGTTACGGGATCGCCTACTGGTAGTGGACCTTTGCGGACCGGCTTGGGGGCTTCAGCTTCAGCGGCAGCGGCAGGGGCTTCAGCGGCAGGCGCGGCAGCGGTAGGGGCAGGTGCGGTTTTTTCTGCAGCGGCTAATGCCTCTTGGACAGCCTGGACCTTACTCTTGGCCTCTTTTAATGCGGCTTCAAGCTTTTCCGCTTCCTTGAGAGCGGCATCTGCCTGGGCCTTAAGGTTAGTTATGTTGTTGTCTTCACTCATAAAATTCGACTCCCCGGGGGAAATATGGATAAGTATCTCAAGGCTTATTGGCCAGGAGGAAATGGGGTAAAAACGCAAAAAGGCCGTTATTTTAGGAGTGAGTTTCCTAAAAAACGACCTTCTAAGGTAGTTTTTTTATAGCTATAAGAATTGTAGCGTTTTGTAAAAAGGGAGGTTAGGGCATCAAAAAAGATTTAGAGCTGTTGCCTAGAAGCTTCGAAGCTTTTAGGGTTTAGGCCTTGGGGTAATATTTTTTGACGCTTTTAGACCTAGGGAGTGAGTTAAATGACAGGTTCTAAGTACAATCTAGCGGATTTTAGCATGCTTGAAGTCCTAAAGCAAACAAATTTTTTATTTTGACAAAGCTAGAAGTCTTTTGAAAATAATATATAATTTAATAAAAGTTTATCTATTTATTTATACTTAAGTTTAAAAAATTTTGTTTATCAAGAATTTATTTTTCCATCCCAAGGGGCCACTACGAGCGCTTAGAAGAGAAAGGTACAAGGGGGGTAAATTAAGGGAAGCTTAGCGCTTTTGTGGCCTCTGGCACAAAAAGATAGCCAACAGCTTAAGGCTTTTTTAGCCCTCTTGGGTAATGCATTTGTTATTTAAGTCTTGGGCCCTACCTTTATCATTGACAAGGGCTCTTTAAAAGGGGTAATTTACATCGTGGTTCTATCTCCAAATACATTTATTTCCGAGACCTACTAAGCGCTCATCAGTTGGACTGAAGGCCGAAAGCCCGGTCGGGATTAGATCCCGAAAGAAAAAGGGGTTTTCGGCATTTTTTTTAAGGCATAATTTTAGGCGGATCTACAGTAATGGCTTTTATCGAAATTAAGGGACTAAGGAAGACTTTTGTAAACGGCAAGTCTAGTATTGATGTTTTAAACGGAATAGATCTAGCCATAGAGCAAGGTGAGATCTACGGTGTAGTGGGACTTTCTGGAGTGGGTAAAAGTACCCTCATAAGATGCCTTAATCGCCTGGAGACCCCTAACCAAGGGACTATCACCATAGGCAATGTGGATATCCTGGGCTTGTCAGAAAACGAGTTGCGCGCCAAGCGTAGGCATATGGGAATGATCTTCCAGTCTTTTAACCTTTTGTCTTCCAGGACTGCAGCCGGAAATATTGCTTTCCCCCTGGAAGTGGCAGGGGTGCCTAAAAGAAGAATTAAAGAGAGGGTCAGTGAATTATTGGAGCTTGTGGGTTTATCCGACAAGGCTGCCAGCTACCCAGCTCAGCTGTCAGGGGGACAGAAGCAGAGGGTAGGCATTGCTAGAGCACTGGCCAATGAACCGGAGGTCCTCCTGTGCGATGAGGCTACAAGCGCCTTAGATCCCCAGACAACTACCAGCATCTTAGAGCTCATCGCATCGGTACAAAAGCGCTTAAATCTTACGGTGCTATTGATTACCCACGAGATGAAGGTAATAGTGGAAATTTGCGACAGGGTGGCTGTTATGGAGGGAGGGAAGATAGTGGAGGAGGGCCCTGTCATAGAGGTATTCACCAATCCCAAGAGCCAAGTAACCCGCGGTTTTGTGGAGGTCATCCTAAAGCGCAACAGCCGTTTTTTAGAAAATGGATACCTCCCCAAGGGCCGCCTGGTGCGACTTTGTTACATTGGCGACAGCATTACCACCCCTTTGGTATCCACCTTAGTGCGTCTCTTTGAAGTAGATCCCATAATCCTTCAGGCCCATGTGGACCATATTAAAGACTCCCCTTTTGGGATTTTATTAATGGACATTTTAGGGACCCCGGACAATCTAGATAAGGCGCTAATGTGGCTAAGGCTTCAGAAAGATCTTGTGATGGAGGTATTAAATTAAATGCTGTTAAGTTCCCAGCAGCTCATGATGCTCAAAATCGCATCTTTGGAGACTCTTTATATGGTCTCTGTCACTACGCTTCTCACAACCCTGGTGGGAATCCCCTTGGGGATCCTCTTGGTTGTGACCCGTAAGGGTCACATCTTGGAAAACAAATGGGTTTACCGGATAGTGGGGTTTTTTGTGAACGCCACTCGCTCTGTGCCCTTTCCCATCTTCATAGTCTTCGTGATACCTCTTACCCGCTTAATAGTGGGCCGGAGCATAGGGGCGACAGCTGTGATAGTGCCATTGACCTTGGCAGCCTTTGTCTTTATGGCTCGTTTGACTGAGACTTGTCTCTTGGAGGTCTCACCCGGGGTCATAGAGGCAGCCCAGTCCATGGGAGCCAGCAGCTGGAGGATAATCTGGCGGGTTCTTTTACCTGAAGCCCTGCCTGGGCTTATCATGGCCATTACCATCACCATAATCACACTCATTAGCTATTCGGCCATGGCAGGCACCGTTGGAGGTGGCGGCTTGGGGGACCTGGCTATCCGTTACGGGTACCATAGATACCAAACGGATATTATGTGGGCCACTGTCATCTTGCTTATTGTAGTAGTTCAATTGGTCCAGAGCGTTGGCGACGGCTTGGTACGCAAGTTTACCAGGCGATAGATTGAAAATAGCTGCTTTCTAAGTATTTTTGGGAAAGCAATAAAAAACAAGATTTTTTTTGATGAGGAGTTAATCATGAATAAAATATTAGCTTTTTCCCTATCCTTTGTCCTTTTTCTGGCAACGGCTGCCTATGCCCAGGATGGCATCACAGTTGGTACCGTGTCTGGTTCAGATGTAGCTTTCCTGGAAAAGGCGGTGGAAGTGGCCGCCAAAGATGGCCTCAAGGTTACTATCAAAGAGTTTAGTGATTATCCCCAACTGAATCCTGCCCTGGTATCTGGGGACATAGACCTTAATTCTTTCCAGCACATCCCCTACCTGGATTCCTTTTTAAGGGATAATCCTTCGGACCTGGTATCCATTGGAACCACCTATATAGCCCCCATGGGGATTTACTCTAAGCGCATAAAGTCCTTGGAGGAGTTAAAAGAGGGGGACATCGTAGCCATACCCAATGACCCTTCCAATGGTGGAAGGGCCTTATTGCTACTTGAGAAGGCCGGTAAGATAACCCTTAGACCGGATGCGGGAATTACCGCCACCCCCTTTGATGTGGAGGAAAATCCTTTAAAACTTAAGATAATTGCAGTGGACGCTGCACAAGCACCCACAGCCCTAGACGATGCCGCAGCAGTGGCTATAAACAATAACTATGCCACTCCTTTGGGCCTAAATCCTCTAAATGACGCTATCTTTTTGGAGGATGCCGATAGCCCTTACGTGAATATCATCGTAGCCAGAGGAGCCGATAAGGACAATCCTCAGTACCTACAGTTCGTTAAAGCCTATCAGAGCCAGGAAGTAGCAGATCTAATTATTGCTACGGATAAAGGGGCTACCATTCCCGCCTTCCCCTACGAAAAGAAGTAGCCCCAAGTTTTAGTTTTAAGCTTAGATGTTTTTGCCTTTAGTGTTTATTAAGATGCGCCATCATAAGCACCTGGGGCCTATAAGCCCCAGGTGCTTAAAATTTGTCAAAGGCGCATAACCGATAGTAATGCCATTATTGAGAGAGCTGAGCCAAAAAATATTTTTTGGCGGCTAAGTTCTG